>JBARER010000071.1:0-7856 GCA_049796395.1 Xanthobacteraceae bacterium
GCGCCGACCCGATCGCGCTCGCGGATGAGCCGGGTGCGATGCACGGCGATATTCGCGGCGACGGCGGCGCGCAGCCGTTGCGCCATCGCGCCGTAGCGTTCGCGCCGGCGCTCGACATTCGTCCGCAGCAATTGCACGCCGAGCCGGCCGGCGATACGCGAATAACTCATGTGGTGGATGTGTGCGTTGGCGCGCAACGCACGGCGCAATCCAGCAGCGGCATGATCCAGCCGCTGCCGCGGGATCGCCAAAACTTCGTCGGCCTTCGGCAGCGCCCGAACCGCCGCGCGCAATTCGGTGCAGCGAGCCTCTTGATTGCGCCGCCAACTGGCCAGAGCCCGGCGTGCTAATGAATCGGTGTCCACTAAGAGGTCGGCACGGACCGGCACCGCCATTTCAGCCGCGGCCGTTGGCGTCGGGGCGCGGCGGTCGGCGGCGAAATCGATCAGCGTGACATCGGTTTCATGCCCGACCGCGGAGATCAGCGGAATGAAACTGGCCGCGGCCGCGCGCACGACGATCTCTTCGTTGAACGACCACAAATCCTCGAGCGAACCGCCGCCGCGCGCCACGATGATGATATCCGGACGCGGCGGCGTTCCGCCATGTTCGAGGGCGTTGAAGCCGTCGATCGCGGCGGCGACCTCGGCGGCGGCACTCTCACCCTGCACCTTGACCGGCCAGAGCAGGACATGCCGCGGGAAACGGTCGGCGAGGCGATGCAGGATGTCTCGGATAACCGCGCCGGTCGGCGACGTGACGACGCCGATGACCGCCGGCAGATACGGCAATAGCTGCTTGCGCGCTTCGTCAAATAGGCCCTCGGCAGTGAGTTTTTGCCTGCGCTCCTCCAGGAGCGCCATCAGCGCGCCGATCCCGGCCGGCTCCAGCTTCTCGACGATGATCTGATATTGCGAGCGGCCGGGATACGTAGTCAGCCGGCCGGTAATGACCACTTCGAGACCGGCCTCCAGCCGCAATTTGATGCGCGGCGCGCTCGAACGCCAGATGACGCCGGAGATGCAGGCGCGATCGTCCTTGAGGTCGAAATAGACGTGACCGTTGCTGTGATAGCTCACCTTGCCGAGCTCGCCGCGCACGCGCACGTAGCCGTAAGCGTCTTCGATGGTGCGCTTGAGCGCCGTCGACAGCTCGGAGACGGTCAGTTCCGGCAAATTGAGCCGCGGTTCGTTCATATGGTTCTGCACAGGATCAGGTTTGGCGAGTCGGCTCGCCCGCCCTGTTTTGCTACATAGGCCGGACCGCTCGCAAGACCAGCCAGAGCCCTCAAAATGTGTGCCTCATGAACATTCTGCTCCTTGGCTCTGGCGGACGCGAGCATGCGCTGGCCTGGAAGATGGCGGCAAGTCCGCTTACCGACAGGCTTTATTGCGCGCCGGGTAATGCCGGAATCGCGCGCGAGGCCGAGTGCGTCGCGCTCGACCCCGCCGATCCCAGAGCGGTCATCCTGTTCTGCGAGAGCGCCAGCATCGATTTCGTCGTCGTCGGCCCGGAGGGCCCGTTATGCGCCGGCATCGTCGACGCGCTCGAAGCCGCCGGCATCAAGGCCTTCGGCCCGAACCGTGCGGCGGCGCGTCTGGAAGGCTCCAAAGGCTTCACCAAAGACCTTTGCCGGGCGAACAGTATCCCAACGGCAGCCTATGAGCGCTTCACCGCTGCTGCCGCCGCGAAGGCTTACGTCCAGGCGCAAGGCGCGCCGATCGTGGTGAAAGCGGACGGGCTCGCCGCCGGTAAGGGCGTCGTCGTGGCGCAAACCGTCGCGGAAGCCGAGGCGGCGATCGACATGATGTTCGGCGGGAGCTTGGGCGATGCCGGCGCCGAGGTTGTGGTGGAGGACTTCCTCGACGGCGAAGAGGCCTCCTTCTTCGCGCTATGCGATGGCGCAACTGCGATCCCGCTGACAACAGCGCAGGATCACAAGCGCGCTTACGATGGCGACAAGGGACCGAATACCGGCGGCATGGGCGCCTATTCGCCGGCGCCGAATATCGACGCGGCGATGAGCGCGCGCGTCATGGCCGAAATCATCGCGCCGACCATGCAGGCCATGCGGGCGGCCGGGTCACCCTACAAGGGCGTGCTCTATGCCGGATTGATGATTACGCGCGAGGGGCCGAAGCTGATCGAATATAATGTCCGTTTCGGCGATCCGGAAACGCAGGTGCTGATGCTGCGGCTGATGTCCGACCTGGTTCCCGCCTTGCTGGCAAGCCGCGATGGACAACTCAAATCGTTCGACCTGCGCTGGTATGACGAACCGGCGCTGACCGTGGTGATGGCGGCAAAGGGCTATCCCGGCAGCTACGCGCGCGGCACCGTCATCGAAGGTCTCGACGCCGCCGGCACCGTCGCAGGGGTGGAGATATTTCACGCCGGCACCAAAGCCGAGGACGGAAAAATCCTCGCCGATGGCGGCCGCGTGCTCGATGTCTCGGCGGTCGGCGAGACGGTACGCGATGCGCGGAAGCGCGCCTATGAGGCCATCGGCTTGATCCGTTGGCCAGAGGGTTTCTGCCGCCATGACATCGGCTGGCGCGCGGTCGAGCGCGAGAACGCGAGGCAATGACAATCAGGGCCGACAAGAGTATATATGCATGAACTCATTTTATATACGTAGGGCCCAATGGGCATTATCATCAAAAATGGCCAAGCGGAGGCCAAAATCCGCAGGCTTGCCAAACGCACCGGAGAGACGTTGACGGCCGCCGTCGAGCGGGCCGTGGATGAGAGGCTCTCCCGCCTTGGGACGCCCAAACGTAAGGGCCGCGTCAACCGTGAGGCTCTGGCAAGAAACCTCGCTTACTTTCGGTCGCTGCCGAAGATCAATGAAGGCCTGACTGACGAGGAAATCATCGGTTACGATGAGAACGGCGTACCGGTATGATCGTTGTCGATACTTCTGTCGTGGTGGCGATCATCCGCGAAGAAGACGACGCTGCTCATTTTATAAATATCCTTGACGGAACAACGGCCATCATCTCGGTCGTTTCCTATGTCGAGACCCAAATGGTGATTGCCGGGCGCAACTTGCAATCCGATCCACGCAAAGTTGCGGATACCATATCCAGTCTCGGCATTGAAATTGTAGACGTCAACGGAGAGCAGGCTGGCGCCGCGATCGACGCTTTCTTCCGCTTCGGCAAGGGCCGCCACTGCGCCCGCCTTAACCTCGCAGATTGCTTCGCCTACGCGCTGGCAAAGAGCCGCGGCATCCCTATTCTTTTCAAAGGCGATGATTTCACCCAAACCGATATTGTTGCGGCGCGTCCGACCTGAAGACAATGCAAGCTGACGACAATGCCCGACCTCGCCGATCTCTATCCCGGCTACGCCTCGCGCTGGATTGACACCGCGAGCGGACGCATTTTCGCCCGCGTCAGCGGCGACGATAAACCGCCGCTCTTGCTCCTGCACGGACACCCGCAGAGCAATGTCATGTGGCATCGCGTAGCGCCGTCACTTGCCGAGCGGTTCACGCTGGTGATTGCCGACCTGCACGGCTACGGCTGGTCGGCGGCGCCGCGGGCGAATGCTGATCATGCGCCCTACTCCAAGCGCGCCATGGCCACCGTCATGGTGGAGGTCATGGAGGCCCTCGGGTTTGCCCGTTTCCGGCTCGCCGGCCACGACCGCGGCGGGCGGGTCGGCTATCGGCTCGCGCTCGATCATCCCGGGCGCATCGAAGAGCTCGCCGTGCTCGATATCATCACCACCTGGGACATGTGGCAGCGCATGGACGCCTGCCTCGCGGCCCGGGCGTGGCACTGGCTGTTCCTGTCTCTGCCGGAGCCGTTTCCCGAGACCCTGATCGGGCATGATCCGAAGTTCTTTTTCGACTCCAGAGCCAGCGCCGGCTCCCAAGGGAAGACGGTTGCGATTTTCGATCCGCGCGCGTTGGCGCATTATCACGCCGCTTACGACGATCCGACCCGTATCCACGCGATGTGCGAGGATTATCGCGCCGGCCGCACCGTCGATCTTGCCGACGATGAGGCCGACCGCGCCGCGGGCAAGACAATAACCTGCCCGGTGCTGGCGCTGTGGGGATCGAGCGGGCTTCCGGCCAATGCCGGCGTCGATCCGCTTTCCTGCTGGCGCACCTGGGCGCCGGATGTGCGCGGCTTCGCCATTTCCAGCGGTCATTATCTGGCCGAGGAGAATCCGGACGCGACCGCACAAGCATTGCTGGGCTTCTTCGGCGCGGGCTAGACTCGGGCCATGACTGACCGTCAAAGCACATTTTCCGGCACGCGTGACGTCGCCGAACAGCTGCGCTTCGATGCGGCGCGGCTCGAAGCCTATCTGCGCGATCAGATCGAAGGCTTTACCGGTCCGCTCGCGGTGCGCCAATTCAAGGGCGGCCAGTCCAATCCGACCTATCTCATCGAGACGCCGCTGCGGCACTACGCATTGCGCCGCAAGCCGCCGGGCAAGCTGTTGCCGTCGGCGCATGCCGTCGACCGCGAATACCGCGTCATGCGCGCGCTCCATGGCCAGCAGTTCCCGGTGCCCGAGCCGATCCTCTATTGCGCCGATGAAGCGGTGATCGGCACGGCGTTCTTTGTCATGGCTTTCGTCGACGGCCGGGTGTTCTGGGAGCCGCATATGCCGGCGGCGAGCATCGATGAGCGCGCGCAAGTCTACGACGCCATGAATGCGACGCTGGCGCGGCTGCACAATTTCGATCCGGCGAAGATCGGCCTTGCCGATTATGGCCGCGGCGAAAATTACGTGGCGCGGCAGGTCGAGCGCTGGTCGAAGCAGTACCGCGCATCGGAGACGCAGCCCATCGCGGCGATGGAGCGCCTGATCGAATGGCTGCCGGCGCACTTGCCGCCGGCGCAGCCGCCGCGACTGGTGCATGGCGACTACCGGCTCGACAATATGATCGTCGCCTCAGATGCAGCCAAAATCTTGGCGGTGCTCGATTGGGAACTCTCAACGCTCGGCGATCCCTTGGCCGATTTCTCCTATCACCTGATGGCGTGGCACATGCCGCATTCGCAGGCCGGCACCGGCTCGCTGACAGGCTTCGATCTGAACGCGCTCGGCATTCCATCGCTGGCCGGTTATGTTGACGCCTACGTCGGCCGCACCGGCCTCGATCCGCGACCGCATCTGCCGGCGTATTTCGCCTATAATTTCTTCCGCCTCGCCGCGATCATGCAAGGCATTGCCGGCCGCGTGCGCGACGGCACCGCGACCAGCGCCGTAGCCGCCGATAAAGGCGCCCTGGTCGCGCCGCTCGCCGCCAAGGGCTGGGAGTTCGCGCAACAGGCGGCGTCATGAAGACCTTCGCGCTCGCACTCGGCTCGGGCGGCGCGCGCGGACTCGCGCATATCGCGATACTGGAAGCGATCGACCAGATGGGCGTGAAACCGGCCGCCCTCGCCGGCACCTCCATCGGCGCGCTGATCGGCGCCGCTTATGCAGCAGGCCTATCCGGCCACGATATCCGCCGCCACGTGCTGGCGATCGCACATGCGCGCGGCGAAATGCGGCGGCGTTTCTTAAAGGCACGCGCCGGAACGCTCAGCGACTTGTTTGCCGGCTCCATCAGCCGGGCAACGCAAATGGACGCGGAAAAAGCCTGCGCGGAATTCTTGCCCGAAGCCGTGCCGGCGGATTTCGCGATGCTGAAAATCCCGCTGACGGTGATGGCGACCGACCTGCACCGCCGCGAGGAAGCGCCACTGTCATCAGGTCCGCTGCGCCCGGCGCTCGCCGCCTCGATCGCCATCCCCGGTCTGTTCCGGCCGGTCATACTGGATGGACGCGTCTTGATCGACGGCGGCACCACCAATCCAGTCCCTTATGACGCGCTCGCCGGGCAGGCCGACATTGTTGTCGCGGTCGACGTATTCGGTGCCCCGATGGCTGACCGCGCTGACATGCCGAGCCTGTGGGAAAGCCTTTACATCACGATATTGGTGATGGGCAGCGCCATCCTAGCCGCCAAATTGCGCCGCGCCACGCCCGATCTTGTGATCCGGCCGAATGTGAGCCTGTTTCGCGGCATGGACTTTTCGCAAGCGAGTTCGATCATCCGGGCGGCCGAAAACGCGGCGGCTGAACTGAAGCAGAAGCTCGGGGCGTTATTGGCAGCCTGATCCTCGCCGCTCCCGAAAAAACTCTTTCAACAGCGCGCCTGCTTCGGCTTCAGCCAGTCCGCCATAAACTTCCGGCCGATGGTGGCAGGACGGCGAGGCAAAAAACTTCACGCCGTTGTCGACCGCACCGCCCTTCGGATCAGCGGCGGCGTAATAGAGCCGCCGGATGCGCGCGAACGACAGCGCGCCGGCGCACATGACGCAAGGCTCGAGCGTGACATAGAGATCGCAGTCGTCGAGCCGCTCCGAGCCGAGGAGGCTCGCCGCGGCGCGGATGGCGATGATTTCGGCGTGCGCGGTCGGGTCGCGGTCGGTGACGGTGCGATTGCCCGCGCGGGCGATCGCCGCCCCATCGCGGACGATGACGCAGCCGACCGGCACCTCGCCGCGGTCGCCGGCGCGGCGGGCTTCCGCCAAGGCCAACTCCATAAAAGACGGCATCGTCGCTTCTGCTCGCTGCTGGCCGCGTTCGATCCACTCTGCTATCAGCGCTCGCGAGGCGAACTATGGACGGCAACGGCGAACAGCACAAATCCGGCGAGCGTATCGCCAAAGTGATTGCCCGCGCCGGGTTGGCCTCGCGCCGCGAGGCCGAGGAATGGGTCGCTGCCGGGCGCGTCGCGGTCAACGGCGCGGTCATGACGAAGCCTGCGTTCAACGTCACCGCGCAGGATCGCATCAGCGTCGACGGCGAACCGCTGCGCCAACCCGAGCGTACGCGGCTGTTCCTTTATCACAAGCCGCGCGGGCTTCTGACCACGCATGCCGATCCACGCGGCCGGCCGAACATTTTTGCCAAGCTGCCGGCGCATCTGCCGCGGCTGATCAGCGTCGGCAGGCTCGACTTCAATACCGAGGGACTGCTTCTGCTCACCAACGACGGAGCGCTGGCGCGCGTCTTGGAGCTGCCTTCGACCGGCTGGCTGCGCCGCTATCGCGTACGCGCTCATGGTTCGGTCACTCAGGCCGAGCTCGACGCCTTGCGTGCCGGCATCGCCATCGACGGCATCCATTACGGGCCGATCGAAGCCGCGGTTGACCGCGTACAGGGCTCGAACCTTTGGCTGACGTTTGCGATCCGCGAGGGAAAGAACCGCGAGGTCCGCAACGTACTCAACCAACTCGGACTCACGGTGACCCGGCTCATCCGCGTCTCGTTCGGCCCCTTCCGACTGGGCGAACTCGCCGAACGCGCTGTCGAGGAGGTGCGGACAAGAACCTTGCGCGAGCAGCTCGGCGACAAGCTTATCGCGCTCGCAGGGTCGGATTTCTCCGGACCGGTCACGCCGAGCGCACCGCCCGCGGCGCCGGAGCCCCGCGAAGTGCGCCGCGCCGAACGGCCAACGGGCGCAATCGATAAACGCCAACAGCGTCCATCTCCGGATCGCGCCCGGCGCTCGGGCGAGAGCGCGGCGCCTCGAGCCGGCCCAATCGGCAACAGCAGACAACGCCAATCGCCCGACCACGCGCGGCGCTCGCACGAGAGCGCCGGCCCACCGACGGGCCCTGCTGGCAAAAGCAAACAGCGACAATCGCTCGATCACGCCTGGCGCACGCACGAGAGCGATCGCCCAACGAAAAAGCTGCACCGCAAATATCGCGGCGCGGAGCGCGAAACCGAGCGGCGCCAAGCACCGGCCGGCGACATGCGCGCCGGACGATTGCAGGACCGCAAAGGCCGTGAGGTGACCGTCGAGCGTTGGGGCCATGCGCCCACTGCCGAGC
>JBARER010000072.1:0-14517 GCA_049796395.1 Xanthobacteraceae bacterium
ACGATCAACGACTGGCACACCTGCGCCGCGTCAGGGCCGATCGTCGCGTCGAATCCGTGCTCGGAATACATGTTCCTCGACGACACCGCGTGCAATCTCGCCTCGCTGAACCTGCTTTCCTTCCACACGCCGACCAATCCGTCGCTCACCAGCGGCGAAGGCTTAAAGAGCCAGAGCTACGACATCGAAGGCTACGAGCATGCGGTGCGGCTGTGGACCGTCGTGCTCGAAATCTCGGTGCTGATGGCGCAATTCCCGTCGAAGGAGATCGCGCAGCGCTCTTACGACTTCCGCACGCTCGGCCTGGGATACGCCAATGTCGGCGGCCTCCTGATGTCGTCGGGCATTCCCTATGATTCCGAGGCCGGTCGCGCCATCTGCGGTGCGCTGACCGCGATCATGACCGGGGTGTCCTACGCCACCTCCGCCGAAATGGCGGCCGAACTCGGCACCTTCCCGCGCTACGCCGAGAACCGCGAGGTGATGCTGCGGGTGATGCGCAATCATCGCCGCGCCGCTTACGGCGACCGCATCGGCTATGAGACGATGGCGACGCCGCCGGTGCCGCTCGACGCCAAAGCCTGCCCGGACCGCACGTTGATCGAGCATGCCAGGCGCGCCTGGGACCGCGCCATCGCGCTCGGCGAGACGCACGGCTACCGCAATGCGCAGTCCACCGTGGTGGCGCCGACCGGCACCATCGGTCTCGTCATGGATTGCGACACCACTGGCATCGAGCCCGATTTCGCGCTGGTGAAATTCAAAAAGCTCGCCGGCGGCGGTTACTTCAAGATCATCAACCGCACCGTGCCTGAAGCCTTACGCGTGCTTGGCTATAGCGAAGCGGATATTGCGGAAATTACCGTCTATGCGGTGGGCCACGGTTCGCTCGGGCAAGCGCCGGCCATCAACCACACCACGCTCAAAGCCAAAGGCTTTACCGACGAAGCGATCGAGAAAGTGGAAAAGGCGCTGCCGACCGCTTTCGACATCAAATTCGCCTTCAACAAGTGGACGCTTGGCGCCGACTTCTTACGTGACCAGCTTAACGTCGACGCCGCCGACCTCGCCGCGCCGAGCTTCGACCTCCTTGCGCATCTCGGCTTCACCAAGCGCGAGATCGAGGCCGCCAACATCCACGTCTGCGGCGCCATGACGGTGGAAGGCGCGCCGCATCTGAAGCCCGAGCACTATGCCGTGTTCGACTGCGCCAATCCGTGCGGCCGCACCGGCAAGCGTTATCTCTCGGTCGACAGCCACATCCGCATGCTGGCGGCGGCGCAGCCGTTCATCTCCGGCGCCATCTCCAAAACCATCAACATGCCGAACGAAGCGACGGTCGAGGACTGCAAGGCGGCTTACGTTCTGTCCTGGAAGCTCGGCCTGAAGGCCAACGCGCTCTACCGCGACGGCTCGAAGCTCTCGCAGCCGCTGCAAAGCCAGCTTATCGCCGACGAGGACGAGGACGAAGACGTCATCGAAGCGTTCCTCGACCGGCCGGCAGCGGCGCGGGCTTCGGGGCTCGCCGAAAAGATCGTCGAGAAGGTGGTCGAGCGCATCGTCGTCATGCGCGAGCGCGAGCGCATGCCGGATCGCCGCAAGGGCTATACGCAAAAAGCCGTGGTCGGCGGGCATAAGATTTATCTGCGCACCGGCGAATATGACGACGGCAAGCTCGGCGAAATCTTCATCGACATGCACAAGGAAGGCGCGGCGCTCCGCTCGCTCCTCAACAACTTTGCCATCGCGGTCTCGCTCGGCCTGCAATACGGCGTGCCGCTCGACGAATATGTCGATGCCTTCACCTTCACCCGCTTCGAGCCGTCCGGCCCGGTGCAGGGAAACGACTCGATCAAATACGCCACCTCGATTTTGGACTACGTGTTCCGCGAGCTGGCGGTGAGCTATCTGTCGCGCTTCGACCTCGCCCATGTCGAACCGAGCGAAGGTGGCTTTGACGCGCTCGGCAAAGGCGTCGAGGAAGGCAGGCCCACCCCCGACACGCGCTATGTGTCGAAGGGCCTGACCCGCTCGCGCACCGACCGGCTCAAAGTGATGCAAGGCGGCGGCGATCGCGGCGAAGTCTCTTCACCCTCCCCTGTAGGGGGAGGGTCGGTTGCCGAAGGCAACCGGGGTGGGACGATGTCGAACGTCACCGCCCTTGCCTCCTCCGGCGCCCGCGGCGAAGTCTCCGGCGCCACCGCGCTCAAGTCCGAGCCCGAAGCGAAACTCTCGCCGGCGCAAGAGCTCGAGCACCGCACCGAGGTACGCACGCATGCCAAGCACGCCGCGGCCGAAAAGCGCGCCGAAGCCAAAGCCAGAGGCTACGAAGGCGAAGCCTGCGGCGAGTGCGGGAATTTCACGTTGGTGCGCAACGGCACGTGCTTGAAGTGCGATACGTGCGGCGGGACCACGGGATGTTCGTAACGAGGCTGCGCATGTTAGAGGGAAGGACAACCGAGGATTTGATGCGTATCGCCACTAGTGGCGGAGGATTCTTCCTTAAAGCAGGTGGAAGAACGACAAAAGATTTAATGAGAATAGCAACCGCGGTTTCGGGGAAGTCCGCCCGGATTACGTTCTCAGGGCTCGGGGGACGTACGACCGAAGACCTCATGAGAATCGCCCTATGCGGAAAAGGTTGCGTCGAATTCACTGACTGAGCATCTGACTTCCATGAAAATGAAAAAGGGGCAGCCGAAAGGCCGCCCCTTTCATTTGGCACCGCGCATAAAACTAGCCCGTAGGATGGGTAGAGCCCTTGCGAAACCCATCATGCAGCCGCGCGGATCGTTGATGGGTTTCGCTTCGCTCTACCCATCCTACAAATCACGCGTCATTGCGAGCGTAAGCGAAGCAATCCAGTTCTGATGCGCCGATCTGGATTGCTTCGTCGCGAACGCTCCTCGCAATGACGCGCGGGGCCGGCACTCACCAACCGCAACTATAAGCCCAGTAAGGCGCGTAATAGCCGGACCAAAACTCGCGCATATGGCAGGGATTGACGGAGGGCGGATAAAACTCGCCCAGACCCGGATAGTAGGAAGGACCTCGCACGCGCAGGGCATAGTATCGGGCGCGGTGGTGGCGCCAATGTGTGCGAAGCCGGCGATGATGACGAACATGGCTTGGCGATAGAGTAGGCTCTGCCGCCTCAGGCGGGTTCGGCGTTGGCGTCGTAACGGTCTGCGGGTTTTCGGAAGGCGGCGGCGCCTCGATACTCGGACCCGGACCCGGGGCCGACAGGCCGCTCGGCACGGTCGGGGAAAGCGGCGCCGGGGGCGGCTGCGGCACCGTGTTCGGCGTCGACGGATTGAATGTCGGCGACGGCTGCGTGATCGGAGGCGTGACCGGCTGCGCTCGCGCATGGCCGATTGCAAAAGCTGCAATCATCGCGGCGAGCGCCACAGCCGCGACGAAATATGTCGCCGCTGGACGTTTAATTCCTGTCGCCCCCATTTCAGTCTCTCCTTGGGTCCCGTTGGTCCCGAACGCCGTTTACCCCGGCAAATACATAGCCGGCTATTTGTCCACCTGCGTAGCGTTCTGGGTAATCCAGTCCACCGCCTCGGCCTTGTTGGCAAAGCCCTCGATGCGCCGCTCATGGCCCTCGTGGTATCGAATGACCACGTGCCAACCCGTTCCCGTCTTATCCGGAAAGGGCTCCATGACCGGTTGCTCGTCAGAATCTGTCATGGCCGCAATATGCGCTGGCGCCGGCCCGGCTTCCAGCCCTGCCGCGGAGGATGCGAGCGATTCGTCATCCCGCGCTCCGCCGACCTAGACCATGATCCGCTCAGGCTGAGTCGGATCATCGTCTAGATTATTCGATGGAGCATGCTCTTTTCGGAAAACCGGCATCCACTTTTCCGGATCATGCTCTGGAGAATCGTGCCGGATTCCGTAAACGAGAGGTGAATCCGGCAAAAAACAAAGTTTGGGACTCAAGCCCTGAGTCTCGTTCAAGCTCTGTATGCCGATTCTTGAAAGCCGCTTTGGAGCCGGCGATGCACAAGGCCCTTTTCTTTGCGCTGTTGGCCGCTTGCGCGGTCAATGTCGCGTGCCTTTGCGGGCACCTTTAGGCGATATAACCGGACGGACCGTCTACACCTCGGCTGGCTGACGTGTCGTGTAACCCGGACGGCAGGACGTGATATAACGGGGACCGGGTCGGGGCGAGCAATGCCGGTCGTTTTCCGCGACAGCGGGCTACGTTATTACTTCTTCTCGAACGAAGGGCTGCCGCGCGAGCCGCGGCACGTTCATGTGAAGGGCGGAGGCAAAGACGCCAAAATCCGGCTGGAGCCTGAGATCGCGCTGGAAGAGAGTTACGGCTTTAACTCCGGTGAACTTGCGCATATCCTGCGCATTGTCTCGGAACGACGACCACAAATCCTGAAGGCATGGGATGACCATTTCGGCGACGGCGGTCCGTTTTGACGAGCACACAATGTGGGTCGACCTGTCAGACGGCCGCACACTCGGCGTGCCGCTCGCTTGGTTCCCGCGGTTGTTTCGCGCCAGTCCCGATGCGCGGGCGCAGGTCGACATCAGCAGGGTCGGCTTGCACTGGGAAGATTTGGACGAAGACATTTCGATCGCTGGCTTGCTCGCCGGTCGAAGCGATGTGACCCGGCAAAGCGAGCACGCGGTCTAGTATTTGCGGGGCTTGCCAGCATCCATAAGGTCAGCGGGAACCGCGCGCCGAACGCTTGGCGGTATTGCGCCGCCGGTCTTCCTCGTTCAACTGCATCAAAACCACAAAAATCTCATGCGATAATTTCTGCGGCGCCTGGTAATGTTCCCGCAGACCGTCGCCGATCATCATCTGCATGGTTCGGTGCAGCGTCACCGGATCGTTTTCGCCGCGCGTCGCGGCAGCAGCCGATTCGTCGTGCTCTAAAGCCAGGGTCGCCATTGCGTCCCTCTCAGCCAGCTCCCCATGTTTTTAATCGGGCAATCGGCAAGTTGTTCCGCCGTTTTGCGGCGGTTTGGCCAACAGTTCAGGCGAACGGGTAGCCGGAAACGCCGGCGCCGGCTCGGATATAGCCAACCCCGATGGCATTGAGCAGGCCCTCGATGCGGCCCACGGTCTGCTCGAGCAGGCTGGCCGGCTCGCCGGCCTCGAGCTGGCTCTTGAGCGCAAACAGGCCTTGATTGGCGACGTCGAGACGGCGCGCCAGCACCATAGTGACGTAAACCAGCGCCGCCGGATCGGTCAGCACATGCGCGGCCTCGGCGACATAAAAGTCGGACGCTTCCAGCGTGTGGACGTCGGCGCCATGCGGCTGATCGAGCAGCGCCGACAGCTCGCCGAACACCGCGCCCGGTTCATTCACCGTGGCAAGCTCGGTGCCGCTTTTGACGATGGCGACGGCGCCGCTGCGCAAAATCAGGAGCCGCCCGGTCTTGGTACCTTCGGCGAATACAGTCTCGCCCGCCTCGTAGCGTTCGAGCGGCAGCGCCGCCAGCCGCTCTTGCCAAGCCGCGGGATCGTGAATCGGCGCCATCGCCAGAGCCCCCAAGTGAACCGCTTAAATGTAGCGCCAACGTGCCGCGCTGCGCGAGGCCCGTCGCGGGGCCGCCGCAACAGGTACTATGCCGGCGCGCGCGCGCGCAACATGGTCGCGGCGGCCGCGCTTGGATGCCTTACAGCCGTACCGCCTTCCGCGCTATTGTAGCGCCAAGCCTAAACCCAGGATGCCTGAAATGGATGACTTTGCGATCGTTCCGGTGATTATCGTCAAGGACACACCGAAGCCGCGCCGGCTGGCCACGCTCGGCGAAGCGCGCGCTTATATCGACGAGGCGATGCGCGTCGGCCGGCCGGAGCCGTGGCGCGAAGTGTGGCATCGTTTCAAGAGCGTGAGCGGCGAGGAAGACGCCATCGAGGCATTCGGCGATTTGCGCGAACTGCTCGCTGAGGAAGATTTACTGCTTCCGTCGCGCTAGCGCCCGCCTATCGGCATCGGTTCTAAGGCTTGCCGCGCCACAGCGCGTCGAGGCTCAATGGGCCTGGACCGGCAAACACCAGGTAGAGAAAGAAGAAACTGTAGAAAACCGCCGCGTCGCCGCCACTGAGCAGCGGGAAGAAGCTCTTCGGCGCGTGATCGAGGAAATAGCCGATCGCCATCTCGCCCGACATCAGGAATGCCGCTTGGCGCGTGAACAGCCCGAGCGCCACCAGAATGCCGCCGGTGAACTCGACGGTCCCGGCGAAGAACTCGAGTTGGGGAAAATGCGGCATCGCCCCGTGCGGAGGAAACCCGAACAATTTGGACAGGCCGTGTTCGAAGAACAACAACGCGACCACGATGCGCAGAACGCTCAGCATGTAAGGGGCGAAGCGATCGAGCGCCGTGGCAGGCTTCGCAAGCTGCGACGTTTGCGATGGGGCAGCGGCATCGAGCATCGGCACACTCCGTGGCGCTTTAAAGCATGGCGCGTTAGCATATGGCGCTTTGATATGCGGCTCCGTGTAGGCAACCTCGCGCGCACGCGCACATCACAAAAAGCTGATCGGGTGAAATCGCGGGGAGCTCTGCGCGTAGCGCAAGACACTCCCGCTGCGTGACCGCCCGCCGAATCTTGAGGTACTCCGGGTCCGCAAACCAAATCCCCGCCTTGCCTCATTCTTGCGAACGTGGCTTAACGGCTGCCCGATAGCCGAGGAGACGACGATGCGATTTTTCCCACGCTTAAGAGTAATCGCCGCCCTTCTCTTTGCGATCACTGCCGGCGTTCTCGTCACCGCGAGCCCGCCCGCGTGGGCCCAGCATGTGACCATGACGGCCGACGGGCTTGGCATCATCGACACCAAAGTCGGCACCGGCGCGACGCCGAAAGCGGGACAGACCGTCGTCGTGGATTACACCGGCTGGCTGTATGACAACGGCAAGCGCGGCAAGAAATTCGATTCCTCCGTCGATCGCGGCCAGCCGTTCGATTTTCCGCTCGGCAAGGGCCAGGTCATCCCCGGCTGGGACGAAGGCGTCGCCTCGATGAAGGTCGGCGGCGAACGCACGCTGATCATTCCGCCGAGTCTCGGCTACGGTTCGAGCGGCGCCGGCGGCGTCATACCGCCGAACGCGACGCTGTTGTTTGACGTTAAGTTGCTGGCGGTGAAATAGCCGGCAGCTGAATCCAAGCGAAAATAGCTGGCCGCAGCGCGGCTCCCCGCATCAGGGCTCTTCCGCAGGCGGCAGGATGCGCGTCTCGTGAAAGCGCGCGGCGTGCATTTCATAGACTTCGCGCACGAGAATATGGGTGGCCACCTCGTTTTCGGTGCGACCGAGTTTGCCGAGCGTGGCCAATAAGGCCAAATAATTGAACGTCTCGATCGGCAGCGTTAGGCTCAGCGCCCGCGCCTCCGAGCGATTTTCCGGTCGCGCCATACCAAATTCCTCGAATTAAAACGCCATTATAATGGCATTTTAACTATTGGCAGGCGAGTCGAATCATGCAATTTTCCGATTCGGCGAGGGTTTTCGCTCAACACATTTAAAGCGGCTCCGGTCAGTTCCGCGTACGGCGTTCGCCTCAGGGCCAACGGGCTTGCATCGCTTAAAGCGCGAATGCAGCTCGGTGATGCGGCGCGTTGCGTGAAAACGCGCGGCCGCACACCGATTTCGCGCGCTGAAGGCTTTGTGCAGGTCCCGCGGGCGCCGGTTGTGCGCGGCCTTCGTCCTGTCGGCGGCCCAGATGGCCGCGGCAATCGCGAGGCCCTGTCATGACCACCCCCTGGACTGCGGAGCGTATCGATCAGCTCCGAAACTTCGTTGTCGCCGGATTGTCTTGCAGCCAGATCGCCACTGAAATCGGCGTCAGCCGCAATGCGGTCATCGGCAAAATCCATCGCCTCGGCATCGGGCCGGGGCGGCCCGCGGCATCGCCGGCGCGTAGCTGCCCTCCACGCGTCCGGCGGCCGCGGCACTCACTCCAGCCGCGGTTTTTGCGGCTGTTCTCGGCGGAAGCGCCCAGTATCGAGGCGACCGCCGCGGCACCGATCGACACGACGCAGCGCTGCGCGCTCGTCGCCTTGGCGCAAGGCAAGTGCCGCTGGCCGATCGGCGACCCTTGCGAAGCCGACTTCGTTTTTTGTGGAACCGAGGCGGTCACTGGCTTTTCCTACTGCCCCGGCCACGCCCGCATGGCGTATCGGCTGGCAGGGCGGCGCAGCGCCTGAATAGGTCGTAATGCGTATTTCGGCGGTTTTGCGCCATCGGGACGGCGATCAAGCTTGCGTTCGCCGTTTCTTCAGGAACCTCGTCTAATGACCAAGGGGTATGACGCCCGCGGCGCAAAGCCTACTGGCCGAACTCGACACCACGCTGGTTCAAGCGCCGGCGACGTGGCGGCGAAGCATGTTACGGCGCATTGCCGATCTGTTCGCCGCGGCCACCGGCGCCTACACCGACGAACAGATCGCGCTGTTCGATCACGTCTTGAGCCGGCTCATCAGGAATGCCGATCGGGGGCTCCTCGCCGAACTCAGCAATAAACTGGCGCCGCTCGATCATGGGCCGCCCGAGGTGCTCGGCCGGCTTGCCGGCCACGCCGATATCGCGGTCGCCGGACCGATCCTGGAACGGGCCAAGGCGTTGCCGGACGACAAGATCATCGCGGTCATCGACAACGAGCGGGTCGAACCGAGCCTCTTGAACAAGGTCGTGGCGCGGCCCGCGCTCAGCGAAGCGGTCAGCGATATTCTCATCAAGCGCGGCGGTGGGTCGATCCAGCGCAAGGTCATCGATCATCCGAACGCGGCCATCTCGGAAAAGAGCTTCGCCAAGCTGGTGATCGGCATCAATGGCGATGAGGAACTGGCAGCTTCGATTGCCGCCCGGTCGGACGTGCCGGAAGATTTGCAATTGTGGCTCGCCAAGGTTTTGGAGCGTTAACCAAACCGCGCGCCGCAGCCTTGCGCCGTGATATCCTGCCCGCACGATTCGATCACGGGGGCCAGGAGTGAGCCGCAGCAACGTTCTCTATCTCATCGTCGGCGCGCTTGCGATCGGCGTCGTCGTCCTAGGCTATCAGCTCTATCGGGATCGCCACCCGCCGCAGGGGCTGCAGATCAATGTCGGCCCGGGCGGTCTGTCGATCCAAGGCAAATAGACCGCGACGAAGAACTACGACTAACGCGAACCCCTTAGTCGCGATCACCGCCGCCGAACAGTCCGAAGAATGGCAGGGGCGGCGGTTGCGGCGGCAGCGCATCCTGGCTGTCGTCGTCATCCCCCTGGTCCGACCGATCGTAAAGGCGGCGGTCGTCGCGATCGCCGGAGCGCGCGACGTCGGCCGGCGGCGGCTGACGGCGCGTATCAGGCTGCGGCTCCGCGGTCCGATATTTGGTGCGTGTGCCGTCCTCGGCGCTGCGATCGTTGTCGCGGCTATAGTCATCATAGATCGGTCGGCCGTGGGCCAATGACGCTTCGCCGCTGCGTTCGGTCGGCGGCAACGCGCGTTTAACCGCGAGATGTCGCCGGATGGTGTCCGGCTTGGCGCCCAGCATGGGCGCGGAATTCGCTGAACTCTCGGCCGTTGAAGTCGCTACCGTTGACGTTTTAGCCGTTGTATTGGGCTCTCCCGGACGCTCGGCCGTTATCGTTTCTGGCTGAACGGTCGGCTGAGAGCGAGTCCGCGGCTGTTCGCGCGACAGCGCATCCGGCCACGAGAGCCGTTGCGGCTGTGGCTGTTGTTCGTTGGCTGCATCCGTCTGCGGATGAACGACCGTGATCGCGCCATTGATCGTGCCCGACGGCGTCGACCTCATCGCCGCCGCCGTCGGCTGGACCGACGACACATCCTGCGCCGAGACCGCCGTCGATTCGGACACCGCAGCTAAGTTGGACGTCAAGGCTGCAGAGGAATCGGCGGCAGATCGCGCCGGCGCGGCCGGCGTCGGAGTTTCGATCGCGGTCGCGGCCGCCGGCACGGCTGCTTTGGCGGCCGGCGTTGCGGCATCGAAGGTCCGCATCGGTGTAGGCGATTGCGGTGTGGACGCCTGGACCGCTAATGACTGGGGATGAAGTGACTGGGGTGTCGTTGAAACGGCGGCGGCGTCGTCCGTCGTCGCGCTGGCAAGCTTGCTGCCGGGCTCCGGCGGTACGCCGTGATTCGGGGGCGCCGTCAAAGTAACGTCGATGGCGAATACGCTGAAGCCACCGATCGCGCCGCCGGCAAGAGCTGCCACCGCGACCACGGGCACAACGCGAAGAGTGCGAAAAAACCAGCGGAAGTCCGGGTAGGGGGCCGGAGGCATGAGGAACTCCTGTCGATCGGACGATCGCACGGTCACCCTGCCCCGTGCCGCCAACGCACGAATTCGTCATCCCGTTCCCGGCACAAAAATTACGGCGCGTGGCCAAACATCGCGTTGCGGAACCAAGCATCGCCTTGGGGAACAGTGGGTTCCAGAAACGCGCTCCTGAATTTACCTCGCCTGGAACACCAGCGCGTCTCACACGTTTAATGATTTAAATATTTGACGTCAGGGAGTCATTAAGATGAACCGGCGTGATCAAGAGTTATTGGATAAGCAATTTCACGCGCTCTCGGTGCCGCCGCGGAGCGATGGTGTGTTGATGCTGGGAATCCTCGCGGTATTTTTCGCCGGAATCGCACTCGGCGGGTTTCTGTACGCCTACACGTCCGTACCCGGTCCGGTGCAGTTGGCCTCGAACGCACCCATCGTCGCGCAACAGTAATGTCGCAGACGCGACCCGCGCCTATTCTTCGGGCTCCGTGGTAAAAAATAGCGGGTAGCCTTTGCTCTTGCCGAGGTCGGTTGCTTCCTTGGCTTTGGTTTCGGCAATGTCACGCGCATAGACGGCAATGACGCACGATCCTTTTTGATGCGCCGTCATCATCACCCGATGGGCTTGGTCGGCGTTCATGCGAAATACGGCCTTGAGGACCAGCACGACGAATTCGCGCGGCGTGTAATCGTCGTTGAGCAGAATCACCTTGTAGAGCGGCGGCCGCTGCGTCTTGGTGCGCACCTGTGTGCGCGGCTTGACGATGGTTTTAGTCATGGCGGATTAGTCATGGCGGAATAGACCCACCGCGGGTAATAATAAGCTTAGAACGACACGCGCGCGTTATCGAGCTGCAGACAATATAGTCTCTCGCCGGATGAAAGGCAGCCGATGGCGGCGCGTGGAACCTGGTTTGTCGGCGCGGCGTCGATTTGCGCCCTGCCATCCGAAGAGAACGGTCGCGATAATCAACGCGAAATCATTGCGAGGATCGCCATGCACTTTATTGGAGTGATTATCATCGGCTTCGTCGCCGGAATCATAGCCCGCTTCCTGGCGCCCGGCTCCAATAATCCGGCCGGCTTTATCCTGACGACGCTGTTGGGCATCGCCGGAGCCTTCGTCGCAACATTGATCGGTCAGGCGGTCGGCTGGTACCAGCCCGACCAGGGCGCGGGACTGCTTGGAGCCGTCGCCGGCGCGCTGATCGTCCTATTTATCTGGCATCGCCTTGTGACGGCACGGGCTATTCCCGACCCCGGTACCCGACGCTGGCTCTAGGCCGCAAGCCCGCCACCCGGGACTGACGGCGTTCGACTACGACAGCGCGCGGTATGCCGGTCCGGCCGGCGACCGTGAGCCGGCTCGTCTCCTTGCGCGTTCCCATCCGTAGCACGGCGCTGCGCGCTGCCTCGGGGGTGACCTGCATCAGCGACATGACGATTTCGATCTGACCGTCGACCTCGTCGGTCATGCCTTGCGCTGCCAGCACAGCGTCCTCGATCGTTGGTGGATCCCGACGCACCCGGCGCCGGCCGTCTTTAGTCTGCCAAACTTCGCTCATTGCGCACCTGCCTGCCGTTTTCCGGCTTTTCGAGATTTGAACGCCCATTATCAGTGATTTGCTGCATTGCAGCAAGTTCTATTGTGCAACGCATTATAATTATTGTGGGGATAGTAAAAGCGGAGGTTCCGCCACCTGTGGTCCGATGGCCCGATGCCGAATTTCGGGTGCTCATATGGGGCGCAAAGATGTGCGCTTCGGGCTCGACGGGACCGGCAACTAGAAGGACACCGGCAAAATAAAGAGGCACGTGCGGTTTGTGGGTTTGAAGCTTCCTCAGCGGGAAAGCGGCTGGATGTTAGGAAGTTCAAACCCACCACCCGGGTCACGGACGCTGCCGTGAAAGTTCGCCGGTTCTGAGTGCGGTCAGCGCGGCGCCATCTCGCTGAACAATACGCCGCCTTTGGCCTTCGAGGTTTTCGCGGTCTCCACCAGAGAAACAGTGACGTGCTCGGCGGTGGTGCCGGCGTTCTTGACCACCGCTTCGGTAATGTCCTTTACGAGGCCACGCTTCTGTTCGAGCGTGCGGCCTTCCAGAATATAGACGACGACTTCAGGCATCATTTTCCTCCGATGTTGCTCGCATACCTCACTTGATCATAACTCGTGCACCGCCACCGCTATGCACTTGCCTCAAGTTCGAGCCCGTACTATCGGAAAGTTTCCGGGCAGGCACAACAGGGAGCTGACAATGAAGCGTTTGGCATTTGCGGTTGGCGTTTTGGCGCTGAGCTTCGCCGCCTCCGTACCGGCGCGCGCCGATTTCGCCGTCGTGAAATTCGAGTTCGGCTTTTGCCGCATCTGGTGGGATACGGCCGCTAAGCCGATCGGCTCCGGCTGGAGCGTGGTCGCGACCGCACCGACTTTCGAAGGCGCATGGGCTGCTCAGACGGCGGCCGTCGCAAAGGGCAAGTGCAAGTAAGCTAGCCTTCTTGTTTCAGCCTTCCCGACATCGCCCGCCAGCCCTGGCGGGCGATCTTCTATTCATACCGATAAGCCAACAATCAGAACCGCCTAATCAGGGGTTGTTCGGAGCGAAAAGCCTCGGCGCGCGGTCGACTGCACGCGGCAAGGACCGCGCGTGCGATCGGATCGGCAATGACGTAAAAGCGCCATCTGGCATGGCTGGGCTCGCCGTGGACGCGAGCGCAGTCGCTGACCGGATCCCGCTGCTAGCGATTGGGGTAGAACGACGTCCCGTTGGGGCGAGGATTGAATATCCGCCGCAAGAACGCGCCCAGGTTGGGCGGCTGCTTGTTCTTGATGTTCGCTACATAGTCGCCGGCAACGTGATGCCTAGCTCTCTTATCTGCAGGCTCGGGCCGCAGCAGCCCCTGGTCGGGCACATCGGCAGCACGCTCGTCGTCAGCTGAAGGCGAGGCGTAGGATAGAGCCGCAATGCCGCTCGCTGGTTTCGGCGGGGCCGCCCGGGCATCGCTGGCTGAGCTCTCCGGCACCGCCAAATTGGGCGATGCTTGCGGTGGCGCGATCGTCGCCGACTGCGTCGAAGTCGCAGCCGTCGGCGGCGCCGCATCCTGCGGAGCAGCGGGAGCTTCGATGGGCTGAGCCATCGGCGACGCGACCGCCTGAGGCGATACTGCCGCGGGCTCGGGAGCGGTGAGCTTGACTGGCGCTGCGGCCGTGGCGACGGCCGCAGGGGACGTCGCTGCCACCGGCGCCGCTTGCACACTGGTGACGATGGCATGTGCGGTCGTTGCCGCTGTCTTGTCACCGACGTCCGCCGAACGATCGATCAACGATATGACGACGGCCGCGCCTGCCGTCGCGCCAATGGCCGTGGCGACCAAAACGACGCGCAGAGTCCGCGTGAAGCTCGGCACAGGGGCGAGATAGCCCCATTCCGGATTGAAATTACCCGCCGAACGCATCGCAACCTCGCAGCACGATTTCCGTCCGCATTGAAAGAGCCGAAGAGGCGTTCAAGGTAGCGCTTGCCTCGTCTGCCGGCCCTGCGTCCCAGGCACTGGCGCCGCTCTGCAAAACCCGGGGGCATGCCGGCGGTTCCACCGCCGCGTATGGCTTATCGAGGGTCATTGGCCCCGGCAAGATACGGCAGGCGTGAATATGCGCTGCTGTTGCCAAAACGCATCAACTGCGAGGTAAATCACCGGTGCTGTCCCATTGTTGTACACAGGTCTGTGCAAAAGGAACGCTCACTGCGCTCCAGGCCGCACGTTATCGTTCAGGACGCGGAATTGAACGGCCGGCCGGCGCTCGACATGACGCCGCCGATACTGCCGCCCACCGAATTGAACACGTCACCGATCGCCGAAACGACATGGCGAGTCGCCGCGACGACGTGATCCTTGAGGTCGAGTGTCTTGGCCAAAAGCGAATCCGGATCGCTGGCCAGTCTGTCGCCAGGCTCGACGGCCTCGGCGACGAGAATAGGCGCAGGTGGATTCGCCTGCGCAATTGCCAGCGGGGCATGCGGCGCTAGCGTGAGCGAAGCGAGCGGCTTGCGATGAACGGATGGCGCGGGTTTCGCGGCGGCAACGACCGGCGCACTTGCCCGCTCCGCGGCCTGCGATGCCATCAAGGCGTCCGCCAGCTTGGTGTCGGCGGCCGCGTGCGCCTGCGCCTCGGCGCGTGCGGTAGCGGCGTCCTCGGCGGCATGGCGGCGCTTTTCGGCCACGACCTGCGCCTTGAGATAATCCATGATCAATGCATGCT
>JBARER010000073.1:0-7048 GCA_049796395.1 Xanthobacteraceae bacterium
AGGTCGTTGCCCTCGCGGGTGCGCTCGCCGACGCCGGCGAACACCGAGTAACCGCCATGCGCCTTGGCGACATTGTTGATCAGTTCCATGATCAGCACGGTCTTGCCGACGCCGGCGCCACCGAACAGGCCGATCTTGCCGCCTTTGGCGTAGGGTGCGAGCAGATCGACAACCTTGATCCCGGTCACCAAAATGGCGGCCTCGGTGGATTGGTCGGTATAGGGCGGCGCGTCCTGGTGGATCGCGCGCATGGCTTCACCCTTGACCGGACCCGCCTCGTCAACCGGTTCGCCGATGACGTTGATGATGCGGCCGAGCAGGCCGGCGCCGACCGGCACCAAAATCGGCGCGCCGGTATCCTTGACCTCCTGGCCTCGCACCAGTCCTTCAGTGGTATCCATGGCGACGGTGCGCACGGTATTTTCGCCGAGCTGCTGTGCCACCTCGAGCACCAGCCGATGGCCCTGATTGGTGGTCTCCAGCGCATTGAGAATCGGTGGCAGGTCCTCGCCGAACCGTACGTCGACGACTGCGCCGATGACTTGGGTGATATGTCCTACATTGTTCGCCATTATGGGCCTCTTCGCGAATTAAGTTACAGCGCCGATGCCGTCTACAGGGCTTCGGCGCCGGAGATGATCTCGATCAGTTCCTTGGTGATCATGGCTTGCCGCGTGCGGTTGTAGGTGAGCGTTTGCCGGCGAATCATATCGCCCGCATTGCGGGTCGCATTGTCCATTGCCGACATTTGCGCGCCGTAGAACGACGCCGCGTTCTCCAACAGCGCCCGCAGGATCTGCACCGCAAGATTGCGCGGCAGGAGTTCCTGCAGGATGTCTTCCTCATCGGGCTCGAATTCATAGACCGCGCCGCCCAAGGCATCGGCAGTGCTTTTCTCGAACACCGGAGGGATGACCTGCTGAACGGTCGGAATTTGCGCGATCACTGAACGGAACCGCGAATAAAACAAAGTGCAGACGTCGAATTCGAAATTGTCGAACCGGGCAATGATCTTTTGCGCGATCGCCTGGGCATTCTCGAAGCGCAGAACGCGCGCCGACCGCAAGTCGACCAGTTCGACGATTTGCTGGGCATAGAGCCGGCGCAATTGGTCGTAGCCCTTGCGTCCGACGCAAAAGAACTTGACCTCTTTGCCCTCGGCCATCAGCGCGTTTGCCCGCTCGCGGGCGAGCCGCACGATCGTGGTGTTAAACGGGCCGCAAAGGCCGCGCTCGGCGGTGCAGACCAAAAGGAGATGTTTCTGATCGCCGCCGGTGCCGCGTAACAGCCGCGGCGCGCTCTCAAGGCCGGCAACTGACGCTGCGATGTTGCCGAGCACCGCCTCCATGTGGCTCGCATAGGGGCGCGCGGCTTCGGCCGCGGACTGGGCGCGCCGCAGCTTCGATGCCGCGACCATTTGCATGGCCTTGGTAATCTTCTGCGTCGCCTTGGTCGCGGCGATGCGATTGCGGAGATCTTTAAGCGAAGGCATCTGATCTCAGTCGTTTCTCGAAAGTCTTGGTCACGCGAAAGTCTTGGCGTAATTGTCGACCACGCCTTTCAGCTTGCCGGCGGCCGCGTCGTCGAGATCCCGCGAGTCGCGGATCGAGGCGAGGATATCTTTGTGCGCATTGTGCAAGAGACCGAGCAGACCGTCCTCGAAGGCGCGAACACGATCGACCGGCAGCGGGTCGAGATAGCCGTTAACGCCGGCATAGATGACGCAGACCTGTTCCTCCATGGTGAGCGGCGAGAACTGGGGCTGCTTGAGCAGCTCGGTCAGGCGCGAACCGCGACTGAGCAGACGCTGCGTGGTCGCGTCGAGGTCCGAGCCGAATTGCGCGAATGCCGCCATCTCGCGGTATTGCGCCAGTTCGCCCTTGATGCGGCCGGCGACTTTTTTCATCGCCTTGGTTTGCGCCGCCGAGCCGACACGCGACACCGACAGGCCGACATTCACCGCTGGCCGGATGCCCTGATAGAACAGATCGGTCTCCAGAAAGATCTGGCCGTCGGTGATTGAAATGACGTTGGTCGGAATATAGGCCGACACGTCGTTGGCTTGCGTTTCGATCACCGGAAGCGCGGTAAGCGAGCCGGCCTTGTTGTCGTCGTTCATCTTCGCCGCGCGCTCAAGCAGGCACGAATGCAGATAGAACACGTCGCCCGGATAGGCTTCGCGACCCGGCGGCCGCCGCAGCAAGAGTGACATCTGCCGGTAGGCGACGGCCTGTTTGGACAGATCGTCGTAGATGATCACGGCATGCATGCCGTTGTCGCGGAAGTATTCGCCCATGGCGCAGCCGGAAAACGGCGCGAGAAACTGCATGGGCGCCGGATCGGACGCCGTCGCGGCAACTACGATCGAATAGTCCAGCGCGCCATTCTCCTCGAGAACCTTGACGAATTGCGCGACGGTGGAGCGCTTCTGACCGACCGCGACATAGACGCAGTAGAGCTTGATTTTCTCGTCGCTGGAGACGTTGAGCGACTTCTGGTTCAAGATGGTGTCGAGTGCGATTGCCGTCTTGCCGGTCTGGCGATCGCCGATAATCAGCTCACGCTGGCCGCGGCCGATCGGGATCAGCGCGTCGATGGCCTTCAGTCCGGTCGCCATCGGCTCGTGCACCGATTTGCGCGGAATGATGCCCGGAGCTTTGACATCCACGCGCGCTTTTTTATCGGCCTTGATCGGTCCCTTGCCGTCGATCGGCTCGCCGAGCGCATCGACCACGCGGCCGAGCAAGCCCTTGCCGATGGGAACCTCGACGATGGCGCGGGTGCGTTTGACGGTCTGGCCCTCGGCGATCTGGCGGTCGGAGCCGAAGATCACGATGCCGACGTTGTCGCTTTCGAGGTTGAGCGCCATGCCGCGCACACCGCTCTCGAATTCGACCATCTCGCCGGCCTGCACGTTATCCAGGCCATAGACGCGAGCGATGCCGTCGCCGACCGACAGCACCTGTCCCACCTCTGAAACTTCGGCTTCCTGGCCGAAGTTCTTGATCTGCTCTTTGAGAATTGCGGAGATTTCCGCGGCGCGGATGTCCATTAGCGAGCCTCTTTCATGGCATGCCTGATCGCGTTGAGCTTGGTGCGCAGCGACGTATCGACCATGCGGCTACCGAGCTTGACCACGAGCCCGCCGATAATGGCGGGATCGATCTTGATATCGAGGTCGATGTCCTTGCCACTCACCGCTTTAAGCGCAGCGCGCAACGCCTCGACGTGTTCGTCCTTGAGCTTTTCGGCGACAGTGACTTCGGCCGTCGCCTCGCCCTTATGCTGAGCCACCAGCTCGCGGAATGCCTTGATCATATCGCGCACCGCGAACAGCCGGCGGTTGGCCGTCACGAGCTTGAGAAAATTGGCGGCAACGCCGCCGATACCGGCCCGCTGCAGGATCATCGCCAGCGCCTGGCCCTGCTCGCCAGCGGAGAATACCGGGCTGCGGACCAAGCGCCTGAAATCGGCGCTTTCGGCCATCAGCGCCTCAAAGCGTTCGAGGTCCGCCCTGACCGCATCGATGGCCTTCGATTCCGAGGCGAGCTCGAACAGCGCAGTCGCGTAGCGGCCTGCCATTCCGGTTACGATGGGTTCTTGGCCTGGCACGATTGCTGCTCGCTGCGCGTAGTCAGTAGGCGCTCTTCTGGGACTTTTCCGCAAGTCTCGCCACCGGCGGAACTGTCGGCGCAAGCCCTTCGGATTTAAGCGGGACTTGGATAGCGCGGGTGCAGCGGAAAAGCCCGCGATCCCGCGTCATTCGCGGGTTTGCTAACATAGAGCGCAGTGCGGTGCAATAACAGGTAACCCCCGCCGAAATGGGCTTGGATAGCCTGCTCGCCGGGTTGTCTCGCTAGGCCGCTCGCTCCGCGTGATCGCGAACGACTTCGAGGAAAATCGCGCCGTATTGGCGAAGCTTGCTCTCGCCGACGCCGTGTAGGGCGGCCATTTCCGCAGTCGTCGCCGGCTTGCGCCGAGCCATATCGATCAAGGTCTTGTCGGCGAACACCACGTAGGCTGCAACCCCCTGCTGCTTGGCAAGCTCGGAGCGCCGTTTGCGCAGTGCTTCGAACAGCGCCGTGTCGTCCGATCCGCCTTCGGTCAGCGCCGCCGTATTGGCTGCCGCGCGGCCCGCCTTGCGGGTCGCGGGCTTGAGCGTGTCTTTGCGCAGCGTGACCTTGTCGAGCCCTTTGAGCACCCGGCGGCCGGCTTCGGTCACCGACCAGGTGCCATGACCGGTGATGTCGAGCGCCACAATGCCGGCGCCGTGCATTTGCCGGAAGATCGAGCGCCATTCCTGCTTGCCGTATTCCTTGCCGACGCCGAAAGTCGGCAGGCGATCGTGGCTGAATTTTTCCACCGCTTCGCTGGTTTCGCCGATCAGCACGTTGGTCAGATGCTCGGTGCCGAAACGCTGGCCGGTCCGTACGATGGCGGAAAGCGCTTTCTGCGCCGCGATGGTGCCGTCAATCAATTCGGCGCCGTCGCAGCAGAAATCGCAATGACCGCACGGCTCCGTGGTTTCTCCGAAATAAGACAGTAGAGTTTGCCTGCGGCAGCGCGGCGATTCGCAAAGCGACACCAGCGCGTTGAGCCGTTGCCGGTCGACACGCTTCTGCTCCTCAGCGGCGGCGGTCTCGTCGATCTGCATGCGGCGCAAGCGGATGTCGCCCATGCCGTAAAGGGTGAGCGTATCGGCGGGCAGTCCGTCGCGGCCGGCGCGGCCGATTTCCTGGTAATAGCTCTCGATATTAGCCGGCATATCGGCGTGCAGAACGAAACGGACATCGGGCTTGTCGATGCCCATCCCAAATGCCACGGTCGCCACCATGACAACGCCGTCCTCCTGCAGGAAATTGTCCTGATGGCGCGACCGGTCGGCCGGTTCCATACCAGCGTGATAGGCCAGTGCCTCGACGCCGCTGTCGCGCAAAAATTCGGCGAGCGCTTCGGTCTTGCGCCGCGAACTGCAATAGACAATGCCGCTTTGGCCGCGATGCGCCATGACGAAATCGGCGATTTGCTTACGGCCTCCGGCCTTCGCTTGCATCGCCAGCCGCAAATTGGGCCGATCGAAGCCATGCACGAAGACAGCCGGCGGGCGGCTGAAAAGCCGTCCCAGGATGTCGGTTCGCGTCGCCGCATCGGCGGTCGCGGTAAAGGCAACAGTCTGCACGCCGTCGAGCGCCGTCTGCACCGTGCTGAGTGCCGCATATTCCGGGCGGAAGTCGTGGCCCCATTGCGAGATGCAGTGCGCCTCGTCCACCGCAAGGAGCGTGACCTTGGCGCGCTTGAGGAGTTCGAGCGTGTCCGGCCTGACGAGCCGCTCCGGCGCGACATAAATGAGCCGCAGCTCACCCCGAGCCATACCATCGAGCACCGCGCGGTTTTCGCTTTGATCGTTGGCCGAGTTCAGCGCGGCAGCCGCGATGCCGCAACCGCGCAATTGCGCGACCTGATTGCGCATGAGCGCGATCAAGGGTGACACCACAACGGTGAGACCGTCCCCCAGCAATGCCGGAAGCTGATAGCACAGCGACTTGCCGCTGCCGGTCGGCATCACCGCCAGCACATCGTGGCCGGCGAGGACGGCAGCCACAATCTCGGCTTGGCCCGGACGAAACGCGTCGAAGCCGAAAGTAGTGCGGAGTGTGCGCTGCGCCGCCGCGAGATCGGACATGATCGGCCCTCTAGGTCGTTCTATATTTGTTCCAATGCGGCCGCAAGGGTGAGTTCGCAGAGATCCGTCTACGGCCTTTCTTGCGCCGCTGCCGCCCCTCATGCAGGTTGGGGACCACGCCGGGTAATCTTTCCATGACTTCAGTCGCAGTCCGCGACAGCCTCTCGTTCGGCCGTCTCCTCAGGCTCATGTCGCTCTTATGGCTCGCCGGGGTCGCCATGCGTATGAGCATTCTCGCCATGCCGCCGGTGATTCCGCAGGTGCACGCCGAATTGCGTCTGTCGGAAACACAGGTCGGGCTATTGATCGGATTGCCATTGGCGGTGTTTGCCGCCGCTGCCATCCCGGGATCGCTGCTCATTGCCCGCGTCGGCACGCGCATCGCGGCCGTCATCGGCATGATCGTCGCGGCCCTGGCCGGCGGTGCGCGCGGCCTCGCCGTCGATGTTTGGACACTCTACGCGGCGGCATTGGTAACCGGTCTGGGCGTCGCCGTCATGCAGCCCGGCTTGCCCACACTGGTGCGCGAATGGCTGCCCGGCCGGGTTGCGCTCGGCACCATCGCCTATACGAGCGGCATGCTCATGGGCACGCTGTTCGCGACCGGGCTGACCATTCCCATCATGTTGCCGCTGGTCGGCGGTTCCTGGCGGCTCGATCTGATCGCCTGGGCCTTGCCCGCCCTGCTCATCCCGCCGGTGTTCTTTCTGCTTAGTCCGCGCGCCGACGAGCATATCAACATCGGCAACAAGGTAGGCGCGCTGTGGTGGCCCGACTTCAAGAATCCGCTGGTCTGGCTGCTCGGTCTGACTTTCGGCACCAATAACAGCCCGTTCTTCGGCACCAACGCCTTTCTCGGCGACTACCTCGCCAGCGCCGGAAAAGCCGACCTCCTGGGTCCCGCTCTCGGCTGGCTCAACGGCGCACAAATCGTAGCGCCCATCGTCCTGCTGCTGCTGGCGGAGCGCATGCAGCGGCGGGCCTGGCCGTTCCTGTTGTTCGGACCAGTGCTGCTGGCGGCATTTTTCGGGCTGATGTTCGGGCAGTCGAACCTCGTGCTCACCGGCAGCGCCGCATTGATCGGCTTCACCACGGCCATTACGCTCACGGCAATCCTGGCATTGCCCCCGCTTCTATGTTCACCGGCCGACCTGCCGCGGACCTCCGCGGGCATGTTCACGATCAGCTACACCACCGCGATCATTATTCCGACCATCAGCGGCGCATTGTGGGACTGGACCGGCAAACCGTGGACGGTATTCGTGCCGCTGTGCCTGTGTGCCGTAGCCCTTACCGTGCTCGGCGCCATCACCGCGCGACGTCGGCCCGCGTCAGAAATTTGAATCGCCCGACCCACCGTCCATG
>JBARER010000074.1:0-3372 GCA_049796395.1 Xanthobacteraceae bacterium
ACGAGACCGACCTGGTGATCCTGGTGACGCCGCATATCGTGCGGCCGCTCGCGCCCACCGATCCGGTGCACACGCCGTTCGACAGCTCGCTGCCGCCGAACGACGTCGACCTGTTCCTGATGGGCGACACCGAGGTGTCGCCGGAGCTGGCGCGGCTCGCGTTCGGTGCGCTCAACCGGCCTTATGTCGGCCATATCCTGGATCTGCCGAAAAACGGAGGCGTCTATGTGTCAGTCAAGGATTGAGTCGTCTTCCGCTCATTCCCGCGCAAGTGGGAATCCAGAGGGACACTCCATTTTATCGGCGCCGCTTTCCGGGTCCCCGCTTGCGCGGGGACGAGCGGTTCGCAAGGTCCCGCCACCGATCATGGCCGTCCTCGCCGTCGCCGGCGTCGGCATCCTGCTCGCCGGCTGCTCCGATCTGTTCGTGCTCCGCCAAGACGCCAGCTACCTCGATCGCCGCGATACAATCGCGCTGTCGGGGGGCGACGCGGTTGCCGGCAACACCATCACCCAGACGGTCGATCCGTGGCCGGCCTATAGCGGCGACAAGAACATCGCCTTCAACGGCGAGAAGATGCAGACGGCGGTCGTCCGCTATCGCACCGGCAAAGTGATCGAGCCGGCCGATCCGGAGAACTTCATGTCGACCAACCAGCAAGGCCAGAGCATCAGCACCACCGTCAATAACGGCGCTCCGGCACCGGCCGCGTCGACGACGACGCCCGGCCAGTGAGCCAACTACGGACCTGAAGAAATGCGTATCAGCCGATCCCCATCGCCGGCGAGCCAGACCAAAGTGGTGGTCATCACCGCCGACGCCGCGTTCGAGGAGCCGGTCCGCGCCACCTTCGCCACCAGTCCGCAGATCGGGCTCGACGTCGTCAAAGGCCGGCTCGCCGACTGCGCGGCCGAGATCGACGTCGGCGCCGCCACCGTGGTGGTCGCCGACCTCGATGCGACCGACGCGGTCGAGCTCGCCGCGCTGGAACGGCTGATGCTGCGGATCGACGGCTGGCCGCCGGTCGTCGTCGTTACCCAGAACTTCGACGGCAGCGTCGCACGGCGCTTGATGCAAATGCGCGTCGCCGATTTTCTGCAGAAGCCGGTGTCGCCGGTGGAGCTGGTGCGCACCTGCGCCCGCGTCGCCAAACCGCCGGCTGCGTCCGACGCCACCGAAGCGCAAATCTTCACCTTTTTACCGGCGGTCGGCGGCGCCGGCGTGACCACGCTCGCGGTGCAGACCGCGATGCTCCTGCTCAACAGCGGCGCCCGCGGCAAGGCCGCGACCTGCCTGGTCGACCTCGACTTTCAGCATGGCGCCTGCGCCGATTATCTCGACATCGAGCCGCGGCTCAACTTAAGCGAGATCGAGCCGCGGCCGGAACGGCTCGACCGTCAGCTTCTGGAAGTCATGATCTCCCAGCATCCGTCCGGCCTCGCGGTGGTCGCGGCGCCGAACCGGCCGGCGGAAATGCGCTTGTTCGATCCCGACATGGTGACGCGGCTGCTCGATCTCGTCTCGTCGCATTTCGATTATGTCGTATTCGACATGCCGCGCACCTGGTTCTCCTGGACCGACAGCGTGCTGCTTGGCTCCGACAAGCTGTTCGTCGTCAGCGAAACAACGGTGCCCGGGTTGCGCCATGCCAAGCAGCTCGTCGACGCCATCCGCGAGCGGCTCGGCGACGGGCCGCAGCCGCAGGTCATCATCAATCGCTTCGTCCAGAAAATGTTCTCTGCCGGATTGCGCAGAAACGACATCCGGGCGGCGATCGGCGACGCTTTCGTCGCCTGCGTGCCCAACGATTATGGCCTGGTGCGCGAAGCGATCGACCGCGGCGTGCCGCTCGAGGAGGTCCGGAAGGGCAACAAGATCACCGTGCAACTCAAAAAAATCGTGTTGCCGCAGGCCGCCGCCAGGCCCGCCAAGGACGCCGCGGCCGGCGGCAAGAAACTCAAGCTGTCATGGGCGCGATCGTAGGGGTGATCGTGTCGCGTGACAGCAAAACTGATCCGCTCATTCCCGCGCAAGCGGGAATCCAGCTTCGTGAAAAGCCAGGGTCCCCGCTTTCGCGGGGACGAGCGGCTGTCGACATCGGGTAGGAACCAGTCATGGCCGGACGTTTCTCCATACGCCGCGTCGCCAGCCCGGATCTCGTTCCGGCGGTCCAAGATCGCCTGCACGATCAAATCGAAGATCGTGCCGAAGACCGCATGGCGGAAGCGATGCCGCAGGTGCCATCGGAAGCCGCAAGCGATCAGGCCGCGCCGCCCGCCGCCAATCCGCTGCTGATCGAAAAGCTGCTCGACGCCAAGGTGCGGCTGCACCGCCGCCTGATCGAGGAAATGAATCTTTCGGCGCTTGAAAAAATGCCGGACGAGGAAATCCGCGGCCACGTTCAGCAACTGGTGTCGCAATACGTCATCACCGAGCGGCTGGCGCTCAACACCCAGGAGCTCAACGACTTCGTTTCCGAAATCCTCGACGAGATGACGGGCCTCGGCCCGCTCGAACCGCTGCTGAAGGACCCGGCGGTCAACGACATCCTGATCAACGGCCACGAATGCGTCTATGTCGAGCGCAAGGGCATGCTCGAGCCGACTGCGGTGCGCTTCAAGGACGAAGCCCACCTTCTCCGCATCATCAACAAGATCGTCTCCGCGGTCGGCCGCCGCGTCGACGAATCTCATCCGATGTGCGACGCGCGGCTGCTCGACGGCTCGCGTGTCAACGTCGCGGTGCGCCCGGTCGCGATCGACGGGCCGCTGATGTCGATCCGAAAATTCTCCAAGAAGCCGTTCGATTTGAACAAGCTCATCGAGGTCGGCGCGCTGCGGCCGCAAATGGGCGAATTGCTCGCCGCCGCGGTCAGGGCGCGCGTGACGCTGATCATTTCCGGCGGCACCGGCTCGGGCAAGACCACCATGCTCAACGCCTTGAGCGCGTTTATTTCCGAAAAAGAGCGGCTGCTCACCATCGAGGACGCCGCCGAACTGCAATTGCAGCAGCCGCATGTCGGGCGCATGGAGACGCGGCCGCCATCGATCGAAGGCAAGGGTGAAATCCGCCAGCGCGATCTGGTCAAGAACGCGCTGCGCATGCGGCCCGACCGCGTCATTCTCGGCGAGTGCCGCGGCGAAGAAGCCTTCGACATGCTGCAAGCCATGAATACCGGCCACGAAGGTTCGATGGCGACCATTCACGCCAACACGCCGCGCGACGCCATCTCGCGTCTCGAACAGATGATCGGCATGGCCGGCCTGCCGATGACCATCGCCTCGATCCGCGGCCAGATCGCAGCGGCGATCCGGCTGATCGTGCAACTGTCGCGGCAGTCCGACGGCAAGCGCAAAGTGATGAGTATCGCCG
>JBARER010000075.1:0-8044 GCA_049796395.1 Xanthobacteraceae bacterium
TGCCTACATAGCCTCGCATCGACCGAGCCCGCGATTGCTACTGAGCCGGCTGCGAAACCGGCGCGAGGTGGCCAGTATCGCAAGCGATGTTGCCGCACTCCCGGGTCGGGCGTTTTCTGGAACCGTCGAATACATCGAGCACCATCGCGCCCATTTGGCCTCGGCGTTTTACGTATCGCCATTCGATACCGCAATTGCCGTCTCGGTGGACGGATTCGGCGATTTCGCCAGTGCCGCCTGGGGAATCGGACAAGGCAGCGCGCTATCGCTCGATGGTCGAATCCTGTTTCCGCATTCGCTAGGGATTTTCTATCAGGCAATGACCCAATATCTCGGTTTTCCGCACTACGGCGACGAGTACAAGCTGATGGGACTTGCTGCCTACGGTGATGGGTCTTGTCACGATGAGGTGAGCACTTTGCTGTCGCTCCACAACGACGGCAGCTTCAGACTCAATCTGGCTTATTTCCACCATCACCTCAACGACATCGCTTACGAATGGAAAGGTGGTGCGCCGGTCTGTGGTCGCTTGTTTTCAGCGGCCCTAGTCGACGCGTTGGGCCCGTCACGCCAGCCCGAGGAGCCGATCACCAACCGCCATCGCAATCTGGCCTCAGCGACCCAGGCCACCTACGAAAACGCCTTCTTCCACATGTTGGATACGTTGCAGCGCCACTATGGTCACAGCATGCTCACGCTCGCCGGCGGCTGCGCTTACAACTCCGTTGCGAATGGCAAGATCCGCGACCGCACTGCTTTCAAGGACATTTATCTACAGTCAGCCGCTGGAGATGCCGGGGGCGCCATTGGTGCCGCTTATGCCGTCTGGCATCGGCTTGGCGTTCGCGCCGCGCCGATGATGCACGCCTATTGGGGACCATCGTTCACCGATGCTGAGATCGCTGCCCTCCTTGCCGATCGTCGCGCACCAATCGACGCTGAGGGCTGCCGGGTGCGCCATATTGCCGACGAACAACAGCTCGTCGACACGACGGCCAGCGCCATCGCCGACGGGCTTGTGGTTGGCTGGTTCCAGGGCCGCATGGAATGGGGACCGCGCGCGCTTGGTGGCCGTTCGATCCTCGGCGATCCACGCCGCGCCGACATGAAAAACATTCTCAATCTCAAGATTAAACGCCGCGAATCCTTCCGTCCCTTTGCCCCCTCGATCTTGCGTGAACAGGTCGCCAATTGGTTCACGCGCGACGACGATGTCCCGTTCATGCTGCAGGTTTTCCCCATTCGTCCGGAGCGCCGCGAGCAGATACCGGCGGTCACCCACGTCGACGGTACCGGTCGGCTGCAAACCGTCGACCGCACCAGTAATCCGCGATACTACGCTCTCATCGAGTCGTTCTTCCGGCTGACCGGCGTTCCCATGGTGCTCAATACCTCGTTCAACGAGAACGAGCCGGTCGTCTGTCGGCCAGAGGAAGCCCTGGACTGCTTCCTGCGCACGAGAATGGACGTTTTGATACTGGGAAACCACGTGCTACGGCGAGCAGACCCCAGCTAGGAGGCCGAAGAACGCGGCCAACGGCAGGCTCGCGGAGCCCAGCTTTGGCTTCGTCGCAAAGCACGCCCCCGCGGCTGCAGTGCCTGATGCTCTGCTCGCGCGACGCTTTACGAGGGAACATTTGAGCGCGAACTTTGGTGCTATTGCGCCAAAGGGCACCAGCCGCCCCGAGTAAAAGGGCACCAGTGTTATACATGTGCGCGCGAAGTTAAATGAGGCTAGCAAAAAAGCCGCCAACTGAGGAAAAAAACCTGCCGTTTTGAGGCGGCAGGGTTTAAGTAGGCATACAGGGCCCTTGGTAAGGGCGACCGTTGAATAACGCATTTCTTTGATGTTGTATATCCCGGCGCGTCGGGTTCAAAAGGGACCACCCTTCCTTCGCAAAAGGAACCAGGGGAACGCCACAATTCGCGCGTCCTCATTATGTTGCACGGCCAGACATGGCTTTAGGTTTCCGTCGCAAACTAGGCGGAGCAAACAACCTCCGCGATTGGGGCCGCCCCGGCAGATCAGCGATTTCAGGGACGGTTGCCGAGCACCGCCGCAGCCATATAGCAGAATCGTAGGTAATTTAAATTTCGAGTGTTGCCTTTTGGCCACGCTTTTTCAGCGGGTTAGCCGGTAAAATCCGCTATCATAAGGGTCAAGTCGAATCACCGGTGTTGCCAGGAGCATGCGATGAAGCGGTTTCTAATTTCAGCGACCTTGCTGTGGACCGCCGTTGGCGGCGTCTCGGCACTTGCAGCCGATCTTCCGGAGCCGGGTCCGTTGCCACCGCAGGCCCCCGTCGCCTACATCCCGACCGTTGCGCCGGTCTACAACTGGGGCGGCATCTATTTCGGCGTCAACGGCGGCTACGGATTCGGCTCAAGCCAATGGACCATTGGGGGCGTCCAGAGCGGTAATTTGGATCCGAGTGGCTTCCTTGTCGGCGGAACGATTGGCGCCAATTTCCAAACCGGCGCCTTCGTCTTCGGCATCGAGGGTGATTTCGACGGCTCCTGGATGCAAGGCCATAGCAGCGACCCCGTCTGTGCGGGTGTCTCCCCGTGCGAAACCGAGAACAACTGGCTCAGCACAGTCCGCGGCCGCGTCGGTTATGCCGCGGATCGGGTGTTGTTCTACGGTACCGCCGGCGGCGCATTCGGCAATATTGCGGAAGGCATAAACGGCCAAGCCCTCACCAGTTCGACCAAAGCCGGGTGGACAGCGGGCGCCGGCGTCGAAGCGGCATTCGCCGACAACTGGACGGCTCGCCTGGAGTATCTCTACGTCGATCTATCGAATGCGACATTTAGTGCCGTGCCTACTCCCACGGTGACGTTCAGCGCCAATTTGGTCCGGCTTGGGGTTGATTACAAATTCCGCTGAACGCGAGGAGCCACACTGTCCGATCAGCTAATGCCACCGCTCCATGGCGAAGTTGTCGACCTCCTCAGGTTTGGCTCAAAAGTACTTTGACGCGGCCTTTACCGAAAGCGACAGAAGAATCGCTCAGGCGTTTTTATGGGCGCTGAAGCCGCTAACCAATTTGCGGCGACCGGTGCCGCTGCCGTCCATGATCGCTTTCCTGATGGTTGCGCTTGATGAAGGTCAAGGCGTCACCACCTATGCACGCGGCGCCGGGATTGACCATGCGTCGATGTCACGAATACTTCACTCCATCGGCGACCGCGGCAGAAACGGCAGCCATGGCCTGGGCTTGATTAGGATCGAACGGCGCCTTGCGGATCAAGCGAAAACCCAGATTTTTTTGACATCTAAGGGGCGCGCCATTGCCAAGGACATCTTTTCGCAATTGCGCAGGATCAAGTACTGACAGCAAAATGAAGACGCGCCCGCCGGCGCGTCTTACTCGCCGTCGTCCTCACGTTATCGCCGCTCCCTCACCCCGGATAAACTTCGCTGCGTTCCAATAGTGCTGAACACATCGATCAACGAAAATGAAACTGTGGGATGTCCGCCGGAACAAGCGTTGGGTTGCTTCCTACGGACAAAATAAAAGCCGTCGGCGATTGTCGCGTGTGCCAATCGGCCCGAGCCGCAGTTCCATTCATGTGAAAAGCCACGTACAATGTTAGGGCATCGGCGCTTCGTCGCCACCATGGTCCGGTCGTTCCTTGGATCAGCTGATTTGCCTTGAACTTGTGCGTAGACAATCGATCGTATCGCGACCGCCAACCGGTCGGCGCCGGAGTGACTATCCATGCACCTCGAAAAACGCATTTTGGTGACCGGCGGCGCCGGATTTCTCGGCTCGCATCTGTGCGAGCGTTTGCTCAAGGACGGCGCCAACGTCATCTGCGTCGACAACTACTTCACCGGCACGCGGCGTAACATCAACGCCATCCTCAATCACCCTCGGTTCGAAACTCTCCGCCACGACGTGACGTTTCCGCTCTTCGTCGAGGTCGATGAAATCTACAATCTCGCCTGCCCTGCCTCGCCGATCCATTATCAACACGACCCGGTGCAGACCACCAAAACCAGCGTTCACGGCGCCATCAATATGCTGGGGCTTGCCAAGCGGTTGCGCGCCAAAGTCCTGCAGGCTTCAACCTCGGAGGTTTACGGCGACCCCAACATCCATCCGCAGAACGAGGAATATTGGGGCAACGTCAACCCGATCGGACCGCGATCCTGCTACGACGAGGGCAAGCGGTGCGCCGAGACGCTGTTTTTTGACTACTGGCGCCAGCATAAATTGCGCATCAAGGTCGCACGGATTTTCAACACTTACGGACCGCGCATGCACCCCAACGACGGTCGGGTGGTATCGAATTTCGTCGTCCAGGCGCTGCTCGGCCGCGATATCACCGTCTTCGGCGAGGGTCGGCAAACCCGTTCGTTCTGCTACGTTGACGACCTGATCGACGGTTTGATCCGGCTCATGAACACGGCCGACAATGTGACCGGGCCGATCAATATCGGGAATCCGACGGAGTTCACCATTTTGGAGCTGGCCGCGCTGGTGATTGAATTGACCGGCTCGCGATCGCGCATCGTGAACCGGCCGCGGCCGCAGGACGATCCCCAGCAGCGCCGCCCGGACATTTCGAAGGCCGACGAAATCTTGAAATGGTCGCCACACACCGCGCTCAAGGAAGGCCTGGTTCGAACCATCGCCTATTTCGAGGACCTGCTTCGCGACGAGACCGTTCGCCCTGCCATCATGCACGACCGGGGGGTAGAGGCTTGACCGGCGCCTGCCGGTTCCTCTCAAAGATCCTTAAGCAGCACCGATGTCGCGGCTGATCTTTGTCAACCGGTTCTTTTTTCCCGACCATTCGGCCACCAGCCAGATCGTTTCCGACTTGGCGTTTCATCTGGCCGGCCACGGCCGCGACGTGCATGCCGTCACGTCGCGGCAAAGCTACGAGAATCCACAAGCGGCGTTGCCCGATCGGGAAAGCATCAATCGTGTTCAGGTGCACAGGGTGGCGTCTACCCAATTCGGCCGCAGCTCACTCCTGGGGCGCTCCCTCGATTACCTATCGTTCTACCGTTCGGTGCGCCGGAAACTTGCCGAACTGGCGCGCCGCGGCGACATCGTCATCGTCAAGACCGATCCGCCGCTCCTTTCGGTCGCCGTCATGGGCCCCGTGCGGCGCAACGGCGCGCGGCTTATCAATTGGCTGCAGGACATTTACCCGGAAACCGCGGTGGCGCTCGGCGTTCCGTTCATCCGCGGGCCGGTCGGGTGGGGGTTAGCGCCGTTGCGCAATCGCTCGCTCCGCCACGCTGAAGCCACCGTCGTGCTCGGTGAGCTGATGGCGCAACGCGTTGCCCGTAGCGGCGCGCCCGCCGATCGCATTCATGTCATCGCCAATTGGTGCGACGACGAGGACATCCGACCCCTCGTGGGCGAAGACAATCCGCTCCGCCGGGAATGGAATTTGGGCGGCAAATTCGTCGTCGGCTATTCCGGCAACCTCGGCCGGGCGCACGAATTCGGCACGGTGCTGGCCGCCGCCGAACGCCTGCGCAACGATGCGCGCTTCGTTTTTCTGATGGTCGGCGGCGGCAAGCAATTCGAAGAGCTCGCTGCCGCCGTCAAAGACCGCCGCCTTGGCGACTCGTTTCTGTTCAAGCCTTATCAGGACCGGTCGCAATTGCGCTATTCGTTGAGCCTGCCCGATGTGCATTGGCTCTCACTCAATCCGAAGCTCGAAGGCTTGCTGCTGCCCAGTAAGTTTTACGGCATCGCGGCGGCGGGCAAGCCGATGATATTTATCGGCGACACGGACGGCGAATTGGCGCGGCTCATGCGGCATCATGAATGCGGTATCGCCATCGCGCCCGGCGATGCAAAGGCGCTTGCCGTCACGCTTCTGCAGTGGTCGAACGCTCCGGCGGCACTGGCGCAGATGGGCGCCAAGGCACGGGCGATGTTGGAGACGCATTACAGCCGGGAGCGCGAGCTGGCGCACTGGCGCGCGTTGCTCGATGAGATCGCGCAAGCCCCCGCGCCCGCTGCAAGCTCATGATCTAAATCCGCGCCGGTGCAAGCGCACGTTGCACGGCGTGCACCTACCGGCCGCAAATCTACGGCGAGTTTGCTGGAGTACGACCGCTCCGCGGTGCTAGTGTCCCCTCATAAGCGGTTTAAGTCCGCAGAAAAAACGGGAGAGGACGGGGATGCAACGCTCGATCGCAGACTATGTCGCGGCCGTGATGGACGACGCACCGATGACCTCGTTCCACTGGCATGTCGTGGCGTTGATCTCGGCCGGCTTCTTCCTCGATCTGGCCGATATCGCCGTGTTCGGCTCGGTCGTGCCCGACATGATCTCGAGCCACTTCGCCACGCCGCCGCAAATTGCCTTCATGGTCAGCGCGTTATTTTTGGGAACGTTGGTCGGTTCGGTCGGCCAGGGTGAGCTGACCGACCGGTTCGGGCGGAAGGCGATTTATCAGATCAATCTCTTGGTGTTCGGGCTTGCAACGCTGGCCTCGGCCTTCGCTCCGGATTATCTGACATTTTCCGCGCTGCGATTCATCGCCGGCATTGGGCTCGGCGCCGAAGTCCCCTTATGCTTTTCCTACGCCGCCGAGTTCGCACCGAAAAATATCCGCGGCCGCATCATGGCATTCACGCACTTTATCGGCGGCGCTTGTTCGTGGCCTTGCGCGATCCTGTTTGCGCTGGCATTTCGCGAGATGATCGGCTGGCGCGGAATTTTTATCTGTATCGGCATCGCCGCGCTGATCGTTTTTCTTTTCCGGGTCACCCTGCCGGAATCGCCGCGCTGGCTGGCAACGCACGGCCAGGGCGCGCGGGCGCTCGACATCATCAAGCGCATGGGCTTGCCGGCGCCGACCGAGCCGCTGGTCAGCGACGCCAAGAGCGACATCCAGAGCGATCCGCTGATGGTCGTGTTCCGCGATCACAGCAAAGCGATATTCGCCGCCATGGTGGCGTTCTTCACCATTTATTGCGCGGTTTATATCGTCGCCACCTGGCTGCCCAACCTGATGGCGGCGGACCGCGGCTTCACCGTGACCAAGGCGCTGACCTTCACATTCGGAATGACCTTGGCCTTTCCGCTAAGCAGCGGCTTCATGATGTACGCGCTCGACCGGTTCGGTCGGCTCAAAGTCGCCGTCTCGGGATTGATCGCAGCTGCGGTGATGTCGCTGGTGTTTTGGCAGTCGGCGACGGAGACCATGCTGCTGGTGACCGGGTTCATCATGTTCTTCTGCATGCAGACCGGCACCAATGCGATGCTGATCTACACCGGCGAAGTGTTCCCGACCAACGCGCGTGCGTCCGGCCTCGGCCTTGCGCTGGGCGTCAGCAAGATCGGAGCTCTGGTCTCCGGCTATACGGTGGTGTTCATCCAGGCCTTCGGCGTGCCCGCGGTATTCGGCTTCATGGCAGTCCTTTTGCTCATCGGCGCCGGCGCGGTGCTGATGATCGGCCGCGAGACCAAAGGCCTAGCGCTTGACGCCATCGCCCCGCCGGGTTGATGCGATCGCGCGCTGCAGTTAAAGCGGCCAGCCGCGCTGAAAAGCCGCCGTTCTTAACAAACAATTCCTTAATTCGGAACGTAGGTTCGTTAGGTATAGCGCAGGAAACCTGACCCTTCGACAGCGGCGTGGTGATAAAACACCGCCGCGACCAGCGGGTGCGGCCAGCGTGTACCATGAGCATAACCAGCAACTTTAGTAAGAGCTGCGACGTTGCCGTTATCGGAGCCGGCCCTTACGGGCTGGCGGTGGCAGCGCACTTGCGTGCCGCAAACGTCGACAGCCGAATCTTCGGCGATGCATTGTCGTTTTGGCGGCAAAACATGCCGGCCGGCATGAAGCTGCGCTCTCCCTGGATTGCGACGCATATCGCCGACCCGCTTAATCGCTACCGGCTCGACGATTATTTCGAGGAGAGCGGTCTACCGATTCCGGAACTCCTGCCGATCGAAAATTTTATCGGCTACGGACAGTGGTTCCAGAAGCGCGTCGCGCCCGATATCGATAAACGTGCCGTCACTCAGGTGTCCGCTGCCGACGGCGGATTTCGCCTTGCGC
>JBARER010000076.1:0-26006 GCA_049796395.1 Xanthobacteraceae bacterium
ATCGCCGACAGCGACGGTTTCGGTCTCGCCGCCAATCCGTACCGGCGGGATACGGGCCGGCAACGGCTCCTCGAGCTTGATCAAGGCGACATCGGCGGTGGCGAGATGGCCGAATAGCCGCTTCAGATCGAATTGCGGGTCGCGTTCGATGCGAACGATGTTCTTGAGGACCGGCTCTTGTCCCGGCGCGCTACCGACGAGCTTGTAGTCGGCGCCCGGCTGCACGCAATGCGCTGCGGTCAAAAGCAGGTCGCGGGCGATTGCAGTCGCTGTGCAGGCGGTGCCGTAAGAGCCTAAAATCATCACCACGGACCGTCCGACGCCGTCGGCCACGGGGGCCGCTCCCCCGACCATGGCTGATGCAGGCGGTGGGCACCCCGCCGCGATCAAGCTGACCGCCGCCGCGGCGGCAAGTACGCTTAGCGGCAAGAGCCGCCAGCGCGTCATTATGGTTCCGATCATGAAACATTCCTCACGCCGCAGCGTTCGGGACAATAGCTTATTTGGCTGTGGGCTGCTCCGGCCGCTAAACAGCCGTTCAGGTGAGGTTCACGGCCATGGTCTTAGAAAACCCGTCATGACACCGGCCGTGAGACCGGCTATGGCCGTCGCGGGGCGACTAGCCCTTACCGCCTTGCTCGCGCTCATGCTTGCGAGCCTGCCTCTGCATGCCCAAGACGCATCGCCTACGCATACCGAAAATGCGCATCCCGAAGCCGCGCATCCGCCGCATTCCGAAGCCGGCCGTCCGGCACGTGGCGATGCGGTCCACCCCGACGCCGAGCATACATGCCTTAATCAGAAGGAGCGACGGGCGGAAACCGATAGCGGCAAGCTGATCAGGCTGTCGGCGGCCATGCACGCGGCACAGCACCGCCTGCCGGGCGCGGTGGTGCGGGCGCGGCTATGCCGCGGCACGGATGGGCTCGTCTATGTGCTGACAGTTCTCGCGCACGATGGCAAAGTGGCGCGGATTTCGGTGGACGCGATGAAGGGCGGCTCGGCCGCCGACCGCTGAGCGGAGTGTCATTTGCGGCTCCTTGTTGTTGAAGACGATCCCGATCTCAATCGGCAACTGGCGACGGCATTGACGGACGCCGGCTATGTCGTGGACCGCGCTTTCGACGGCGAGGAGGGGCATTATCTTGGCGAGAGCGAGCCTTATGATGCGGTCATTCTCGACATCGGGCTGCCCAAGATGGATGGTATTTCGGTGCTGGAGGCGTGGCGGCGCGCCGGCCGCGCCATGCCGGTGCTGATCCTGACCGCGCGCGACCGCTGGAGCGATAAGGTGCAGGGGTTCGATGCCGGCGCCGACGACTATGTCGCCAAGCCGTTTCACCTCGAAGAGGTGCTGGCGCGGGTGCGCGCGCTGCTGCGCCGCTCCGCCGGGCACGCCAAAAGCGAATTCACTTGCGGTCCGGTTCGTCTCGATACCCGCACTGGGCGCGTCGCCGTCGAGGGCAATCCGGTCAAGCTCACGTCGCACGAATATCGAGTGTTGTCGTACCTCATGCATCACACCGGCCGCGTGGTGTCGCGCACCGAGCTCGTCGAGCATCTGTACGATCAGGATTTCGACCGTGACTCCAATACCATTGAAGTATTCGTCGGCCGCATCCGCAAGAAACTCGGCGTCGATGTGATCCAGACGGTGCGCGGGCTTGGCTATCTCTTGACGCCGCCCGATGCGCGCTAACTCCCTTGCCCTTCGGTTGTTCATCTGGGCCACTGCCAGTACGGTGATCATCCTGATCGTCACTGGCGTTGCGTTGTCGACGCTCTATCGCCACGCCGTCGAACGCGCCTTCGATCGCCGGCTCGACGTTTATCTGCGCACGCTTGTCGCCGACGTGGCGTCGCCGGAGGAAGGTACCGACAAATATCCGCAATCGATCGGCGAGCCGCTGTTCGAATTGCCACTGTCAGGGTGGTATTGGCAGGTCACCCGGCTCGACACCAAGACGCCTGAAATGCATGCTTCCCGCTCGCTTTGGGATGCCAGCTTGCCACGTCTGGCCAACGACCAAACCTCGACTGACGCGGAATACCGCCAGGGCTATGCCAGCGGGCCGGAGAACCAGGAACTACGGCTGGTCGAGCGCGACATCGACCTTGGGGCCGATGGCCGCTATCTCATCGCGGTGGCCGGCGACGCTTCGGAGATCGACGACGAAACGGCTAGTTTCGAGCGCACCATCGTCATCACTTTTACCGCGCTGACGCTCGCGTTGTTGCTGACGACCGTGCTGCAGGTGCGGTTCGGTTTGGCGCCGTTGGCGCGGATATCCGCCAGCCTTGCCGCCATTCGTTCCGGCCGTGCCGAGCGGCTGCAAGGCGAATTTCCGGTCGAGATCGCGCCGCTCGCCCGCGAGACCAATGCGCTGATCGATTCCAACCGCGAAATCGTCGAGCGCGCCCGCACCCATGTCGGCAATCTGGCGCATGCGCTCAAGACGCCGCTGTCGGTGATCGTCAACGAGGCAGCGGCCCGCGGCAACGATCCGCTGGCCGTCAAGGTGCTGGAGCAGACCGATATCATGCGCGATCAGGTCGCGCGTCAGCTGGAGCGGGCGAGGCTGGCAGCACGCTCGACCGTGGTCGGCACCTCGATCGAGGTTCCGCCCGTGGTCACCGCCCTGGCGCGCAGCATGGAGAAGCTTTATCGCGAGCGCGATATCGCCATCGCCGTCGACGTTGGCGAACAGGCACGCTTCCGCGGCGAGCAACAGGATCTCGAGGAGATGGTTGGCAATCTCGTCGACAATGGCTGCAAATGGGCGCAGTCCCGCGTGTCTATCGAGGTGATGGCGGATCAGCAGCACGCGGACGGCGCCAAGCCGTGCGTACGCATCATCGTCGACGACGATGGGCCGGGACTTTCTCCCGCCGAGCGCGAACAAGTGGCGTTGCGTGGCCAGCGTCTTGACGAGACCAAGCCGGGCTCCGGGCTCGGCCTGTCGATCGTCGTCGAACTGGCCAATCTTTACGGCGGCGTGCTCACCCTCGGCACCGCGCCGATCGGAGGGCTTCGCGCCGAACTGGCGTTGCCGGGCGGCTAGGAGCTGTCTGTTTCAGCATGTCCTTTTCGCAAAACCGGTTTCCACTTTTGCGGGACATGCTCTAAATTTCAGCGCCCCCACAGCTCCTTCGATGCAATCCATGCGCCGTCCGAAAGCGCCTTGAATTTCGCCCAGACGATTGACGGATGCACTTCCTTGGATCCGGCGAAGGTGGCGAAGCCGCAGTCCGATCCGGCGATGACGTTTTCCCGCCCGACCACGGCGGCATAGCGCATGATCCGTTGGGCGACGAGTTCGGGATGCTCGACCAGGATGGTCGAGTGCGAGATGACGCCGGGAATGAGTATTTTGCCGTCCGGCAGCTTGACGTTTTTCCAGACCTTCCATTCGTGCTCATGACGCGGATTGGCCGCTTCGAACGAATAGGCTCCGGCACGGATTTTCAGAACGATATCGACGATGTCCTTTAATTCCATGTCGTGAATGCGTGGTCCCATGTTGATGCCGTAGCAGGTATGGAAGCGGATTTTCTCCGGCGGAATGTCGCGCAGTGCGTGATTAAGCGCCTCGACGCGCACTTCGGCCCACTTGCGGCAATCGGCGATGCTCGTTTCGGGATGGATGATGTAATAGGTGACGAGCCGCGGGTCGTCGATCTGCACCAAAAAGCCGGCATCAACGATCGCCTTGTATTCGTCACGCATCGCCTCGGCGATGGCGAAGACATATTCCTCCTGTGATTTGTAATAGGCATTTTTTTGCCAGTCTTCGATGTTCGAGGGCGAGATGGCCGACATGAAGACGTCTTCGGCGTCGACACCCTTGAGCGCCGCTTTCAGATTGTCGATGTCCCGCTTAAGCTGGGCATGGCCCTTATAGGTGATCGGACCGGTGCAGATCATGTGGGTATGGGTCGAGGCCGGGTGCGTTTGCGCGTAGAATTCCGGAAACGAGCGACCTTCGCGCGACGTCATCCACTGATTGCGCGGCCCGGCCTTGGTGTCGATGTCATAGCCGCCAAGGCGTTCATTGATATAGCTGACGAAGCTCGGCTTGCCGTATTCGCCGTCGTCGATCACGTCGATGCCGAGCTCGGTCTGCTTGCGTACGACATCATTCACGGCGTCCCGCAGCTGCGTCGCGTTGCCGGCTTGATCGAACGCCTTCGCTCCGCTCGTCTGAACGAGATCGAGCAGGTCTGCCGGCCGGGGCAGGCTGCCGGCATGGGTGGTGAGAATCCGCTCGGTGCTGTGTTTCATGGCGTTCAATCCAAGGTGACATGCGCCGAGGTAATGACGTTCTTCCAGCGCTCGGTTTCTTCTTGGAAATATTTGACCGTGTCCCGCGGCGATCCGCCCACCGGCTCAGCCGAAAGATCGGCAAGGCGTTTTTGAATCTCTGGGTCGTGCAGCGCCTGGTTGACGCTGGCGTTGATCTTGTCGACGATCGCGGCGGGGGTGCCCGCCGGCGCGACAAAGGCATACCAGGCAACCGCTTCGAAGCCCGGAAGTGTCTCCGCGATCGTCGGCACGTCCGGCAGGTTCGTCATGCGCTTTTTTGAAGCGACCGCGATCAACTTGAGTTTGCCCGCTTTCACGAACTGCAGCGACACGCCGAGATTGTCGAACATGCAGTCAACGCTGCCGGCGACGAGGTCGTTGAGCGCCGGCGCCGACCCGCGATACGGCACGTTCTGCAACTTTGCTTTCGCCATCATCTGAAACATTGCAGCGGTGAGCTGGGAGGTGGTGCCGTTGCCTTGCGTGGCGTCCGTCACCTTGCCGTCATTCGCCTTCAGATAGGCAATGAACTCCGGCACGGTGTTGGCTTTGACTTTGTCGGGGTTCACCACCAGCGCGTTCGGTACGCGGCCCATGACCACGATGGGTACGAATTTGGCCGGATCGAATGACAGATGCGGATAAAGGTTCTGATTGATGACGAGCGGCGGAGGCGGCGACGCCAAGAGCGTGTAGCCGTCGGGATCGGACTTCGCCACCACTTCGGCGCCGATATTGCCGCCCGCGCCGGCGCGATCCTCGACGACGAATGGCTGGCCCAATTTGCGCGACAGCCAATCGGCAAAGATGCGCGGCATGACGTCGGCCGTGCCCCCGGCGGGAAACGGCACGATGATCTTCACCGGGCGCGCTGGATAATCTTGCGCGCGCGCCGGCGCTGCGCCCAGCGCGAACAGCGCCACCACCAGTGCAACCCCGGCGACCGCGACGGCACGATTCATGTTCGGCATTATGTTCGGCTCGTCGTTATTCGGAAGCGGCTTGGACCTTAGCCAATGCGTGGATCAGCCGCCAGACGTCGGGTGCCCCCTGTTTCCGGTCCCTACTCGTCCACGGTCCGGTCCGATCCGGTTCGGGGCGTAAGCGCGACACGCGACATTGCGTGTGCACCGTCCTTGCGCGCAGGGATCGAGTTTGATCTTCTAGCATCGGGGGATGGGAGCGGCTTTTGCTCAACAGACGTGGGAGATTCTGAAAATGCGTGCAGCGCATTTGGCAGTTACGATGGCATTGCTCGTGGCCGTGTCGGGGTCGTTGGCCGCCTGCGGCAAGGGTCCGCAAGGCGATCCCGGTCCGGCGGGTCCGCAGGGGCCCAAAGGCGATACCGGTCCGGTGGGTCCGGCAGGGCCTCCTGGGCCAGCCGGCGCGGCTGGTCCACAAGGCCAGGCCGGTCCGCCATCCCCGAGCGTTCGGGTGATCAAATCGGACTGCGTGTCGGGTTGCACCGTGCAGTGCCAGGACAATGAGGTGCTGGTGACCGCCTATTGCGGGCCGACCCGAAATCAGGCGCAGTTCCTCGGCGAACGGGGTGCGTCATGCGGTCCTACGGGGTCGGCGTCCAATACCCCGCTGGTGGCCGTTTGCGTCGGTTCGCCCAAATAACGCGATTGCGGCGGCGGCGTGCGTGCCGCTGCCGCTTAACGTCTTTTGTTAAACCGTGCCGGTGCCGGCTTGCTTGGCCCGTGGTGCGGTCCGGCGGCTCTGCCCATATCGCGTTGAATCCCTGACGTTTTGTGTAACTCCTTCTTAAGCGCCGCCCTATTAAAACGTTAACGGTAAGTTCAACGCAACGGTTTTTGCCGATGACCACGAGCGATGGTCAGTCCATCGAACTGCTGCGCGAATATCTACGCACGCTTAAGCCGCAGGCGCGCTCGATGCTGATACAGGAGCTCGAACGTAACCTGATCCGCGTCGGGGAGAACTCAGGCAACGAACTGGTGCTCCAGGAATTGCGCCGTGCCATCCGCGCCGATGCGCAGCCGGTGCCGCGGATCGGCAATGCGGCGCGGTTGTTCTTTGCGCCGCTTGAGCCGTTCCTGATCGACGCGCCGGCCGACCATAAGCGCGCGGGCCGCGTGGCGCGCATTTCGCTCGAACCGATCTGGGCTTGGATCTGCCGCGATCTGATACCCGCCGAAGCCAAGGCGCTCGGCGAGGACATTCATCGCGCCTTGCTTGCCGACGACCGGAGCAAAGCGGACCAATTGACCACTGCACTCCATGAGCGTGCCGTTTCGCGCATCCGGGAAGCTATCGTCGGCAATGGTCTCGACGAAAAGGCGCGTCGCCACCTCGCCGTGCACGTCGGCACGCCGCGAGCGTTGGAAGACGTCGAAACGCTGGTCGCGCTCTTGTCGTTGCGCGAGGTGCTCGCCGATCTGGCGCGGCGGCTGCCCAATCAGATCCGCATCCTTGATCGCGACGAAATCAATCTGTTGACCAAGCAGATCGACGCGACGGTCGCGCAATCGCCTCTCGCGGCGAATGGAATACGCAAAGCCGATGTCTACCTTTATAGCTGCATTCTCATCATGAACCGTCTTGCGGCGCCGTGGCAACTGATCCGCATCGCCACCCGCGCCGCCGAGAGCGACGATACCGCTCGTGTCGCCGAGACACCCTACGCCGCGGCAGTGACGCTCGTGCTCGGCGAAGCCGAGAACATGGTTGGCGAGTTGCGCGCCGAACTCCGGGCTGGACGGCCGATCGTGTCGATGCTCAAGGCCATCCATGATGTCGCGCGCGGACTGCGCTCGGAAATGGATATGTCGGTGGAATCGCCTTGGAGCCGGCAACTGGCGGCGATCCGCGCCGAAGTTTCCAGCTTGCTGAAGACCGAAATCGAGGCGACGCCGGGCTTCGTCCGGCGCCTGCTGCGGCCGCGTCCGCCCAAGGACATCGTGCCCGGGTCGCTCCTCGACTCGGTCGACGTCCACGAGGCTGAAATGCGCGTCGAATTCGTCGGCGCTTGCCGGCAATATGCCGGCGAACTCGCGGTCAACGAAGTGACGACGCGCGCCCATTCCGAGCTTTCACTGTATCTGGAGACCGGCACCAAGGTCCTGCTCGATTCGCTACGTCATGCCGGGGACGCCGACCGTCCGTTTCGTCAGTCGCAGGTCGAGGCGGCGATCCGGTTTTGCCGCACTATCTTCGGCAACGAATATGCAGGTCTTTTGGCCAAGGCCGCCGAGGTGGCGGTGCAAACCGGCGCTGCCGAACGCAGGCCGGCGCGGGCGTGAGCCCCGTCGGCGACGGTCCTCAGCCCGCCGCGCCCCGCTCCCGGTGCGGAAAATCGTGTGCAGTGCGGAATTGCCGCGCTGAGGCTCCCATTGCGGCCGTATTCACGCCGTGTTGTAACGCGCGGCTTCAGCGCCGCTTAAACTCCGGCGGCCGCGAGAGCGCCGAAAGCCGCTGAGCGAAAACCGCTGAGTTCGGCGGCTTAGCACGACAGATTAAGGCGACGTTTTGGACCGATGGTGCTCTGGATCCTCTTCGCAGTCATGACCGCGGCCGCCGTTTCGGCCGTGCTATGGCCGCTCGGGCATAGGCCCGGCACCGGTGGCGGCAGCGATCGGCTGGTTTATGCCGATCAGCTGCAAGAGATCGACCGCGATCGCACCGCCGGCCTGATCGGCGAGGCGGAGGCGGAATCCGCGCGCGTCGAGATATCGCGTCGCTTGCTGGCCGCGGCAGACGCCGAGGCGCTGGTGGTGGACGCGCCGGCCGTCCAGCCGCACTGGCACCGCCGCGTCGCGGCGATCGCTGCCATCCTCATCGTGCCGGTCGTTGCGGTCGGCCTTTATCTCAAGCTCGGTGCGCCCGACGTTCCCGATCAACCGGCCTTTGCGCGGGTTAATGCTCTGCCCGACCGTCAATCGGTCGCCAGCCTCGTCAGTCAGGTCGAGGCGCATTTGGCGCAGAATCCCAATGACGGTGCGGGCTGGGAAGTGCTGGCGCCGGTCTATTTGCGCATGGGGCGGTTCGACGATGCCGTCATGGCTTGGCGCAAGGCTATCGCACTCAACGGCGACAGTCCGCTGCGCGAGGCCAATCTCGGCGAAGCGCTGGTGGCCGCAGCCAACGGCGTCGTCACCGACGAGTCCAAAGCGGCGTTCCAAAAAGCTGTTGCCGGCGATCCACATGAGCCGAAGGCCGGTTATTTTCTTGGGCTTGCCGACGAGCAGGACGGCAATCGCGATGCCGCCGCCGCCAAATGGCGCGCGCTCCTGGCTTCGGCGCCCCCCGACGCGCCATGGGCGGATTTCGTCCGTGCCGCCTTGACGCGCGTCACCGGCCAATCGCCGGCTACACCGGGACCCAATGCCGGTGAGGTAGCCGCCGCCGGTGCACTGACGCCGACGCAGCGAACCGAAATGGTCCGCGGCATGGTGCAGCGGCTTGCTGACCGGCTGCAGACCGACGGCCACGACGTCGAGGGTTGGCTACGGCTCGTGCGCGCCTATGTTGTGCTGGGCGACCGCGACAAGGCGAAGGAGGCCGCGACCGATGCCAAGCATGCCTTGTCGGATCGTCCCGAGGACGTCAAACGCATCGATGACCTGGTCAAAAATCTCGGCTTGGCGGGCTGACATGAGGCGGAAACGGAACGCATGACCCGAAAGCAGCGACGCCTCACTCTCATCGGCGGCGGACTGGCCGTGCTCGCGGTCGCGGTCGCGCTGATGCTCAACGCGTTCCGCGGTTCCATCGTATTCTTCAACTCGCCGAGCGACGTGGTGGAAAACCACGTTGCGCCCGGCACGCGGATTCGTCTTGGCGGCCTGGTTAAGGACGGCAGCATCGTGCGCCGCGACGGTCTCGACATTCGCTTCGAAGTCACCGACGGCAAAACCGAAATTCCGGTGACCTATCACGGCGTCTTGCCCGATCTGTTCCGCCAAGGGCAGGGCGTGGTGGCTGAAGGCGTGCTAGACGGTGGCGGCGTGTTCGATGCCGATACCGTTCTCGCCAAACACGATGAGACCTACATGCCCAAGGAGGTCGTCGACGCGCTGAAAAAATCGGGACATTGGAAGGACGATTACGCGCAACGCGCGGCGATGCCGGTCGCTGGAGCGAGCCAATGATCCCCGAGCTTGGCCATTACGCCTTGATGCTGGCGCTGGGCTTGGCGGTGATCCAGGGCGTGATGCCTGTCGTGGGCACCCGCACCAACGATCCGGTGCTGATGAGCATCGCCGCGCCCGCGGCGCTGGCGCAATTCGCATTCGTCGCGGCGGCATTCACCGCGCTCGCCGTGAGCTACGTGACGTCCGATTTCTCGGTGCTCAATGTTTACGAGAATTCCAACACGCAAATGCCGCTGATCTACCGGCTCACCAGCATCTGGGGCAATCACGAAGGCTCGATGATGCTGTGGGTTTCGATCCTGACCTTCTTCGGCGCCACGGTCGCCGCCTTCGGCACAAATCTGCCCGCGGTGCTCAAGGCCAATGCCCTTGCCGTGCAGGCCTGGATCGCTGCTGCCTTTGAAATTTTCATTCTACTGACTTCGAATCCGTTCGTGCGGATTCCGAATGCGCCGTTCGAAGGCCAGGACCTTAATCCGATCTTGCAGGATCCCGGTCTCGCCTTTCATCCGCCGATGCTCTACCTCGGTTATGTCGGCTTCTCGATCGCATTTTCCTTCGCCATCGCCGCACTGCTCGAAGGTCGTATCGATGCGGCTTGGGCGCGTTGGGTTCGGCCTTGGGTGCTCGGCGCCTGGATGTGTCTTACGCTCGGCATCGCCGGCGGCTCCTACTGGGCCTATTACGATCTGGGCTGGGGCGGATTTTGGTTCTGGGATCCGGTGGAGAATGCGTCGCTGATGCCATGGCTCGCCGGTACGGCGCTGCTGCATTCCGCCGTCGTCATGGAAAAACGCGGTGCCCTTAAAGTTTGGACCATTCTGCTCGCGATTTTGACTTTCTCGCTGTCGCTGATCGGAACTTTCCTGGTCCGTTCGGGCGTGCTGACCTCGGTGCATGCTTTCGCCGTCGATCCGCGGCGCGGCGCTTTTATTCTCGTTATCCTTGTTCTGTTCATCGGCGGTGCATTGGCGCTGTATGCTTGGCGGGCGCCGCTGCTCAAGCAGGGTGGCTTGTTTGCGCCGATTTCGCGCGAGGGCGCGCTGGTCTTCAACAATCTGTTCCTGACCACCGCTTGCGCCACGGTGCTGGTGGGGACGCTCTATCCGCTGGCGCTCGAGGCGCTGACCGGTGCCAAGATTTCGGTCGGGCCGCCGTTTTTCAATATGACGTTCGGACCACTGTTCATCCCATTGATGGCGGTGATGCCGTTCGGACCGCTGATGGGGTGGAAGCGCGGCGATCTTTACGGCGCCGCACAGCGTCTGCTTGCGGCCGCGCTGCTCGCTGCGCTGGTGACGGCGGCGGCATTTGCGCTCGAGCGCGGCGGCCCGGTGCTAGCGCCGTTCGGGATCGGCGTCGCCTTTTTTGTCATGGCCGGTGCGGTGACGGATATCGTCGAACGTACCCTGATTTTGCGCGTACCGCTTCACGTGGCGCTGCGCCGCGCCGTCGGCTTGCCGCGCTCGGCCTGGGGCACGACGTTCGCGCATTTCGGTATCGGCGTGACGCTCCTGGGTATCGTCAGCGTTACCGCGTGGGGCAGCGAGCGAATAGCCGAGATCAAGCCGGGTGATAGCCTGACGATTTCACATTATCGCCTGACGTTCGACGGCACTTTCGACCGTGCCGGACCGAACTATCGCGACGTTGTCGGGCGCTTCACCGTTCATCGGCTCAATGGCGACATTGTCGGCACCATGCAGCCGAGCCGCCGCGCTTTTCCAGACCGTAACATGGCGACTACCGAAGCTGCTTTGATGGATCGTGGCGCGAGCCAGATCTATGTTTCGATCGGCGATCCGAACAAATCCGGCTCGGTGCCGGTGCGGCTCTATTTCAAGCCCTTCGTTCTCCTGATCTGGCTCGGTGCCGGCATCATGTTCCTGGGCGGCGCATTATCGTTATCGGATCGGCGCCTGCGTGTCGGCGCACCGCGCCCGGCCAAAGCCAGGGATAAGTCGCGCGCGCTGCCGCAGCCGGCGGAGTGAGAACGGTGAAATATCTCACCGCGCTGCTGGTCGTCGTTATGCTCGCCTGGTCGGCACCGGTCCGCGCCGTTCAACCCGACGAAATGTTGCGCGACCCGAAACTCGAAGCGCGCGCCCGCGCTATTTCGGAGGAATTGCGCTGTCTCGTCTGCCAGGACGAATCGATCGACCAGTCGGAGGCGCCGCTCGCCCATGATCTGCGCGTGCTGGTGCGGCAACGCATCGAGGTGGGCGACAGCGACGCCCAGGTGATCGATTTTATCGTCGCCCGCTACGGCGAATTCGTGCTGCTCAAACCGCGATTGGAATGGCGCACCGCCGCGTTGTGGGGTGCGCCGCCCGGACTGCTGCTTATTGGCATTGTCACGTTGCTGATTGCTGCGCGGTGCCGCAAAATTCCGCCCCGGGTCGGGGCGGCTACAAGCCTGACGCCGGCCGAGGAAGCACGCGTGGCGGAGATCCTTCGCCGCTAGGGAGCGGCAAAAGCGAGTGATCCCCGGCAATGGCAGACGCGAAGGGCGGTCAAACGTCGATCAAGCCAAAGTAGATTGCTTTAGCGACGGCGTGGGTTTTATTGTTGGCGCCGAGCTTTTCTATAGCGTTTCTGACGTGCGTTTCGACCGTGTTGGACGACAGACGCAGGATCGTTGCGGTGTCTTCCTGGCTTTTTCCGCGGCCTGCCCATGACAGCACGTCGCGCTCTCGATCCGTGATGTTTCCTCGCAGCATGGGAAGGCCGGCTGCATCGAGAAAACGGCTCGGCTTGTGGCGTGCCTTGCTGGAAAAATCAACGGCCCTCTGCGCCCAATAGAGCAGAATCACGTGCAGCGCGAAACGCTCCTGCTTAAGCACCGTAACGAAGCGCTTCGGCCGGTCGCTCCAGAAAAACGTGCATACACTGGAATATTGCCGGCTGAAGTGATCGATATAGTGAAACGGGATCACTAATCCGTTGGTAAAACCGTGGTCCCGTGCCGCTTCCATCGTCTTGAGTGCGCCGGATTTTCGGCCGCTGGCGTGTCGCGGAACGGCCACCGTGTCCCAATCGAAGGGCGTGTTGGTTCGGCGAGCGATAGGCAGCATGGGGTCGACGTGAACGAATCCATTGGAGCGATATTCGCGCAGCCAAGCTTCCCGGTGCGTGTCGATGACGAGAGGATCGTCGATTCCGGGAACGGAAATATCCAAGAACGCGAATGAGATAAATCCGCGGTCTTCGATAATTTTCTGCAGTGCCGCTTTGAGACTTTCGATCGTTTCGCAGTGCTCAATGCCGGCGACCGCCTGTTCAATGTTCCGCATATTTAAAACTCACGGATTTCCGTGATGGCGCGACCAAAAGATCGCCCGTCTTATTCCCAGCGCTTGAGTGCGTTGGGAACACACAATGTCTACGGCAAATCCTGTCATAGCAACAATATTCCAGAGTGACGACAATCGTGAGTTGGCCGCAGCGCTCTTCCGACTGAGGAAGGCCTTATTCATCGACGAGCGTGGCTGGAAATTGGACGGCCGCTCAGGCACCGAGACCGATCAATTCGACAGTTCCGATGCAACCTACTGTTCGCTGATGGTGACCGGACGGGTTGTAGGCGGATTCCGGGCCATCCGATGCGATAGGCCTTATCTCGGGATCACGCTGTTCCCAGAACTCGCGACGACGCGATCCTATCCGTGCCGCAGCGACTACTGGGAAATCAGCCGGTTTGGCGTTCTGCGCGAATACAAGAGCTTGGGCGTGGGGCTGTATGCCGTCATGTTTGGATTCGCCGACCGTGTAAATGCCAAGGCTTTGGTCGCGGTGACGGATCTTGGACATGAGCGGTTGCTCGGCAAGATCGGCGTCCGAACGCGGCGCTACGGCCAGCCGGTGATGCTGCGACCAGACCAGTCGGAAAAACCACTTCAGGTTGTCGCCGGCGATATTCCAATCGGCCAACAGCGGCCGGAAACCATCAGGTTCCTGCAATCTTGCGCCAATCAGATCGAGGTTCGCGATGAAACACTGGTTCAGCGACCTGTCCGCATTTCGGCGTGATCCTCTGACTTTCTTCTTGGATCGCGGCACGCGGGCGCGGTCTGCGTTCGTCGAATTGGCGATGGGGCTGGCGCCCGTTTATCTGGTGGCCGATCCAACCTTCATAAAGCCGATCATGAAGGCGAGCGAAAGCACGATCGATAAGGGCCGCCTCATACACAAATTGCAAAAGCTGATCGGCCAAAGCTCGATGGTATTGAGCGGCCAAGCCCATCGCGAGCGGCGCGCGATTATTCATCAGCAACTCGCGCGTGGAATGGCGTCGTCCTACGTGCCGCAGATCGCATCCATCATCCGTCGACACGTGATTTTATTGCTTAACGATTCCATGTTCGATGCCCACGCCGCGATGGCTCCCCTGGCCCTGCAGATGGTTTCGATGGTCCTGTTCGGTGCCGATGTGCTGTCCCGCGGTGATGAAAACGCGCTGGTCGAGGCCGTGCTCGCAATCGAAGATGACCTTGCCGCAGATATGTTCAAAATTCATCCCGACTGGCCCTGGGTAAGGCGGGACAAAAAACGCAAAATGGCTAAGGCACGGCAGATCATGTCGCTCGTGGTTGAGCGATCGATGGGGAAGGCGAGCTCAAGCAGCCTGTTGAGCTCTTTGCAGACCTTGAAACTCACCCCTCAAGAAATAACCGATGAAATCCTGCTGCTGCTTTTGGCGGGCCACCATACCACCGGTTCGGTTGCGGCCTGGTTGCTGTATCACCTCGCTACCAATCCTGCCCTGTGTGAGGAGATAGCCAAGGAGGCGCGACGGATTTGCGACGGCGCCGGCGAAGTGCGCGCGGATCAGCTTCCCACCGCTACGACCAGTCTCGGTGCGGTCTACGAGACGCTGCGGCTTTATCCCTCTGCCTACTGGCTGTCCCGCGAGGCCAAACGATCTGTCGAGTTCGGTGGCAAGAAATTTCGCCGCGGCACTTCGTTCATCATGAGCGCCTGGCACCTGCATCGCGATTCGCGTTACTGGCAATCGCCAGAACGGTTCGACATCCATCGTGCGCATATGAAAAACCCTGCATTCATTCCGTTTGGTGCGGGACCCCGCGCCTGCGTCGGAATGGGACTTGGAGTTCTGGAATTGCAACTGCTGGCGTTGGAATTTTCCGCGACCTTGGAAATGCGGCTGCTGTCACCGTTTCCAGCGCCGGCGCCTAAGGCCTCGGTGACGTTGATTCCTCCGTCGATCGAATTGCAGGCGTCGTTGCGGGGTCACGCTGAAGCCGGTGCGCGCCGCTACGCCACCCCTGTCGTCAGAGCGGTTTGAGTTTCGGCTTCAAGTGGAGGGGGAGATGTACAGAAAAGAACCGAGGAATGGCGCGCATAGGGATTCGTCGCCAGTCGATGCTCTTGCGATGCTCATCGAATACGCGCTGCTCGAGAGCAGCGAGCTCCGGCTTCCGCTCGTGACGTTCCTTCTCAAGATGGCGCGAAACGCAATTCAAACAGAAGGAGGCACGTCCGATCCGCCGCTGACGACGTCTCCGGAGGGGTTGGAAGAAACGCAGCTTTGCCCGCTATGGATGAACCTGCCTGCGTCGGCTGATGAAGCCTGACTTTCGAACTTGCGTTAATTCCTTGGTGCGCTTCCCGACTCAAGCGGGGCGCGACGAGTCCACACTAGAATATTATTCGGCAATTTGACGGCACATCGTCGAACGGCTGCCCTAAGTGACTGTGCCTCCTGAATAATTTTATGCTGCGAACATTACAAAGTTTTAATGCGCCCGACAGTGCGCGGTAAGGGTTGGCGTCCCATCTTGCCCGCAACAAGGGGCTCGCCCGAGAGCGGGCCATCGCACTCCGGAGACTTATTGATGGACGGCAATTCCCTGCACTCCCGACGCTTTTTGTCGGTGCGGCGCGGTGCGCTTTTGACGACGGCGGTCGCCGCTCTCGGCGCCAGTATTCTGTTCGTCGCTCCTAACATCGCAGCGCCCGCATTCGCGCAGAATTTGACCGAAAAGGTTCAGCAGATTCCGCAGAGGCCAGTGGGCTTTGCCGACATCGTCGAAAAGGTGAAACCGGCGGTGATCTCGGTTCGCGTCAAGATCGACCAGCCGGCCAATTCGAGCGATGACGAAAGCGGCTTGCCGTTCCCGCCGGGCTCGCCATTCGAGAAATTCTTCAAGCAATTCGGCATGCCTAACATGCCGAATGGGCATGAGATCATTACTGGCCAGGGATCGGGCTTCTTCATTTCCGCCGATGGCTATGCCGTCACCAATAATCACGTGGTGCAGAATGCCGAGAACGTTCAAGTCACCACCGATGACGGCAAAACCTACAAGGCCAAGGTGATCGGCACCGATCCGCGCACCGATCTTGCCTTGATCAAGATCGACGGCAATAGTTTTCCGTATGTGAAGCTGTCCGACTCCACGCCGCGCGTTGGCGATTGGGTGCTTGCAGTCGGCAACCCCTTCGGGCTTGGCGGCACTGTCACCGCCGGCATCGTCTCGGCCCGCGGCCGCGATATCGGCGCCGGCCCGTATGATGACTTTATTCAAATCGACGCGCCGGTGAACAAAGGCAATTCCGGCGGCCCGACCTTCGACGTCGACGGCAATGTCATCGGCGTCAATACGGCGATCTTCTCGCCGTCCGGTGGCTCGGTGGGCATCGCCTTCGCCATTCCGGCCGATACCGTTAAAAGCGTGATTGCGCAGTTGCGGGACAAAGGCACCGTAACGCGCGGCTGGATCGGCGTGCAGATCCAGTCGGTGACACCCGACATTGCCGACAGTATGGGATTGAAGCAAACGACCGGCGCGCTCGTCTCCGAACCGCAGAAAGACAGTCCTGCGGCCAAGGTGGGCATCGCCAGCGGCGACGTCATCACTTCGGTCAACGATCAACCGGTCAAGGATGCGCGAGATTTGGCGCGCAAGATCGGCACCATGCCGCCGGGTGCGTCGGTGAAGCTTGACGTGATTCACGACGGATCCGCCAAAACCTTGACGCTGACGCTTGGCACCTTGCCGGCGCAGCAGGAGGCGGCGAACACCTCGAGCCATGAAGATAATTCCGGCAGCGAAGTACCCAAGATCGGCCTGACCCTCGCGCCCAGCAGCAAAGTCTCCGGCGCCGGCAGCGACGGCGTCGTGGTCACCGCCGTCGAGCAAGGCGGGGTTGCCGCCGATCACGGGTTCCAAGTCGGCGACGTTATTCTCGACGTTGGCGGCAAACCGGTAACCACGCCGGCGGACGTTAGCAAAAGTCTTTCCGATGCAAAAACTTCGGGCAAGCACACGGTACTGTTTCGGGTGAAGTCAACCGACGGCACGAAGTTCGTCGCGCTGCCGCTTGGCAACGCCTAACGGAATAAGGGAAAGGGTCGATCCGCTGGCATCCGTCGCCCCCGCTGGCGGGCGCACCCTGGGACGGGTCGCAAGACCCGTCCCACAGATACCAACTCTGCCTCCCGGCATCCGTCGCCCCCGCCGGGGCAGAGTAGGTAAGAGGGGGTGGTGCGCAAACGCTCGCCACCCCCTCACTATATTCCGATATTTCGCCGGTTGCAGGCCGGCATGGCGAATTAAGGGGCCGGATGATATGGCTTTAGCCGCTCCGGAGGCTTTGCTTTTATTATATATCCGGTTGCAGGCCCGTGTTTTTGGTGCGGCGATAGATCATGCGTCTTCTCATCATTGAGGACGACCGCGACGCGGCCGACTATCTGGTCAAGGCGTTCCGCGAGGTCGGCCATATTGCCGAGCAGGCTGGCGACGGCGAGGAAGGGCTTCAGCTCGCCCTCGACGGCGAATACGACGTGCTCATCGTTGATCGCATGCTGCCCAAGCGGGATGGGCTATCGGTCATCGGCGCCCTGCGCGCTAAGAGCGTGGAAACGCCGGTCTTGATCCTCTCGGCACTCGGTCAAGTCGACGACCGGGTCAAGGGACTGCGCACCGGCGGCGACGATTATCTTGCCAAACCCTACGCCTTCTCGGAACTGCTGGCGCGAGTGGAGGCGCTGTCGCGGCGCCGTGGCAGCCGTGGCGAGGAAACCGTGTATCGCGTCGGCGATCTCGAGCTGAACCGACTCTCGCATGAGGTTAGCCGCGCCGGACAGGAGGTGCAACTGCAGCCGCGGGAATTCCGTCTGCTTGAATACCTGATGCGCCACGCCGGTCAGGTGGTCACCAGGACCATGCTGCTGGAAAACGTCTGGGACTATCATTTCGACCCACAGACCAATGTGATCGACGTGCATATTTCGCGGCTGCGATCTAAGATCGATAAAGGCTTTTCACAGCCGCTGCTGCATACCGTGCGCGGCGCGGGCTACATGATTCGTGACGGCGCACGGTGATTTTGCGGCGCGTGAGGACGCGGGGAGGACGTTGGAGATCGCCATGACGCCGAACCACGCCGCGCCGTTTCTTACGGCCCGTGATTTCCTGTTTCGTCATCGCGAGGACTACGTCGTCGCGTACCGCGATTTCCGATGGCCGAAGCTGACGCGCTTCAATTGGGCGCTCGACTATTTCGACGCGATGGCGCGCGATAATCCGAACCCCGCGCTGTGGCTGGTCGACGAAGAGGCAGGCGAGACGAAATTATCCTTCGCCGCATTGAGCGAACGATCAAACCAGGTCGCCAACGCGCTGCGCGGGCTTGGGGTGCGCCGCGGCGACCGCATTTTGGTCATGCTCGGCAACGTGGTTCCGCTGTGGGAATGCATGCTGGCGGCGATGAAGCTCGGCGCCGTCATCGTGCCGGCAACCACGTTACTGACGCGCAACGATCTTGCCGACCGCTTTGCGCGCGGACGGGTCCGCCACGTAATCGCTGACGCGGACGCGGCGGCTAAATTCGCCGAATTGCCCGGCGACTCCACTCGCATTGCCGTCGGCAAAGAGGTGGCGGGGTGGGTGCCCTACGAACGAGCCTATCAGGCCTCAAGCCAATTCACCGCGGACGGCGACACCCAGGCGGATGATCCGCTGCTGCTCTATTTCACCTCCGGCACCACGGCGACGCCGAAGCTCGTCTTGCATAGCCATCAAAGCTATCCGGTCGGACATCTTTCGACGATGTATTGGCTCGGCCTGCAGCCAGGCGATATCCACCTCAATATTTCTTCGCCGGGCTGGGCCAAGCATGCCTGGAGCTGCTTCTTTTCGCCGTGGAATGCGCAGGCCGCGGTCTTCATCGTCAATCAGCGCAGGTTCAACGTACGCGGTCTTCTCGACACGATCGTGCGCTGCGGGGTCACGACCTTCTGTGCGCCGCCGACGGTGTGGCGGATGCTGATTCAGGAGGATTTGTCGGCTTGGCGGGTGCGCATCAGAGAATTGATCAGCGCTGGGGAGCCGCTCAATCCGGAAGTCATCGAGCAGGTGAGGGCGGCCTGGGGAATCACTATCCGCGACGGTTACGGCCAGACCGAAACCACAGCGCTGGTCGGCAATCCGCCGGGGCAGAAGCTTAAAGCTGGTTCGATGGGCCGGCCGCTGCCGGGCTACCGCGTTGCGCTGTTGGATGCGAACGGAGCCTCGCAGCGCGAGGGCGAGATCGGTCTTCCGCTCGAGCCGCGCCCGATCGGATTGATGCAGGGTTATCAGGCCGACGACGGCTCGGTGCGCGTGCCAAAGGACCGCGTCTATCGCACCGGCGACGTCGCCGCGGTCGACGACGAGGGCTATCTCACCTATGTCGGCCGCGCCGACGACGTATTCAAATCGTCCGATTACCGGATCAGCCCGTTCGAGCTCGAGAGCATTCTGATCGAGCATCCGGCGGTGGCGGAGGCTGCCGTGGTGCCGTCGCCCGATCCGCTGCGGCTTGCGGTGCCGAAGGCTTTCTTGGCATTGGCGGCCGGGCAAACGCCGGATCGCGATACCGCGCTATCGATCTTCCGTCATTGTCGCAGCGCGCTCGCGCCGTACAAGCGGGTGCGGCGGCTGGAATTCGCTGAATTGCCGAAGACCATCTCCGGAAAGATCCGTCGCGTCGAACTGCGACGCGCCGAAGCGGCAAATCTCGAAGCTGGCAAACGCGCGCCGCTGGAATTCCGCGAAGACGATTTTTCAGACAGCGAATTGGGTTCGAAAGCTGAGATTAAGGCGTGAGCGCGCTCGGCAAGCTTTTGCGCACGACGGCGTTCAAGCTGACGCTGGTTTATCTGGGGATCTTCGTGCTGTTCGCGGCGTCGCTACTGGGCTATTTCGCACTCAACACCCGCCGGCTCATCGACGAGCAGATCACCTCGACGGTCGACGGCGAAATCAATGGGTTATCCGAGCAATACGAGCAAGGCGGCATCAGGCGGCTGGTGATCGTGGTCGATCTGCGCTCGCGCCGTCCGGGATCGAGCCTCTATCTGGTGACAACGCCGAACGGGGAAGGGCTTGCCGGCAATGTCGGCTCGCTTGAGCCGGGTGTGCTCGATCACCCCGGCTGGCTCGAAACCAATTACCGACGGCTTGAATCGCCGGAGGGCAGCGACCATCACGCTCTGGTACGGGTGGTCCAGCTTCCGGGCGGTTTTCACATGCTCGTCGGTCGCGACCTGGAGGAGCGCGAACGGCTGTTCGGCATTATCGCTCACGCCGGGCAATGGTCGCTGGCGCTGGTCATCGTGCTCGGCCTTGCCGGTGGATTCTTCGTCAGCCGGCGCGTCCTCAAGCGCATCGACGCCATGACCGATACGGCGCGGACGATCATGCACGGCGATCTCGCCGGCCGCCTGCCGGTTGCCGGCAGCGGTGACGAACTCGACCGGCTTGCCGACAACCTCAATGCCATGCTGGAGCGCATCGAGGCGCTGATGCGCGGCTTGAAGGAGGTCTCCGACAACATCGCGCATGACCTGAAAACGCCGTTGACGCGGTTGCGCAACCGCTGCGAACAAACACTGCGCCACCCGGCCGGCGACGCCGGCTATCGTGCGGCGCTGGAGTCGACCATTGCCGAATCCGACGATCTGATCCGCACCTTCGATGCGCTTTTGATGATCGCGCGCGCCGAATCCGGTCAGGCGCGCGACAACATGATCGAATTCGACGCCGCCGAGATTGCCCGCGACGTCGGCGAGCTTTACGAGCCGCTGGCCGATGAAAAAGGCATCGCCTTGAAGATCGCCACCAACGGCGCGGCGCCGGTGCGGGGAAACCGCGAATTGGTCAGTCAGGCGTTGGCCAACCTGGTCGACAACGCCATCAAATACGCACGTCCGGACGGCAAAGTGAACGGCGCGGCCACCGAAGTCATCGTAGAGGCCGGCGGCGAAGGGGATCGCATCACGCTCAGCGTTGCCGACCACGGTCCCGGCATTCCCGACGCCGATCGCGGCCGGGTGGTCGAGCGCTTTGTACGTCTCGAGCAGAGCCGTTCAGAGCCGGGGTCGGGACTGGGCTTGAGTCTCGCTTCGGCGGTGGCGCGCCTGCACGGCGGCGAACTGAAGCTTGAGGACAATCATCCAGGCCTGCGCGGCACGATCGCGCTGCCGCGTGCCGGACCGGCGGAGGCGGAATGAGGCGGCCGGCGCCGGCGAAAAAGCCGAAGCGGCAGCGTCGAATCCCCAACGATGCGACGTTGCTCCGGCGGTTCGCCGGCGCTTTGCCGCTGCCATCCCAGCAAGCGTCTGCGCGGCTTAACGATTTCCTCGCCAGCGACAAGCGCAACGCCGCTCCCCGCGCGTTGCAATCGCTCACCGATGCGCACGCTCCGTTAGCAAGGGTGCTCGGCGCGGTCGCCGAGGCCGCACCCTATCTGTGGGACCTTAGTGTGGCCGATCCGGCGCGGCTCGTGCGGCTGCTGCAGAGCGATCCGGACACGGCGCTTGCCGATTTGCTCGGCGCCACCAGGACGGCGGTCGCCGCGGCGGCATCGCAAGCCGACGTCATGCGCATTCTCCGCTGCATGAAAAAGGAAGCGGCACTGCTCATTGCGCTTGCCGACATCGGCGGTGTCTGGCCGGTCGCGCGGGTTACCGCATCACTCACCGATATTGCCAACACTGCGCTTCTTGCCGCCGTGCATTATCTCATCCGCGAGGCGGTCAAACGGAAAAAGCTCGGGCCGTCGGCACGAAACAATCCCGAAGCGGCGTCCGGATACATCGTGCTGGCGATGGGCAAAATGGGTGGCCGCGAGCTCAATTTTTCGAGCGATATCGATTTGATGGTTTTTTTCGATATCGCAGCCGCGAAGCTTGCGCCCGGCGTCGAGCCTGGGCCGTTCTATGTCGGGCTGACACGCGAACTGGTCAAGCTTCTGCAGGACCGCACTGCCGATGGCTACGTGTTTCGGGTGGATTTGCGCCTGCGCCCCGATCCATCGTCGATGCAGATCGCGATGTCGACGCAAGCCGCGCTCGACTACTACGAGAGCCGCGGGCAGAACTGGGAGCGGGCGGCGCTGATCAAGGCGCGTGCCTGCGCCGGGGATCTGGTTGCGGGCGAGCGTCTGCTGCGCGATCTCGCGCCCTTCGTCTGGCGCAAATATCTCGACTACGCGACGATTGCCGACGTTCATGAAATGAAGCGGCAGATCCACGCCTATCGCGGCCACGGCGAGATTGCGATCGAAGGGCATAATATCAAGCTTGGCCGGGGTGGCATTCGCGAGATCGAATTCTTTGCCCAGACACAGCAACTGATCGCCGGCGGCCGGCATGGGGATCTGCGCGGTCGCGGCACCGTCGCCACACTGGCGGTCCTGGCCGCCGACGGTTGGATCGACGCGGCGGCACGCGACGAGCTGACCGCGGCATACGACTTTCTGCGCCGTGTCGAGCACCGGCTGCAGATGATGGCCGACGAGCAAACCCATACGCTGCCCTCGGACTCCACGGCGCTCGATATGTTTGCCCGATTTCTCGGCTTCGCTGACCGTGACGACTTTGCCGGTGCATTGGTCGTTCATCTCCGCAATGTCGAGCGGCACTATGTCAGACTGTTCGAGCGCGCCCCGGAATATCTGGCGCGCCGCCAGCATCTGTCCTTCGCCGAAGGCGACAGCGAGGGCGAGACCCTCGACCAACTGGCGCAATTGGGCTTTCGGCGGCCGCAGGAGGTCGTGGCGGCGGTGCACCATTGGCGCTCCGGCCGGTATCGCGCGCTTCGCGGCGAGCAGGCGCGCCGCAATCTCATCGAATTGATCCCGGTTGTGGTCGATCAATTCGCGCGTGCGGAGAATCCGGACGCGGCCTTTACCGCATTCGACCGTTTTCTTTCCGGCTTGCGTGCCGGTGGCCGCTTTTTCTCGCTGCTGCGGCAGAATCCGGAACTGATCCGCTTTGTCGCGCTCATTCTCGGCACAGCCCCGCGGCTTGCCGAAATCCTGGCGCATCATCCGCATTTCATCGATCCGCTGGTCGAGCCGCGCTTTTTCGCGTCGCGGCCCGACACCGGAGAGCTAGCGGCGGTGTTGACGCGCATACTGGAAGAGTCACGCGGCTACGAAGCCGTGCTCGATGCCATCCGGCTGTTCGGTCAGGAGCATATGTTTCTGATCGGCGCGCGCGTTTTGTCCGGCTCGATTGGCGCGCAGCAAGCCGGCGAAGCCTTCGGTCGCTTGGCCGGAGTGCTGCTGCGCGCAGTCCATCGTCAGGTGGAAGACGATTTCGTCGCCGCGCATGGTCACATCGCCGCCGGCGAGAGCGCGATCGTTGCACTCGGGCGGCTCGGCTCCCTGGAAATGACCGCCGCGTCCGACCTCGACCTCATCGTCATTTACGATTTTGACGCCGATCGGCCAAACTCGGACGGGGAACGACCGCTTTACGGCGCCCAATATTTTGCCCGCTTCACGCAACGACTGATCAGCGCGCTGACCGTGCAGACCAATTACGGCCAGCTCTATCGGGTCGACATGCGGTTGCGGCCGTCCGGCCGCTCCGGCCCCGTGGCGACGCAGATCGACGGGTTTGGCAACTATCAGGAGCGCGAGGCTTGGACCTGGGAACATCTGGCACTGACCCGCGCCCGAGTCGTTTCCGGCTCGCCCGCTTTTGCGGCGAAAGTCGAAACGATCATCCGCGACGTGCTCCGCCGCAAGCGCGATCCCCGCCGCGTCGCCGCCGACGTCGTCGACATGCGCGCGGCTATGGCCAAGGAAAAGGGCGACGCCAACCCCTGGGATCTCAAAAATGCCGCCGGCGCATTGGTGGATATCGAATTCATCGCGCAATATCTGCAGCTCGTGCACGCGGCAGCAATCCCGGACATTCTCGACGTGTCGACGGCGCGAAGCTTGGAGAAGGCGGCGCGGCTTGGCGTGCTCAAGCCGGAAGACGCGGAGGTCTTACGGCCGGCTGTGCGCCTGTTTCAGGATCTGACGCAAATTTTGCGGCTTTGCTTGCCGGCGGCCTTCGATCCCAAGACGGCCAGCGCCGGTGTGCTCGGTCTCCTTGCGCGCGCGGCCGATCTGCCGGATTTTCCGGCGCTGCAGGCCCATGTGGAAGAGACGCAACGCCGAGTGCGGGAATGTTTCGTACGGATTTTGGAGAGAGCGCCATAACGAGGCGGTTCCGGTCGGATATATGTCCGGTCTACGCGTAGGCATCGGCAGGCTCCGACGGCTCACCCTGAGGTACGATCGTCGCCTGCGACTCTTTCAGAAACCGCTGCGTCACAAGCGGCAACCGCACCACGACCATGGTGCCGTGTCCGAGCTTTGAGCGAATACGCATGGTCCCGCCATGCAATTCAACCAGCGATTTGGCGATGGCGAGGCCGAGGCCCGAGCCCTGGTGGCGTTTGGTCAACTGGCTTTCGACCTGCTCGAATGGTCGGCCGAGCTTGCGCAGGGAGTCTTTCGAAATGCCGATGCCGTCGTCGGCGATGGCGATGGTGACCATGCCGCCGCGGCGGCGGCCGCGCATCGTTACGGCGCCGCCGTCAGGGGTGAATTTTACCGCGTTGGAGAGGAGATTGAGCGTGATCTGCTTCAACGCGCGGCGATCCGCATCGAGCTGAATTTCCGGATCGACCTCGCTGTCGAGTGTGAGGTTCTTCTCACCCGCCCGGGTCGACACCACGCGCAGGCAATCGGCGAGCACCGGCTCGAGCGCCACGGCTTCCGGAGCAAGCCGGATGCCGCCGGCCTCGATCTTCGACATGTCGAGGATGTCGTTGATGACGTCGAGCAGATATTCGCCGCTTTCGCGGATGTCCGTGGAATATTCGGTATATTTTTCGGCGCCGAGGGGTCCGAACATTCCCGATTCCATGATCTCGGAGAAACCGATGATAGCGTTAAGCGGCGTGCGCAGTTCGTGGCTCATATTGGCGAGGAATTTCGACTTCGCCGCATTGGCCTCTTCGGCGCGGGTTTTCTCCTCGGCGTATTTCTGGGCGAGGTCGGCGAGCTCGCCGGTCTGCACTTCGAGCGCTTGGCGCGATTTCCGCAAGTCGGCAATGGTGGCGATCTGGCGCTTCTCACTTTCCATGAGCCGCTGCTCGTGCTGCTTGAGCTTGGTGATGTCGGTGCCGACCGACACGTATCCGCCATCCTTGGTGCGGCGCTCACTGATATGCATCCAGCGGCCGTTGTCGAGTTGCGCCTCGAAGGTACGCGCGCCACGCGGCTGGCCGTCCTCATTGATGGCGGTGGTACGGACGATCGGCGTTTTTCCGGCCGCCACGATCGTTCCGTAGCCGGTCCCTGCGGTGACGGCCGCGTCGGGCAGATGATGCAGACCCTGAAAGTTCGAGTTGCAGAGCACGAGCCGGTTGTCGGCATCCCACAGTACGAAGGCTTCCGGGATGGTCTCGATGGCGTCGCGCAACCGCACGTCAGCCGCGGTGGTCCGCTCGACCAAAACCTTCTGTTCCGAGACGTCGACGGCAATGCCGATGACATGCAGGCCGGCTTCGCCGTCCTGGCGCGCCAATTCGCACCGGACCCGCAGCCAAATCCATCGGCCGTCGGCATGATGCATGCGGAAGTCGTGATCGATGGCCTGGACCTTGGCGTCGGCGAGCTGGGTCGCCAGAAGGTACAGATCAATGTCGTCCGGATGGACGAGGTCGTTAACCTCGCCGAACGTCAGGAGGTCGTCCTTCTGCGCAAGGCCGAGGATGTCGTACATCGAGTGGGACCAGAAGATACGGCCATGCGCCAAATCCCAATCCCATAACCCGCACCGGCCGCGATTGAGCGCGGTATCGACCCGGCTGCGTACGGTGTCGTGAATGAGGTCAGCTTCCCGCGCGCGAGTCGCCTGCCAATGAAAAGCGAAGCCGAGGATCAGCACGACAAAACCCGTCGTCGCCGACAGCGTCACCGTCAGCGCGGTGGTCGAGCGCCAGTCGGCGAGTGCGTCCTTGCGCGCTTGAATGACGGCGAGGAGCCCGACCGGACTTTTCAACGCCCGCACCGACGTGAAGGCAGCTTCGCCATCAGCGAGCGTGATCTCCATGGTGCCGGCGGCAGCACCGAAGGTGGTCAGCGGCTGTGACGGCCCGAGAACGTCAAGAATTTGCCGACCCAATAGCCCCGGCTCCGCCGGCAGGCTGGCAACGATAGCGCCGTCGCCATCGGCGACGATGGCGCGGCGGCCGGCGCCCGCCGCCCAAGGCGGCAAAGCCTGCTGG
>JBARER010000077.1:0-10932 GCA_049796395.1 Xanthobacteraceae bacterium
ATATATGGGTGGGCTGGCCGCAAGCGTCGAGGGAAAAAGTCCCCGTGGAATAAGTGTAACCCAGCTGCAACACCTTAAAAGAAACCGTGAAGTTATCCCGCAAAAGCATAAAAAGTCAGCATTTGCCGACGTTTTAGTCTTGGCTCCGTGATAACAAAATTGAAGAATTCATGAAGGTTCATGCTGCGCAAATCTGAATTCGCGCTGCGGGAATTGGCTCAGTATCGGATGTCGACGGGGGACGTCGCCCGAGTTCGGAGCAGGGACATAAAGAAGGGGCTCAGTTATGAAAAAAGTGGCTTTATCGTTGGCTCTGGTAGCTGCGTTGACGACCTCCGCGATGGCGGCGGATATGGCGACCAAAGCTCCTCCCGCACCGCCCGCACCGCCGCCCTCGCCTTGGGATGTGGCGATCAGCGCGGCGTTGATGACTGACTATAACTTCCGCGGCATCACGCAGTCGGATCACAGACCGTCCACGCAGGCCGGCTTCGAACTGCGCTATAATCAAAGCGCAAGCATGCAGTGGTATGCGGGCATTTCCGGCGAGAGCATCGACTTCCCGAATCACGCGGCGGCTGAGATCGACTTCTATGGCGGCTTCCGGCCAACCTTCGACAAGCTCGCCCTCGATTTCGGCGTTTGGGAATACTATTACCCGGGTGGCGAATGCTTCAACGCTGCCGTGCCGACCGCGCTGTGCGGTCCGCCCGGTTCTGTTGCCGGAGCGATAAATCTGCCGAACGGCAACGTCGCCAAAGGCAATGCCAGCTTCACCGAAATCTACGGCAAGGCCACTTACACGTTTAACGACCAGTGGGCCGCTGGCATTCAGGAATGGTACTCGCCGTCGGTCTCCAATACCGGCGCGGATGGCTGGTACACCGTGGGCAACCTGACGTATACCGCTCCAAGTTCCTGGTTCCCGGCGAACAGCGGCCTCGGCGGCTACATTTCTGGAGACCTGGGCTACTGGGCACTCGGCAAGAGCGATGTTTTCTACGGTACCGGTCCCGGAACGGTCTTCGCCGGTGGTGTGCCCTATACCAGCTACTGGAACTGGGACGCAGGCTTCGGCTGGACCTACAAGGCATTCACGCTTGACCTGCGCTACTACGACACCAACCTGACCAAGGCGCAGTGTAACGTCTTCACCAGCGATCAAACCGCGACCTTCGGTGGCGCTGGCGCGGTGACGACGCAGAACCCAGGCGGCCTGGCCTCCAACTGGTGCGGCGCGGCCTATATCGCGAAGCTCTCCTTCGCGGCCAACCTCAGCGGTCTGAAGTAAGACTCTCTGAAAAACTAACCTCTAAGGATGCGGCCGGTGGCGGAAACGCCCCGGCCGTTTTCTTTTGGTCGCCCTCATGGGGCCGGTACTCCCCGCTCATTTCCGTGAAAGCGGGCCCATCTAAATTCCGGCTTGTTAAGCGGCTGACGTCCCGGGTCCCCGCCTTCGTGCGGACAGGTAGCGGGGGTGAGCGGACAGGAAACAGTTCACTCCGCCGCCGAAACCAATGGCACGTCGCGGACTTCCGAGGCTGCTTCGCCCGGTACGACCTGGATGCGGCGGCGATGGAAGGCGCCAAGCGTGGAGCGGTGGCCGATCGAGATGACCGTCGTGGCTTTGAGCCGGTCCTGAAGCAGCCGGTACAGCATTGCCTCGGCCGCCTCGTCGAGCGACGCAGTCGCCTCGTCGAGGAACAGATAATCCGGTTCTTGCAGAAGCGCCCGGGCAATGCCGAGCCGCTGCTGCTCGCCTTGCGACAGCATCCGGTTCCAGTGCGCTTCCTCGTGCAGCCGTGTGCTCCACCCCGGTAATCCGACCGCGCAAATAACTTCGGCAACGTGCGCATCGTCGAACGTGTCGGCCCGCGCCGGATAGCTGACCGCCGCGGCAAGCGTCGCCACGGGAAAATACGGACGTTGCGGGAGCAGCATGATCTTGGCGTCCTTCGGCACCATGACGCGGCCCGATCCAAACGGCCAGATTCCCGCGACTGCGCGGAACAGAGTCGATTTTCCGGCGCCCGACGGCCCCGTCACCAGCACGCGTTCGCCCGGCGACAAGACGATATGCTCGGCGTTGACCAGCGGTTCGCCGTTCGGCAAGCGCACGCTCAAATTGTCGATCGCAATCACGTTCGGGGTCTCGCGCGGCAGGACTTCGACCACCGGCGGCGTCAGCGCGACGTCGCGGCCGGCGACGATGGCCTCCTCGAAGCCGGATAACCGTGTCACTACCGCGCGATATTGCGCGATCGATTGATATGCGTTGACAAAATAGGACAGCGCCGTCTGCACGCTGTTGAAAGCGGACGCGGTCTGCATCAGGCCGCCGAGTTGCATGGTGCCGGAGAAATAAGCCGGGCTCACCATCAAATAGGGAAAAATGACGGAAGCCTGCGAGTAGCTTTGCGTGAAGAAAGTCAGCTGCTTCTGCCGCTGCATAATGGCGATCCAGTTCGACACCACCAAGCCGAAGCGGCCGAGATGCCGCTCACGCTCGGCCGGTTCGCCGCGCAGTGCTGCGATCTGCTCGGAATTCTCACGGGTGCGCACCAGATTGAAGCGGAAGTCGGCCTCGTAGCGCTGTTGCTGGAAATTGAGCGGAATAAGCGGCCAGCCGATCAGATGGGTCAATGCAGTGCCGGCGATGGCGTAGAGCAGTGCGGCCCACACCAGATAACCCGGTATCGCCAACGGCATGCCGAACAAATGCAGCGGCGCCGCTTCCGACAGCTTCCACAAGATGACGACGAACGAGCACAGCGTCACACAGGAGCTCAAAAGCCCGAGCCCGATCGACAGCGTATTCTGCACGAACATCTGCAGGTCGTCGGCGATGCGCTGGTCTGGATTGTCGGCGGCATCGCCGAGAAGCTGCATGCGGTAGTGGTTCGCCGTGTTCAGCCATTGCCGCAAATAGGTCTGCGTCAGCCAGCGACGCCAACGGATCTGAAGCCACAGATTGAGATAATTCTGATAGACCGCGAGAACCGTATAGATCGCGGCCAGCGCGCAGAACACCAGGATGTACCAAACGAAGCCGTTCCAGTCATGATTCTGCAGCGTATTGTAAAAGCCGTTGTACCAGTAGTTCAGGATTACGTTGATGGCGACGATCGACAATTCGATCCCCACGACCGCGCCCAATAGGATGCGCCCGGGCCAGCGGTCTTCCGAGCGAAAATAAGGGATAGCCAATCGCCAGATCGTGACGAGGGTTGCAGAAAGACGATTCACGAAAGACCTCCGACCTTAAGAAGCTTCTGGGCGCCGTTTCCATCCGCCATCATCCGCAGCATCAGGAAACCAAGCCATAACGGCGACTAAACGGCGCACAGACGGGCAAACCAATAGAATCGAACCGAAAATTACAACGTTGCCCCGCAATATCATGCCCACATCCGCAACGTCTTGGGTTTCTCTGTAAGTCGGCTTGATGTGCGTTAGCTACTGACGACGAATCGCCTAAATTTACGGCAGGGCGCCAAAAAAGGCCGCCCGTGGTGCGCGGTGTTGCCGCAGCGCCGGCCGTGGTCCCATACAGCCCACTCTATATCCCGTGCCCATTGCTCAGCCGCCCGTGTGGCTCGCGCTGGTGAGACGCGCCGGCCGGCGATCCGCCGATGTTGCCATTTGGCGACGGCATTCTGGCCTCCGCCTGCGGCTCTACGATTGGCTTGAGGATGGAGGCTGGATCACATTTTAGGGAGCGGCACCGTTCAACAGACAGTCTTGACGGGCGCTTCGAGAGACGGCGCGGCGTCCCTGTGCAGCATGGAATACGCAGGGTGCGCCCGCAAACGGCGTCGGCATGTCATGCCGCGCTTTGCCGCTCTGGCTGCGGCCACGCCGCGGCCCCATTGATTTGCGAGCCGGTATGCCAGCCGCAGGGCGTCGCCGCTTGACGCCGGGCTGCGGCCCGCGGATTAGATTCGGGCGCGGCCGTCCGGCCGCCGCTTTCCTCTGGCTGCAACCTGTCGCGAGAAACGATGCTGACTTTGTGCCGGCGCTTGCCTTGGTTATTCGCCTTGTTCGTGGCCGCCGCTGCGGTTATTTCCGCCCGCGCCGGCGAGCCGTTCCCGTTCGGCAGCGAACTGATACTCGATGCGTCCCCGAGCCACGGTTCGAAGCGCATCCCGATGCTGGAAATCGAGGACGACGGTTCGGCATCCATCGATTTGTGGTGCACCAGCCTGCACGGCCAGGCCACGGTAACCGACGATTCAATCACCATCGTGCCCGGAGCGCCAATGAGCCTTGTTCCGGGACAATCTGCTGACGCGTCGGCGGCGCAATGCGATCCCGATCGGCAGGCAGACGACGCCGCGCTTATTTCTACGCTTGCCCAGGTCACCAAGTGGCAGCGCAGCGGCGATGTCGTTCAGCTTACCGGCCCGACTACGCTGCGCTACCGGCTGATGACGAATTGATCCCTGCGGCCGCGAATTGACCGCGGCGCGGCAGCTTCGTGTCGTCGCTTGAAACTGCGCAACGGGCAAAAAAAGAGCGCGGATCGCTCCGCGCCCTCTGAACTTTTTGGTTGGGGTTTGGCTTAGAAGCCCATGCCACCCATGCCGCCACCGCCGCCCGGCATTGCCGGCATGGCCGGCGCGTCCTTCGGCAGTTCGGCGACCATGGCCTCGGTCGTGACCAGAAGGCCGGCGATCGAAGCTGCATCTTGCAGCGCCGCACGGACCACCTTGGCCGGATCGACGATGCCCTTTTCCAGCATGTCGACATACTCCTCGTTCTGCGCGTCGAAGCCGTAAGTCTCCGACTTGTTCTCGAGAATTTTGTTGACGACGATCGAGCCCTCGACACCGGAATTCTCGGCGATCTGGCGCAGCGGCGCTTCGATCGCCTTGAGCACGATATTGATGCCGGTCTGGACGTCGGGGTTGTCGTTGCGCAGCTTGCCGATCGCCTTCTTGGCGCGCAGCAAAGCCACGCCGCCGCCCGGCACGATGCCTTCCTCGACCGCGGCGCGGGTTGCGTTGAGCGCGTCTTCGACGCGATCCTTCTTCTCCTTGACCTCGACTTCGGTCGCGCCGCCGACGCGGATAACCGCAACGCCGCCGGCGAGCTTGGCGAGCCGCTCCTGCAGCTTCTCGCGGTCGTAGTCGGAGGTCGTCTCCTCGATCTGCGCCTTGATCTGATTGACGCGGGCTTCGATCTCTTTCTTCTTGCCGGCGCCGTCGACGATTGTGGTCTTTTCCTTCTCGATCAAGATCTTCTTGGCGCGGCCGAGCATTGCCGGGGTCACGCTCTCGAGCTTGATGCCGAGGTCTTCGGCAATGAGCTGGCCGCCGGTGAGGATGGCGATGTCCTCAAGCATGGCCTTGCGGCGGTCGCCGAAGCCCGGTGCCTTCACGGCGGCGACCTTCAAGCCGCCGCGCAGCTTGTTGACCACGAGCGTGGCCAGCGCTTCGCCTTCGATGTCCTCGGCGATGATGAGGAGCGGCTTGCCGGACTGCACGACGCTTTCGAGCACCGGCAGCATGGCCTGCAGCTGCGACAGCTTCTTCTCGTGCAGCAGCACGTAGGCGTCTTCGAGCTCCGCCACCATCTTCTCGGCATTGGTGATGAAGTAGGGCGAGAGATAGCCGCGGTCGAACTGCATGCCCTCGACGATCTCCACTTCGGTGTCGAGCGACTTGGCTTCCTCCACGGTAATGACGCCTTCGTTGCCAACTTTCTGCATCGCTTGTGCGATCATCTTGCCGACGGCGGCGTCGCCGTTCGACGAAATGGTGCCGACCTGGGCCACCTCGGATGACGAACCGACCTTCTTGGCGCGCTTCTTGATGTCTTCGACCACGGCGGCTACGGCGAGATCGATGCCGCGCTTGAGGTCCATCGGGTTCATGCCGGCGGCAACCGACTTGGCGCCCTCTTTGACGATCGCGGCGGCAAGCACGGTTGCCGTCGTGGTGCCGTCGCCGGCGACGTCGTTTGTTTTCGACGCCACTTCGCGCACCATCTGAGCGCCCATATTCTCGAACTTGTCTTCGAGCTCGATCTCCTTGGCGACGGTGACGCCGTCCTTGGTGATGCGGGGCGCGCCGAATGATTTGTCGATGATGACGTTGCGGCCTTTCGGGCCGAGCGTCACCTTTACGGCGTTGGCAAGCGTCTCGACGCCGCGCAGCATGCGGTCGCGAGCGTCGCCGGAAAATCTTACGTCTTTGGCGGACATTGTTTGTTTTCTCCTAGAGTTTCGTTTGAACGTCATCCAGAGGTGTGAGTGAAGCGAGCCTCGAAGGATGACCGGTTGGGGCCGTCGCCCTTCGAAGGCCGCTTCGCGGCCGCCTCAGGGTGACGGAATTGCGGTTCAGGCGATCACGCCCATGACGTCGGACTCCTTCATGATCAGGAGCTCCTCGCCGTCGAGCTTCACCTCGGTGCCCGACCATTTGCCGAACAGCACGCGGTCGCCTGATTTCAAGCCGATCGGAATAAGCTTGCCGGTTTCGTCGCGGCCGCCTGGACCGACGGCGACCACTTCACCTTCCGACGGCTTTTCCTTGGCGCTGTCGGGAATGATAATGCCGCCCTTGGACTTTTCTTCGGCGTCGACACGCTTGACGACCACGCGATCATGTAACGGCCGGAACTTGGTTTTTGCCATGACTTACCCTCGTTGCCGCCGAGCTCAGGCGGCCTTTGGCGTTTTGGAAAATGCTTATTTTGCAGCATCTTAGCACTCGTAGTTCCGGAGTGCTAAAAGCCAACGCGGAGATAAGCCGTTGGCTTTGTGCTGTCAAGGCGGCGCGGCGAAGCAACGGCGCCAGGTGCGGCCGAACGTCGAAACCGCCGCACCCCATCCCGGTATCCGCTGCTCGGCTTTCGCTGCTAATCTTCGCCGGGCGTGGCCGCCAAAACGATGGGACCTCCGAAAATGCGTGCGCTGAGCTTGGACGAAGCCAATACCATCATCGCGGCGACCTTTGCCGCGGCGAAGAAGCATAAATGCCGGCCGATGAGCGCGATCGTTCTCGATGCGGGCGGCCGAGTGAAGGCATTTCAGAAAGAGGACAATGCCTCGATGCTGCGTTTTGAGGTTTGCTACGGCAAGGCCTATGCCTCATTGGCGCTCGGCCGGCCGTCGAAGCTGGTGCTGCAAAAGGCTGACGAAAAGCCGCTTTTCATGCGGTCGGTGGAAAATCTTGCCGACTATCCGCTGTTTCTGGAGGGCGGCGGCCAGCTTATCCGCGACAAATCCGGCGAAGTAATCGCCGCCATCGGCGTCACCGGGGACGCCAACGAGATGGACGATATTTGCGCCATCGCCGGCATTCATACCGCCGGCTATTGCGCCGATTCGGATTTCTTCGCCGATCGGGAGCGGATGCGCAGTTTGAGCATCCACAAATCGGTTCCACTGGTCGACCCGCGGCCCAATGTGGCGCGTCCCAATGCGGCGCGGGCAAGAGCCGCGCGCACCAAGCGCCAGCCGGCGGGGCGGGGGAACAATGGCGCACGAGTTCCGGGCGATGGATCAAGCCGCTCCAGGGGCGCATAAATCGCCCCATCCGGGCCGTAATCGTCGCCGACTGGTCTGTCTGTCGGTTAATGCTGGGGGTAGAATTTGAAACCAAGTCGAAAGGTCGAGGCGATACAACTGACGCGGTTTCCATCTCGCGCCCGTCTCGTGAGGGTCTCTGTATGAGCGTGTCCTATCGCCGCCTGGCCTACGGCATCGCGGTGGCTGGAGCGCTGGCGCTCTCGGCCTGCAGCTCGAACACTCCGGCACCGCAAGAAGCGGCGACGCCGGCGGTGTCCGAACAGCCGGCGATCCCTTCGAAATACCGGCCGGAGGATATTGTCGGCCGCTGGGGCTACGGCGCATTCCACCGCGACGAGGATTTGTCGCGTACCGCCGCGGCGGCGCGCCAGCAATGCGGCCAGCCGGTCGAGATTACGCGCGGACCGAATGGCGGCGTGATGATGTATCTCGCCGACTCCGCGCAATTGCAGGAGTTGCAGCTGAAAGGCTCGCAGAACGGCGCCAACTATATCGGTCCGCCTGGGCCGCCCGGTGGCACGCAGGATCGCCAGATCGTGTCGTTCGACGGCCGCACCATGGTGCTCAAATGGATGGATCCGGAAGTCGCCGGCCGATACGGCACAGGCGTCTATGTGCGCTGCGCGCCTGAAGGCACCGCGCGCGCCGTCGGCCGGCCACCAATGAAACCGGTGGGGCAGTAGGCTCTCCCGTCGTCATTCCGGTTGCCACGACAGGGCAAGTTCGCAATCCATAGACCCGGTGCGAGGTTGATGCATTCCGGGCTCCTCGCTGTGCTTGGCCCCGGAATGACGAGCGCGAAATGCCCGCCTCTCGCGATTTCATCTTCGGTCCCTGGCGTGCGGTCAGCGTGCTCGGTGTCACCCAGATTTTAGCTTGGGGCGCCCTGTTCTATCCGCCGGTATTGACCGTGCCTTTGATCGCCGCCGATCACGGTTGGCCCCGGGCATTCGCGATGGGCGGCTTTTCGTTGAGCCTGCTCGTGGGCGGACTATGTTCCCGCTATATCGGCGCGACGATCGACCGGCTGGGCGGCCATGCCGTGATGCCGGTTGGGTCGCTGCTCGGCGCGGTGGGTCTGGCGGCCCTGGTCGCGGCGCCGGGCGTCGCCACCTATTTCGCGGCATGGATGGTACTCGGCGTTGCCATGGCGGCGTCGCTCTACGATCCGGCGTTCGCCACCCTCGGTCGCATTTTCGGCCCCGGCGCGCGGTCGCCGATCACGACGTTGACGCTCGCCGGCGGCTTCGCGTCGACCGTGAGTTGGCCGGCGACGCAATATCTGATCGACGCGGTCGGCTGGCGCGGCACCTATCTGGTCTATGCCGGATTGCTTGCCGGCGTTGCTGCGCCGCTGCATGCTTTGGCTTTGCCGCGCGAGCGCTTCACCAATCCGCTGCCGCCGCCGGTTCTTGCGCCGGAGCAGAAGCCGGCGGCAGTTTTGCCGGCGCGCGGCATGGCGTTTATCCTGGTCGCTGCCGGCTTCGCCGCCTATGCCTTCGTGCCGTCGGCATTGTCGGCGCAGCTTCTGGCCATCTTCAAACGCTTCGGGCTTGCCCCCGATACTGTGGTCGCCATCGGCATGCTGTTCGGGCCGGCGCAGGTCGCCGCGCGCATTGTCGAACTGACATTCGGGCGGCGGCTGCATCCATTGTGGATCGCGCGCTCCGCCGTGGGGCTTCTCGTCGCGGCTTTCACACTGTTGGCGATTTTGCCGTTCAGCGTGATCACGGCGGCTTTGTTTGCCGTGCTGTACGGTATGGCGAATGGGCTGTTGACCATCGCGCGCGGCACCGTGCCACTCGCTCTGTTCGGCGCAGCCGGTTATGGCCGGTTGGTCGGGCGGATCGGCGGCCCGTTCCTGGCGGTGCAGGCGCTGGCGCCAGTGGTCGTGACCTATGTCGCCGACCGCGTGTCAGACGCCGGCAGCTTGGCGGTCGTCGCCGGCTTCGCCGTGGCCGCGCTCGTCTGCTTCTCGTTCATCCGCGGCGCGGAATGATCGCTTCACGCGCCGAACAGCGCGTCGATCTCGGCTTGCGACATGTGGCCGGAATCGCCGTTGAGCCGAGGGCCGTGCACCGCCGGCGCATCGGCCGTGACCGATACCAGCGGCGCTCCGGTCCGCAGCGTCTTCATCACCGTGGTGACCCGCTGGCCGATGAGGTCCTGAAAATTGCAAGCCTCGAAGATGCGCAGAACACCGTCGGCAATGTCTTGCGCCAGCTCCTGCTCCATCCGTCCCTTCAAGGCTGCGGAAAGATTATCGGCGAGCTGATCGATCTCTTCGGCCGCGGCGAGAATCCGCTGTGTCGCCTGCGCGGTTCCGGAAACGACCGCATCGAGCTCGTGGGCGATGCGCTCCAAATTACCCGTTTCTGACCGCAGGTCTTTGCTTGCGGCGCTGCCGGATGGGACGAGACCATTGAACGTTGGAACCGGCGGCGCGCCCGCCATCAGGGCCTGCAGCGCAGCGAGCGCCTGCATGATTTCGCCGTGGTAGGGCGATGCGGCGTCGCTGTCAGCGTTCAGCGTGAACCGCGCGGCGGCGGTTTGTTCGATACGAAAGACCTTGCGCGGTGCCGCCATTTCAATCCAACGTCAAATTTCAATCCACCGCCGCGTTTCGCGCCACAATCGATCCGATCCGTGTTGGGGATCGCGCGCGCATTCATCCATACCGGCTCGCCACTTAATACGGCGTTCACGTGTTGAAAGAGGTGACGTAAACCATCCGTTAACCGAGACGCCGCGCTATTGACGAAAAATAAACTTTAACTTGATGAACAATCTACGAATAAAGCCGTGCTGCAATTTATTTACCAAACAGTCGAGGTTTACGGGCGTACTCGTCGCTCGGGCGCGTCTCGCGCTCGGCGTGCAATCTCAGTGACGAGTACAAAAATGCGGCGTATCTGCGTGTCGGCTTTTCTTCTGAGCGCGGTCTCAGTGGCGGCTTTAAGCTCGGCCTCGGCCGATCCGCTTCAGATCACCGTCTATCCCTATGGCGGCCAGCCGGCCTATGCCGCGCCGCAGCCGCCGCAGCAGTATTACTATTACGTGCAGCAGCCACGCTACGCGGCCGCGCCGGCGAATTACGGCCAGACATACCCGCAAGGCTATGCGCCGAATTATGCTCCGGGTTACGCGCAGCGTTATGCCATTGCCCCGCAGGGCTATGCACCTGCCGCGCCGCGTTACGCCGTAGCTCCGCAGGACTATGCGCCCGCTCCGCCGCGTTACGCCATTGCCCCGCAGGGCTACGCCCCCGCGCCGCCGCAGACTTATGCCGCGGCGGTGCCGCAAGCGCCGGCAGCCGTCGCTCCGCCACCTGCGCCTGCGGACTCCGGCGGCGGGTTTCTGGGCGCGATCTTTGGCGGCCCGACGATCAATGTTTCGGC
>JBARER010000078.1:0-6526 GCA_049796395.1 Xanthobacteraceae bacterium
TGCCGAAGCCGTTCGCGAAGGCACGTTCCGCGAAGATTTGCTGTTCCGGCTCAATGTCGTGAACCTTAAAATCCCGCCGTTGCGCGAACGGCCGGCCGACGTGCTCGAGCTTGCCGAATACTTCATCAAGAAATATGCCGCGGCCAACGGCGCGGCAACCCGACCGCTATCGCACGAGGCGCGGCGCACGCTGGCGGGGAATTACTGGCCCGGCAATGTCCGCGAGTTGGAAAACACCATGCATCGCGCGGTGCTGATGGCATCGGGCGACGAGATCGGCGCGGAAGCCATCCTCACGCCGGACGGCGTTCGGCTCGACCAGCAAAAGGGCGCCCCCGCCGTGGCGCACGCGGCGTTCGCCGCCGAGCAAGTGTCGCGCGGCCTGGTCGGCCGCACCGTCGCCGAGGTCGAGCGCGATCTGATTCTCCAAACGCTCAAGCATTGCCTCGGCAATCGCACGCACGCCGCCAATGTGCTGGGCATTTCCATCCGTACGCTGCGCAACAAGCTCAACGAATATAGCGCCGACGGGCTGCCGGTGCCGCCGCCGGGCGGCGGCGAACCGCGCGTCGCCGCATAGCCGCGAAGGCGAGACGATAACCACGGGGCCGCGATTACTTCGTCGCGTCGCCGGCGTCGACCATGATGGTCTCGACCTCGCCGGCGCCGTTTTGGCGGCGGAACGCCGCGGCTTCGTCGTATTCCTTGGACTGAAAGCAGGCGACGCCTTGCTCGAACGTCGGAAATTCGATCACCACGAAGCGGTGAAATTTTTCCGGACCCTCCATGATCTGGAAGCGACCGCCGCGGGCCAAGACCTTACCGCCGAATCTGGCGATGATGGCCGGCACGCGATCGGTATATTTCTTGTACGCGGCCGGATCGTTGATTTTGGAGCGGGCGACCCAGTAGGCTGGCATCGGCTTTCCTTCCACCACGACATTATGTGCAACGGGTGAAATAGAAGCCGCGGATGGCCGGGACAAGCCCGGGCATAGCCCGCGCCGATGGACTTGCGTCAGGTTTGGGCGAATAAGCCGCGCAAGAGCCTTGCCGGCGAGAGCAACGGTGCCGCCGCAGCCGGTCCGCCGATCATGCGACGGCCAAGCGCGTTGAGGAATTCGTCCTTGGCCATCGGCCACGCGAACAGGTAGCCCTGCCCGATGTCGCAACCGAGGCTTTGCATTTTTTTCGCCTCGGCCACCGACTCGATGCCTTCAGCCACCGTGCTGAGCCCGAAGCGCTTGCCGAGTCCGACGATGGTTTCGCACAGGCCGGCATTGACGCGATCGCTATCGCAGTGGCTGACATAGCTCCGGTCGATCTTCAGCTCTGAGAACGGCAATTGCCGCAACCGCGCCAGCGACGAATAGCCGGCGCCGAAATCGTCGAGCGAAAGCGCGCAGCCGAGCTCGCGCAACTGATCGGCGACGTCTTTGGCGATCTGCAGGTCCTTAAGCACTTCGTCCTCGGTGACTTCGAGAATGAGCCCCGGCCAGGTCGGCGACGACGGCCGCTCTTCGCGCAACAGCTGCGCGATCGGCAATTTGACCAGGGCCGACACGCGCACATTGACCGAAAGCTGCACCGAGGCGCCCAGTGCCGCGCAGTCTTCGAAATCGCGCAGCGCCGCGAGAATGACCCGTTCGGTCAACACCAGCATGTCGTCGTCGCGCGCGCCCGGCAGGAACATACCCGGCGCGACGATGCTGCCGTCCGGCCGGCGCGCCCGCAGCAGGCCCTCGGCACCGACCAGGCGGCGGCTGCGCAAATCGATCTTGGGCTGGTACCACAGCTCATCCCAATTTCGCTGTAGCACCTGGCGAAGCGTGATCTCGCCGTCGGCCGGCACCGGCTTCGATGCGGGCTTGGCCGGCGGCGACGGCAAGAGTTTGCGGACTTGCTCCAACACGGCGAGATGTTTCCCCGATCTGCGTCACTCTGCCAGACGCAGGAGACGACACCGTTAATAAGGGGAAACCCGCGGAGTCTATGCTTGGCGGCGTGTAAGCGGATTACGGACAAATCGAGGCTTTCGCCTCACTCGGCGGCGCGGCGCGCGGCGATGATCTGGTCCGCGGTGCGCCCGGTCAGCTCCGCCATGTGGTCGAATTTGAAGGTGAAGGTGCCGGCGCCCGCCGTGGCGGAGCGGATTTCGACGATCAAATCGCCGATTTCGGCTTCCGGCATTTTGGCGCGCACCACGTCCCAGCCGTCCCAGCCCTCGCGCGTATCGAAGCCGAGAATCTGGCCGCGCCGCCCCGACATCAGCGCGTTGATCTTGGCGGTGGCGTCGTTGGGGCAGACGATCTCGACCAGATCGATCGGCTCGAGCAGAACCGGCTGACATTGCGGCAGGCCTTCGACGATGCCGATGCGGCCGGCGGTGCGGAACGCCATGTCGGAGGAGTCGACGGTGTGATAGGAGCCGTCGATCAGCGCCACATGCAGATCGACCACCGGGAACCCGAGCGGCCCGTGCTGCAGCGCGTCGACGATGCCTTCCTCCACCGAGGGAATGTAATTGCGCGGCACCACACCGCCGCTGATCTTGTCCTCGAACGAGAAGCCCGCCCCGCGCGGCATCGGGCCGATGTCGAGCACCACGTCGCCGTATTGGCCGTGGCCGCCGGACTGCTTCTTGTGGCGGCCGCGCTGCACGACGCCTTTGCGAATGCTCTCGCGGTAGCCGACGCTCGGCGTGCGGCGCTCGATGGCAACGCCGTAACGGTCGCTCAAATGCTCGGTGGCGACGCGCAGATGCATCTCGCCCTGGCCCCACAAGATCACTTCATGCGTCTCCGGATTGTGCACGATGGTGATGGAGGGATCTTCCTCGGCCAGCTTGTTGAGCGCGAGGCCGAGTTTCACGTCGTCCTTGCGCTCTTTGGCCGAGATGGCGATGGCGAGCACCGGCGAATAGGGCGCGGCCTTGACCAGCGCCGGATGCGCCTGCTTGCCGGCGGTCAGCGTGTCGCCGGTCTTGGCTTTTTCCAGCTTGGCAAAGGCGACGGTTTCGCCGACCCCAGCCGGCCCGCGCTTTTCGGATGTCTGGCCGACGAGCTTGAAAACGCCGGCGACGCGGCCGGCTTCTTCATCCTCGCCGAGGAAGGTCGTGCCGTCGCCGGCCTGCCCCGCCAGGATGCGCGCGATCGACATTTTGCCGCCATGTGCGGTGTTCTGGGTCTTGAGCACATAGGCGACCGCGTCGGTGCCGCTCTTGATCCCGAGCCGCTTGGCGGTTTCGGCGATGCCCGGCGATTCATGGCGCAGCGCCTTGAGCACGCGCAAGACGCCGTTGGCCCGCGTGGCGTTGCCCATCAGCACCGGGCAAACCAGGCCTTCGCGCAGCTCGCTGCGCAGATCGTCGAACACTTTGTCGCGCGGCGGCTGGATGTCCTCGAGCAACTGCTCCATCAGCTCGTCGTCATGGTCGGCGAGCGTTTCCAGCATCGAGAAGCGCGCCGTCTTTTCGCTGTCGGCACTGTCGCCTTCGAGCGGCACGACTTCGGACGGCGCGTTCTCCTTGTAGACGAACGCCCGCTCCAGCGCGAGATCGACGAAGCCGGTGATGAGGTCGCCCTTGAAGGTCGGTATCTGCCGCAAGATCAGCTTGGTACGCGAGGCTGGCTGCAACAGCTTCAGCACCTCGTGCACACCGACGTCGGCCTTGTCGATCTTGTTAACGAACACGACGCGCGGAATCTGCCGATCCTCCAGTTCGCGCAGGATGAGCTGGAGCTGCGGGATTTTCTTTTCGTCCAATTCGCACACCACCACCGCGGCATCGACCGCCGGCAGTACCGCACGCATGTCGTGGACGAATTCGACCGATCCCGGGCAATCGAGAAATGTGTAGGCGTCGCCCATGAAACTCGTGGTGGCGACGGTGAGCTCGACGCTCATTTTGTGGTGGCGCGCTTCCTTGCTGGCGTCGCCGACCGTGTTGCCTGCCTCGATCGTGCCCTGGCGCGGGATGACGCCGGTGCGGAACATGATCGCTTCGAGAAGCGTGGTCTTGCCGCTCTGGAACGGACCGACCAGCGCGATGCAGCGCGGACCACTCGCGCGCGTGCCGTTGCCGTTAGCTGCCATCACGACCTCCTGCAACAGCCTCCCGGGAGCGGACCCGTCATAAAGCGCGGACCGCACGGAGGCATCGTTTCAGGGGTCGCCGGGGCGGGTCAAGAGGCGTGACATCGCGCCGGTGCGGCGCATCGGCGCCCACCAGCGAACGCAGATCACGCCGCGCCGCGGGTTATTGCGCCAAATGGATCGACAGAGCGCCGATGCCGGCCGCCGCGTTGAGCCCGGTCTGGCCCTGGACCGACAGCGGCTGCAGCGCCACCGAACTGTTCGATCCGCCGATCAGCGCATTGGCGCCCACGCCGGCGCCGACGGTCGCTTGCGCGGTGCCGCCGGCATAAGTGCCGGACAACATGCCGACATAGCGGTTGGTGCCGGTGAAAACCGTCCAGACGATCGCCGAGCCGGTGGTGAAGCCGACGTCCAAGCCGATGACGGTCATGGTGCCCACATAGGCTTCGGGCGGCCCGTTATCCGGCTGGAAGTTGCAACTGACGTTGCGCTGCGAGCCGATGATCAAGCCAACGCCGGCCGACACCGAGCAAGCCAGCGTGCCGACCTGGACCCGCCCCGCCTGGGCGTTCGCCGGCACCGCCGTTGCCGCAGCCAGCGTGACCGCCAAGGCGGCGGCAAAACTCTTACGAATCATCTGGTTACTCCCCTCACCGGCCCGGCCCCGGGCCCCGATTGACAAGCTTCGGCCAACTCTAGGCGAGATTGCCGCCCGCGTCTCGCGGTGTTTGGCGCAGAGTTAAGGCTTGCTCTTTGCGCCCGCCGAGGTGCGGAGGGCGCTGGTCTCTTCGATCCACAATGTCAAACAGCGAAGCTATCAGGGAAGACAATTCTTCCTCGTTCTCGCGGCGCGACTTTGCGTCCGAGCTATGCTTCACGCTTTAAGAAAGCCCTTCCAACTGCTCCCTTGAAAAAGGGAGGGGAGCGCCGTTCGGCGCGTCCACTGGAAACCGCTCCGCCGCAGAAGGACAAAAGCCTGCTGCGGACGCGGCGAGCACCATCGCTTCTGTCCCGCACAATGCGGGATCAAAACGGCGGCGCCCTCGCCTTACGGCGCTCCACCGCGATCATGCGCCGAGGGACTTACCTCGACTCGGCTCCGGGCCGCGCTTCCTGGAATCGCCGGGTGCAAACGGGAGGACCCTCCCCGGCGCCAGTGCAGCGAGCACCTCGCAGTCCGGTCAAGTGCCGGACGGGACGATGCCCAGCGCCGCCCAGAACCAGGATGACTATTCCTGGCCCCGAGGACCGCCCCCGCCCCATCAGCCGGCGTCACCGGTTGACGTCCCTGACCAGGCGGGATGTTCGGGCATGTAACGGTGAGGGGGACCAATGTCAATGGGGATGTGACAAATTCTCCTGGCACGCGATGACAGCAACGGATGAACGGCCCGTTTGGGTCATACCGCCGTGTCCGCTATTTGGTCGCTGTTGCAGGATAAGCGGACATGCCGCGGACAGGGGTGTAGGTCGCATTTTGACCCATTGCGGACAGTCGCAACGCGGGATTGCGATTTGACTTGTCGCTGGGGACAATTGGTTCTGGCGTGTGCTTATTTTGCCACTGCGCGACAAAATGTACGCCTATGGGTGTGGACGGCCGCGCCAGACGCTTGACCCGTATCTCACGGACTAGTTGTGTGGAATGTGGCGTCTCAGGGGGTAGGCATGTCGCAGGCTGGCGAGTGCCGGAAATAGGGGGCGTGGCGCGGGGGCGGTGCTCGGCGCGGCGTTGGTGACATCCGTTTTCGCGGCGGGATTTTGGACCGCGCAAACTGTGCCGGCCATGGCGTGCATAACAACGCCCTGCAACAGCCAGACGGATTATACCAACGAGTATATGGCCGAATACGAACAAGATAAGAAGAACATGGAAACTAATGTTAACAGCAGTGGCTGGCAGTCGACTATGTCTTCCAATGAGGGACCTGGTTGGGTTTTGACGCCGCTCTTTCAAGGCACAGGTGCTTCGGGCGGTGGTTACAATGGCATCAGCGGCGGTTCCGGTCACTTAGGGATGTACGTCTCGTCCCCGAGCAGCGGGATCGATGGTTGGGGCGGTTTCGGCGGAGCGTCCGAAGTGCGCAGTGGCGGCTACGGTCTGACCGATACTGCAGGCGCCGTGGCAGCAGGCACTAAAAGTCCCGGTTTCGCTGACGTGGGCGGCGGCGGCGGCGTGTTTGGTACATACGATGTGTCACGCTATGTCGGCCTTCCCGCCGATCAATCGCTCATTCTCAGCGGCTATTTCAACTACGACGCGGACAGCCTGAGCGTCGCTTCGGCGCCCGGTCTGGCGCCATTGATCGTTGGTAACGCCGGTTCGCTCACGGGCGATACTTATACCTTCGGCGGTAATGCGCTCTATCGTTTCGGCAGTTCCTATGTCGTCGGTTCGGGATCTTATAATTTTGGTACCAGCCACGAG
>JBARER010000079.1:0-7838 GCA_049796395.1 Xanthobacteraceae bacterium
GCTCACCGCCCGCGGCTATCACCGCGTGCTGCGGGTGGCGCGTACCCTCGCCGATCTCGACGGCCTCGATAAAGTCGGTCGCGTGCATCTGGCGGAGGCGCTGTCGTATCGCGCGCTGACGGATGAGGTCAGGCGCGCGGCTTAACGCGCGCCCATTGACTGCCATTTCGCGACCGCTGAGCATCGGCTCGCGCTGATTCGCGGCCGGTTTGAGCGTCAGGCGTAGCGCGCAGGACCATAATGGAAAAACCACGGCGGCCCCAGGCGTTCATCGTTGCGTCGACCGACCACGGCGCCATGATCGTGAACCGGTTCGACCAGCATACGACGGCGCCCGACATGGTCTACGGCGCCGGCTTTCAGCTTCTCGACAAGGCCTCCTACGATCCCAACGAGGTCGCCTTGGCGTTGAAGCTCCTCGATATCCGCCGCCAGCACTACGGCGACGGTGTCGTCGCGGTCGATTGCGGCGCCAATCTCGGCGTGCACACCGTCGAGTGGGCCAAGCATATGACCGATTGGGGCGTGGTGATTGCGTTCGAGGCGCAGGAGCGCATCTACTATGCGCTCGCCGGCAACATCGCGATCAACAATTGCTTCAACGCGCGCGCTTTCCATGCCGCGGTGACGCGGCAGCCCGGCACGATGAAAATTCCGCGGCCGAATTACCTGGTCAATTCAAGCTTCGGCAGCCTCGAGCTCAAAAAGCGCGACAGCACCGAATTCATCGGCCAGACGATCGATTATTCCGAGAAGAACATGACCGAGGTGCGGGCCATCACCCTCGATTCGTACAATTTCCAGCGTCTCGATCTGATAAAAATCGACGTCGAGGGTATGGAGCTGGAGGCTCTGGCGGGCGGCGCCAAGAGCATCGCCGCCAATCGCCCGATCATGCTGATCGAGGTCATCAAGACCGATTTCGCGGCCTTGCGCGCCTGGCTGGAGAGCCTGGGCTACATGCTGATTCCGAGCGGACTGAATGTCCTCGCCATTCATCACGAGGATAAATGCCGCGAGAGCATCAAGATCGAAAAAAAGGCGGAGGTGCCGGCGCCTTAGATTTTCCGGCGCCTTAGATTTTGGTGAAGCTGGTCACGGACCGTTGCCGTGGACCATACCGCGCATGCCGACGGCGGAGAGAAATTCCTGGCGGGTCTCGGCATGGTCGCGGAACACACCGAGCATCCGGCTCGTCACCATGGTGACGCCAGGCTTATGCACGCCGCGCGTCGTCATGCATTGATGGGTCGCTTCGGTGACTACGGCGACGCCGTGCGGCTTGAGCACGGCTTCAAGACAGGACGCGATCTCCGCCGTCATCTTCTCCTGAATCTGCAGACGCCGCGCGAAAACCTCGACCAGCCGCGCTAGTTTGGAAATGCCGACGACGCGGTTGCGCGGCAGATAGCCGATATGCACGCGGCCGATGATCGGCGCCAGATGGTGCTCGCAATGCGATTCGAAGCGGATGTCGCGCAGCACCACGACCTCGTCATAGCCGCCGGTCTCTTCGAAGGTGCGCTTGAGGTATTCGCTCGGATCGTCGCTGTAGCCGGCGAACCATTCTTCATAGGCGCGCACGACGCGCGCCGGCGTCGCCTTGAGCCCCTCGCGGTCCGGATCGTCACCGGCCCAGCGAAGCAGCGTGCGCACCGCGGCCTCAGCCTCCATACGTGACGGCCGCGCCGCGAGGGCCGGTCCGGCCGGCTTGCCGCGCGCGCGCTTCGAACTCACAGCCTTGTCCATCGGTTTTCTCCGGCCCTGCAGCGGCGCATCCTTGCCACTATGGCATGTTAACAAAGCGTCAACCCTTTCTCCAATCGCGGCAGCCGGCGCCCAAATCGCGCTGCCGGCGCAAGCAATGCGCAAGGGTTCCCGGGCACAATCGCCCTCGCCGCATCGGCAAAGCGCGGCTCGCAACCGAGCGATCGCCGCCGCGGCGAACGGGGACCCAATGCGGGATCGCGCCAGCATCCGAAAGCCCGGCATCATCACCCGGCGGCTTTTATCGATTATCGTCCGCTCTCTCGCCATCACGTCGATGGCGTTTGCGGTGGCCTTCGGCTTTCTGTCCGGCGCTACGTCGCCTGGCGCTCATTATGACCCGAATTCGTTTGCCGTGGGCGTTGCCGCGTTGTTCGGCGCCGCATGCGGCGGCATGGGCATCCTGCTGTCGCGCATCCGCCAGATGAAGACCGAGCTGCGCGGTCTGGAGTCGCGTCTCGACCAGGCGGAAGATCGGCACTGGGAATCCCGCGAGGCGCAGGAGCGCGCCAAGAGCTTTTTTGAAGCGCAAGGCGACGTCATCGTGCGCCGCGACGGCAACGGCGCAATCACTTATGCCAATGATGCGTTCTGCGCGCTGGCGGCACGCGCGCGTGAAGACTTATTGGGCACGGGCTTCGCACTGACGACGGAGCAGCAGGGCGAGACTGCGCTGCTTGCCGACGGCACGCGGGTCTACGACCAAAAAATCGCCGCAGCGGATGGCGCGCGCTGGATTGCCTGGCGCGAGGTCACCGTGCGCTCCGACCGCGGCAGCGAAATGCAAAGCGTCGGCCGCGACGTAACCGACCGCGTCATCGCCGAGCGCGCGCTGGCCGATGCCCGCGATCAGGCGGAAGCGGCGAACCGCGCCAAGTCGCGCTTCCTGGCCATGGTGTCGCACGAAATCCGCACCCCGCTCAGCGGCATACTCGGCATGGCCGATCTGCTCGGCGATACGCCGCTCGCCCCCGAACAGCTTACCTATCTCGCCGCCATGAAAGCCTCCGGCGGCACGCTGCTGTCGTTCATCGAGGAGCTGCTCGACCTGGCCAAGATCGAAGCCGGCCGGCTCGATCTCGCGCCGCGGCCTTTTTCCCTGGCTGCTTTTGTCGAAGAGGCGGTCGAGCTGCTGGGGCCGCGTGCGCAGGCCAAAGGTCTCGAAATCTGCAGCTATGTCGACGAGCGTCTGCCGTCGCGTGTCATCGGCGATGCGGCAAGGTTGCGCCAGGTTGTTTTCAACCTCGTCGGCAATGCGATCAAATTCACCGAAACCGGCGGCGTCTCGATCATCATCGAGCCTGGCCCCCAGCCGGACGAAATCGTCTTAGCCGTGCGCGATACCGGCATCGGCATCTCCGCCGAAGACCAGAGCCGCGTGTTTCTTGAGTTCGAACAGGCTGACGTCGGCTCGACGCGCAAATACGACGGCCTCGGGCTCGGCCTGACGATTTCCAAGCGCATCGTCGAGCGCATGGGCGGTACGGTCGCCGTCGACAGTGTCCCCGGCGCGGGGGCGACGTTCCGCGTGACGCTGCCGCTGCCGCGCGCCGGCGACGACGAGCAGCCCAATGAACAGCCCATGGCCGTGCCCGATCTGTCCGGCGATGACATCCTGATCGTCGCGCCCGCCGCCGTCGAAGCCTCCCTTTTGGCCCGGCGGCTGCAGCGCTGGGGCGCGCATACCATGATCGTGCCTGACGAGGCGGTGGCGGCGGCGCTGTTGCCGGAGCGACCGTGGACCGCCGTTCTGGTGGATCACGCGCTCGGCGGCGTCGCCAGCGCGGCGGTGGCCCGCATGACCGTGGCAGTTACCCGGCGGATCATGCTGGTCACCCCGACCCAGCGCAATGAACTGTCAAGCCTGAAGGCAGCGGGCTTCACCGGTTATCTGATCAAGCCGGTGCGCGCGACCTCGCTCGCGGCGCGTTTCGCCGCTGATGACGCCTTCGATCACGGCGCCCCGATCGAAGCGCCGGAAACACCGGCCGCCGCACCGGCCGCGGGCGGGCTGTCGATCCTGGTGGCCGAGGATAACGAAATCAATGCGCTGTTGGTCCGCGCGCTGCTGCAGAAACTCGGTCATCGTCCGACGATGGCCGGCAGCGGCAAGGCCGCCATCGATTGCTGGCTGGCGGCGCGCGCCGCCGGCACGCCGTTCGATCGCATTTTGATGGATTTACACATGCCGGGCATGGATGGCCTGGAAGCCACCCGCCGCATTCGGCTGCTCGAAGCGGACGAGGAGATGCCGCGCACGCCGATCGTCGCCTTGACGGCCAACGCCTCCGCCGAAGACCGCGACGCCAGTCTCGCCGCGGGCATGGACGATTTCCTGATCAAGCCGCTTGATCGCGACCGGCTGGCGGCTGCGCTTACGCCAGCCGACGCAGCGGCGGTTGCCGCCTAGACTCTTCGTTGGAGCGCATCACAGCCGGCGCAGCGCCACATGCGCGACCTGATGGCTTTCGGTCTTTTTTAGAATGAGGTCGGCGCGCGGCCGGGTCGGCAGGATATTTTCGCGCAAATTGACGAGATTGATGCGTTCCCAGATCGAGGTCGCCATGGCAACCGCCTCCGCATCGGTCAAACGGGCATAACGGTGAAAATAGGATTTTGGATCGGCAAAGGCCGTGCCGCGCAGCGTCAAAAACCGGCTGACATACCACGCGAGCAGCACGGACTCTTCGGCGTCGAGATAGACCGAGAAATCGAAAAAATCTGAGACGAAGGGAACGGCCTTGCCGTCCTTAGGCAAACGTCCGGCCTGCAGCACGTTGAGCCCTTCGACGATCAGGATGTCCGGCCGCTCGATTTCGACCCACTGATTGGGAATGACGTCATAGATCAGGTGCGAATAGACCGGCGCGCGCACCGGATGCTGGCCCGCTTTGATGTCGGAGAGAAAATGCAGGAGCGCCTGTAGGTCGTAGCTTTCCGGAAAGCCCTTTTTTTCCATCAGGCCTTCGCGGTCGAGCACCGCGTTGGGATAGAGAAAACCGTCGGTGGTGATCAGATCGACCTTGGGTACGTTCGGCCAGCGCGCCAGCAAGGCCTGCAGCACGCGCGCCGTCGTCGATTTGCCGACCGCGACCGAGCCGCCGACGCCGATAATGTACGGCACTTTGACGTCTTCGGTGCCAAGAAAGCCTTCCTGCGCGCGAAACAGATTTTGCGTCGCCGCCACATAGAGCGAGAGCAGCCGCGACAGCGGCAGGTAGATGTCCTCCACTTCCGACATATCGAGCCGATCGTGCACCGAGCGCAGCCGGGTGACTTCGACCGGCTCCAATGTCATCGGCGTGTCTTGGCGCAGCGTCGCCCATTCGCCGCGCGAGAAGACGCGATAAGGCGAGACGTCGGTTTGGGTGCGTTGCTCCATGCGGCTGAACTCTAGGCGCCCTTGCGCGACGCTTTCTCGTCGAGACCGGACTGGCGGCTACGCGCCGCGAGCACCGCCTCGACCTCATCCAGCGTGATGCGGCGGGCATGAAGGACGACCAGGAGATGATAGAGCACGTCGGCGGCTTCGGCGATCATGCGCTCTTTATCTTCGCCAACGGCCGCAATGGCGGCCTCGACCGCTTCCTCGCCAAGCTTTTTGGCGCAATGGGTGATGCCGCGGTCGAGCAGTTTGCGAGTGTAGGAGACGTCCGCGCTCTCGCGCGCGCGGTCGTTGACGCGCTGTTCCAGGTCGTGAAGGGTGAACGCCGGCATCGCGGATTTCCTTGTCACCCCTGCCTTATCAAATATTCTCTAGTCATTCCAACAGCCCCGTTACGGGTCGAGCCGCATCGGCAGACCGGCGGCCGCCATGTAGTCCTTGGCTTGGCGCACCGAATACTCACCGAAATGGAATATCGTAGCGGCGAGCACGGCCGTGGCATGGCCGTCGCGGATGCCGGTGACCAGATGATCGAGGTTGCCGACGCCGCCCGAGGCGATGACCGGTATGGCGACCGCATCGGCCACAGCACGGGTGAGCGCAATATCGAAACCCTGCCGGGTGCCGTCCCGGTCCATGGAGGTGAGCAGTATTTCGCCGGCGCCGAGCGCCGCCACTTCGCGAGCGTAACCGACCGCATCGATCCCGGTCGGATGGCGGCCGCCGTGGGTGAAAATTTCCCACCGCTCCGGCTCGGGAGGCCGCGACACGCGCTTGGCGTCGATGGCGACGACGATGCACTGGTCGCCGAACTTTTCCGCCGCTTCCTTGACTAAGGCGCGCCGCGCCACGGCGGCGGTGTTGATCGACACCTTGTCGGCGCCGGAGGTGAGCAGCGCACGGATATCGTCGATGCTGCGCACGCCGCCGCCGACCGTGAGCGGCATGAAACAGGCCTCGGCGGTACGCCGCACCACATCAAGCATGATGCCGCGGTTCTCGTGGCTCGCGGTGATGTCGAGGAAGGTGAGCTCGTCGGCGCCGGCTTCGTCATAGGCAACGGCCGCCGCGACCGGATCGCCGGCGTCGCGCAGATTGACGAAATTGACGCCTTTGACGACGCGGCCGTCTTTAACGTCGAGGCAGGGAATGACGCGGACCTTGAACATGGCTTTAAGAACCTGCCTCAGGCTGCCGTCGCCGCCGAGCGTATCAATTTCAATGCTTCGGCCGCATCAAGCCGACCATCATAGAGCGCGCGCCCGACGATGGCGCCCTGTAGTTTTTGCGCCCGCGGCTGTAGCAGCGCGCGCACGTCGTCGAGCGAAGCAAAGCCGCCGGAAGCGATGACCGGAATCGAAATATGTCTGGCGAGCGCGACGGTCGCGTCGAGATTGAGCCCCCTCAGCATGCCGTCGCGGGCGACGTCGGTGTAGACGATGGCGGCGACGCCGGCGTCCTCGAAACGGCGTGCGATGTCGAGCGCCGAGAGCTCCGAGGTTGCCGCCCAGCCTTCGACCGCGACCTTGCCGTCGCGCGCATCGAGCCCGACCGCGACGCGGCCTGGATGCGCCTGCGCCGCTTGCTTCACCAGCGCTGGATCGCGCACCGCCGCGGTGCCGATAATCACGCGCGCGACGCCCTTGCCGAGCCAGGCATCGAGCGTGGCGCGGTCGCGAATGCCGCCGCCAAGCTGCACTGGGATGTTCACGGTGGCGAGGATGGCATCCACTGCCGCGGCATTCATCGGCTTGCCGGCAAAGGCGCCGTCGAGATCGACGATGTGTAGATAATCGAAGCCTTGCCGCTCGAACGCCGCCGCCTGCGCCGCCGGATCGCGATTGAACACGGTCGCCTGCGCCATGTCGCCTTGCCGCAGGCGCACTGCTTCGCCGTTTTTCAGATCGATGGCGGGAAACAGGATCACGGTTTCCACTTCAAGAAATTCGCGATCAGTGCCAGTCCGAATTTCTGGCTCTTCTCCGGGTGGAATTGCGTGCCGACAATGTTGTCGCGGCCGACGATCGCCGTCACCGGGCCGCCGTAGTCGGCGTCGGCGACCAGATCGGAGCGCTCTGCGGGATTGAGCTGATATGAGTGCACGAAATAAGCGTGCCGACCCACGGCTCCCAGCGGCAGCCCTTCCAGCAGTGCGTGCGGCCGCGCAACGTTGAGCGTGTTCCATCCCATGTGCGGGATTTTCAGGTTTGCATCGCTCGGGGTAATCCGGTCGACCTCGCCGGGAATCCAGCCGAGGCCGTCGACCACTTCGTATTCGCGGCCGCGCTCGGCGAGTAGCTGCATGCCGACACAGATGCCGAAAAACGGCCTGCCCTTACGCCGCACTGCATCCTCGAGCGCTTCGACCATGCCAGGCACGGCGTCGAGCCCGCGCCGGCAATCGGCAAAGGCGCCGACGCCGGGCAGCACCACGCGCTCGGCGCGCACCACCGCGGCTGGATCCTGGGTCACGACGATGGGCTGATGCAAACCGGCCTCGCGCGCGGCGCGTTCGAACGCCTTGGCGGCGGAATGCAGATTGCCGGAGCCATAGTCCACAATCGCCACGCTCATCGGAGCGCTCCCGGCTCGGGAAACAGGCCCACCACCGCGGGCGCGTCCGGCCCGGCCGATGATGGCGGCGGCGATACGGCCGGGGGCGGCGGCGTTGGCGGCGCCACGCGGC
>JBARER010000080.1:0-3198 GCA_049796395.1 Xanthobacteraceae bacterium
GGCAGCAGATCGACATGAATTTCCTGAGCTGCATTTTGTGCTGCCGCGCCGCCGTGCAAACGATGATGGCCAAAGCGCCGGGCGGCGGCGGCCGCATCGTCAATATCGCCGCGCGTCCTGCCTTGGAATGGCGCAGCGGCGCCAATATGGCCGCCTATGCGGCAAGCAAAGCGGCCGTGGCGGCGCTCACCGTGGCGCTCTCCGAGGAAGTCGCCAAAGACGGCATTCTGGTCAACGCGGTCGCGCCCTCTGTTCTCGATACGCCGGCCAATCGGCAGGCCATGCCGAAGGCCGATTTTGCCTTGTGGCCCAAGCTCGAAGAGGTTGCGGCCACAATCCTATTTCTCGCTTCGCCCGACAACCGCGTCACCCGCGGCGCGGTGGTGCCGGTGTACGGGAAGGCTTAGATCGGGGCATGAGGGATAAAGGAGACCACCATGGCCGATCTTCCATTGATCGTCTTCGACGTAAACGAAACGCTGCTCGATCTGGGAACGATGGAACCGACCTTTCAGCGCATTTTCGGCGACAAAAACGCCATGCGCCTATGGTTTACCAACCTGATCCTGTATTCCGCGCCGCTGACCGTGGCCGGCGTCTACGTGCCGTTCACCGATATCGGCGCGGCGGTGATGAAAATGCTAGCCAACACGCGCGGCATCACGATCGACGACAGCGACAAGAAAGAGCTGACGGACAAGTTCTCCACCATGCCGCCTTACCCCGAAGTTCCGGCGGCTCTGCGCAAGCTTCGCAACGCCGGGTTTCGGCTATTCTGCCTCACCGACAATCTGCTTGAAGTGCAGACCCGCCAGCTCGAGCATGGCGGCATCGCCGATCTGTTCGAACGGCGATTCAGCGCCGACGGCGTGAAGCATCACAAGCCGTCGCGGCAGGCTTACGGCTATGTCGAGAAGGAGCTCGGCGTCAAGCCCGCCGAACTATGCCTGATCGCCTGCCACACCTGGGACACGCTCGGCGCCGTCGCTGCAGGCTGGCAAGCCGCGCTGATCAAGCGTATCGGCAACGATGTGCTGGACGTCGGCCCGCAGCCGCACATTGTCGGCAACGACCTCAATGATGTTGCCGAGCAGCTCATTGCCCGGCACACACGCTAGAGCGTATCCCGATTTAACAGAATCGGGATACGCTCCCAGCTGTTTGCTTCAGCATGTCCTTTTCGCAAAACCGGTTTCCACTTTTGCGGGACATGCTCCAATCATCCCGAAATTGCGACTACGTCGCGCGCCGGCGTCGTCACGAGCCGCGTCACTGCGCTCGAAGCAACGACCGCGCGCTGTTGCGCGTAGGCTTCGTGATTGCGCTCGATGTAATCGAGATCGTACAGGTAATTCACCATCAGGCCGTACGACTGCTTGAGTGCGCGTTCGGAGGTATCGGCGAGCCAGTCGAGCCGCTCGAGCCGCGCGCCGTTGCCGAGATGGAAGCGCGCGACCGAATCGACCGGCAGGCCGCGGCCATTGCGGGCGCGCATATAATACCAGGCGGCGGCGCTCAGCAGCGGCTCGCGCACCTGATCGGCAATGTCGGGCGAGCGCCACCAGTTTTCATCATCGAGCGCGGTGAGCGCCTCGCGGTCGTGGTCGTCGAGCGCGTCCGAACCGGCATTGCCGCGTTCGCGCTTGAGCCAGTCGGCGAAATTCGGCGCCGGCGACAAGGTCACGAAGGTGCCGACGCGCGGCACTTCGCGCGACACGTCTTCGACCACCTGTTTGATGAGGAAATGCCCGAAGCTCACCCCGGCCAGGCCGCGCTGGCAATTGGTGATCGAGTAAAACACCGCCGTGGTGGCGCGTTGCGGCTCGACCGGCTCGCGTTTGTCAGACAGAATCGGCCCAATGGCGCCGGCGATTTCGCGCGTCAACGCCACCTCGACAAAGATCAGCGGCTCATCGACCAGCGCCGGATGAAAGAAGGCATAGCAGCGGCGGTCTGGCGGATCAATGCGCCGGCGCAGGTCGTCCCAGTCGTGGATTTCGTGCACCGCCTCATAGCGGATGATCTTCTCCAGAATGGCCGCCGAGGTCGACCAGTCGATGCGGCGCAGCACCAGAAAACCGCGATTGAACCAGGACGAGAACAGATGAACGAAATCCTTGTCGACGGCGGCCAGATCGTCGCGGCGATGATCCATGGCGTCGAGCAATTGCTCGCGCATGCGAACCAGCGCCGCGGTGCCGCCGGGGGCGAGATTAAGTCGGCGGAACAGTTCGAGACGGCGCGGCTCGCTGGCGTGATTGAGCTCGGACGCGGTCGCGTCCGACGGCGCGCGCTGCCAAGCGGCCACGGCTTTATCGATACCGGCATTGTCGTGGCCGAAGGTGGTGGCAAGCGTTTCGAAAAACGCGATGCGCGGCCCGGTGGTCAATTCTGCGTAGCGCAGCAAAATCTCCTGCGCCAGCGCCACGCCGGAAGCTTCGCCGCGACCGGAAAGCAACTCCTCGCATTGTTCGATGAGCCCGGTCGAGCGCTCATGCGCCGGCCCCCGGCGCTCACGCTTGATCAGGGCGCGGCTGCGATCGGCGATGCTTTGCAGCATTTCGCTGAAGAACGAGGTGTCCACTGCTCATCCCCATCCGGCCGGCAGGCCTTAACTAATGATCCGCCAGAGCAATGACAAGTTCGCTCACGGCGGCCGCTGTAGACAAATCTGGACAAAGCTCTCCTGCTTTGTCAGTTAAACGCCCGCGCGGCGGCTGGCCGCGGACGTAGGGAGTGAGCGATGCCGGGGCCATTAGCGGGCGTGCGCGTTCTTGAGCTTGCCCGGATCCTGGCCGGGCCGTGGGCCGGGCAGATCCTCGCCGATCTCGGCGCCGACGTCATCAAGGTCGAGCGAAGCGGCGCCGGCGACGATACCCGCGCCTGGGGTCCACCATTCGTGCCGGCAGCCGACGGCGGCCATCTTTCGTCCGCCTATTTCCACTGCACCAATCGCGGCAAGCGCTCGATCGAGCTGGATTTCACCACCACCGAGGGCCAACGCATCGTCAAAAAGCTGGCTGCGCGCTCCGACGTGCTGATCGAGAATTTCAAGGTGGGCGGCCTCGCCAAGTTCGGCCTCGACTACAAAAGCCTCAGCCTCCTCAATCCGCGGCTGATCTATTGCTCGGTGACCGGCTTCGGCCAGACCGGGCCGTCGGCGCCGCGCGCCGGCTACGATCTGATGGCGCAAGGCAT
>JBARER010000081.1:0-22242 GCA_049796395.1 Xanthobacteraceae bacterium
TCGCGGATGCGCTCGGTCATTGGCGCGCTCCTTTCCAGTTCAAGGGGCCTTGCGGCCAACGTTGAAGTTCAGCCGCCCACGCTTGCGCGCAGACGACCGGCGTCAGCGGCGTCAAACGCTTGGCGCGCCAGCCGTGCGTTGGGGACACGGGTGCAGGCGCGCGGCGCTTCCGCCGAGATGCTGCCTTGGATTGGAGCGGGAGAACCCGTTCCGCACGGCCGGCAAAACAAGATGGACAAGCCTCTTCGGTGTTGACCTTTGGACGGCCAACGAGACCAAAAAAGCCCGCTCCGTCGTTGCTTTAAGCCGCGTCCCCCGTTGAGCGCGGGGTGCGCCGGTTTCGCCTCCGGCTGCCGATCACGGTGTGAGGTTCGTAGTTTTCGAACCTCAGGCGACTGTCCGGCCTCTTGTCCGGATGCCTACCGATCGACACACGGCCACAGGCACGTGCGAATTTGGGCGAGCGGCAAATAAGCCCATCGACTCCGCATTGCAAGAAAATTCGTCGTGCGCGGCAAATTTTTTTCGTCGACCGCCGCGTGGCGGCATTCGCGCGCGCTGCTTTCGCGGCACGCGCGGTGTGCGATAGTGCGCTCGCTCCACGCTCGAGCTGCATTGAAAGATGCTGCGATGCCGTCCTTACCAATCACATTCGCCTGCGGCCTCTACGACCGCATGCTGGCGCTGCAAACCGGCGAGATCAAGCCGGACGGCATCGATTTGAATTTCCTCATCATGGACAATCCGCGCCAGATCTTCGACCGGATGTCCAACAATCTGGAGTTCGACGCCTGCGAGATGTCGAGCTCCGAGTTCGTCAGCCGTTATGCGGCCAAGAAGCTGCCTTTCGTGGCACTTCCGGTGTTCGCCTCGCGGGTTTTCCGCCACGGCTTCATCGTCGTTAACCGCAAATTCATCACGTCACCGAAGGACCTCGCCGGCAAGCGCATCGGCGTGCCGCTCTACACCCAAACCGCCGCGCTCTTCATCCGCGGGCTGATGCAGCACGACCTCGGCGTCGACCTTTCCACCATCGAGTGGGTCCAGGGCGCGATCAACGAGCCTGGCGGCTACGGCAATCCATCGGTCATGCCGCTCCTCAAGCCTGTCAAAATCACCCAAAACCAAAGCGGCAAGTCGCTGAGCGATCTCCTTGCCGCGGGCGACATCCACGCCATCATCGGCTCGAACCTGCCGCGGGCGCTCAAGCGCGACCCCGACGTGGTGCGGCTGTTTCCGGATTATCGGGCGCGCGAGCAGGATTATTACCGCCGCACAAAGATATTCCCGATCATGCACCTCATTGTCATCCGTAACGACGTCTACGAGCGCCACCCGTTCGTCGCCACCAGCCTCTACAACGCGTTTTGCGCTGCCAAGGACCGCGCCCGGGAAAAAATGCGGTTCTCGGGAACGCTGCGTTACATGCTGCCCTGGCTGCCGGACGACATCGAAGAGATCGACGAGCTGTTCGGCGGCGATTGCTGGCCCTATGGCGTCGAGCCAAACCGGCCGACCCTCGAGGCCCTGGTCGGCTACATGGCCGAGCAAGGCCTGATCGCAGAGCCTATTCCGGTCGAGAAGCTGTTCGTGCCGACCTTTGGCTAAAGGGGCTTCCGATGAAGCGCTCGATGATGGCAGCAATTGGCTTCTGCGGCCTGTGCAATCCGTGGCCAGCTATCGCCGCCGATTATGCGCCGCTCGACTGCACCAAAGCGAAGTCGGGTGCGGAGACGACGATCTGCCGGACCTATGCGCTCGGTCAGGCCGAGGCGCGGATGGCGACGCTGTTCGCCACCGCCATGTCATTGGTGGCCATGGGACAGCGCGGCGATATCGGCGATGCGCAACGGCAGTGGCTACAACGGCGCGACGCCTGCGGACGCGACGTCGCCTGCCTGACCCGAGCGTATCGCGACCGCATCGGTCAGTTGAACGCCGTCATCGCCGCGATTGCTTCGCGCGGGCCTTATTGACGCCCTTGCCCGGCCGCCGCCCGCCAGCCCGCGAGCGCACCTGGGGCGGCAGGCCGCCGGCCTTCGCCAGCCGCGCGGTCCAGTATTCCCAGGCGCGTCCCATCGGTCGCGGCGATAGTTGCCGCGGCTCACCGCGTTCTCGCTCCGTCTGATTCAACGGAGCAATCTTGCCGATCGACATCGCGCGGAGCTGAATCTCGGCGTTGGCGTGCGAATAAACCGTGCGGAAAACCAGCTCGCGTAGCGTTCGTCCGGCAACCGTCGCGCCGTGCCGGCGCATCAGCACCATCCAGTTTGGCCCCAAAATCCGCGCTAGCGACTGGCCCTCCTCCGGTTTCACCACCATGAGGTCGGTGTCGCCGAACTCATCGCGGCTATCCCACATCGGCACCACTTGGCCCATCACCGGGCCCATATGAAAGACCGGTTCAAACGGCACGTCGGCGATGCAAAACGGCAGCACCGCGAACGAATGATGATGGCAGACGGCGTTCACATCTGGCCGCGCCTGATAGATGCAGCCGTGAATGACCCGCTCGCCATACATCTCGCCCTCGGGCGGCGTCACCGGCTCGGAATCGAGGGTGAATTCGAGCAGGTCGGACGGCTCGATCAATTCCGGGCTGCGCGAGCGCGCCAACAGATAGCGATTGGGATCGTGCGGATGGCGGACGCTGACGTGGCCGAAGCCATCGAGCACGCCTTCGTGGGCGATGATGCGATTGGCGAGCGCGAGCTCATAACGTGTTTCGTCGAGGAGATTGGTCATTGACACCGCCTTTCGAAAGCGAAAATTCAGCTAAAGCGCGCTGTGCAAAGCGCGCTCGACCATGACGCCGATCAGGACTTTTCGATAGGCGCCGGTGGCGTGGATATCGTCGGGCGGATCGATCGCCGCTGATGCAGCGGCCTCCGCGCGCGCGATCGTCGCGTCATCGACCGGCTGGCCGTCGAGAACCTTTTCCACCGCGCGCAGACGCAACGGCCGGTCGGCGACGCCAAGAACCCCGACATGGACATTGGTGGCTTTATTGTCATTCGCATCGTAAAACGCCGCCACGCCGGCCAAGGCGAAATCGCCGCGACGGCGGGCAAATTCGCAAAAACCGAAGTGGCGTCGCGCCGGCCAAGCCGGCAAGCGGATTTCCGTGATGATCTCGTCGGTCTGCAGCGCCGTTAGTAGCGGACCGCGAAAGAAGTCGGCGGCCGCAATGGTGCGCTGCCCCCCTTCGCCACGGACGACGATACTGGCCTCACAGGTCACCGCGATGCAGGGCAGTTCCGCAGCCGGATCGGCATGTGCCAGGCTGCCGCCGACCGTGCCTCGGTTGCGAATCTGGTAATGCGCGACATGCTCGACGGCCCGCGTCAACAGCGGGTGGGCCGCCGATAACTGCGGATGTTCGAGAATATCGCGCCAGCGCACCATGGCGCCGAGCGTAACGGCGCCCTCCTCGATCGCGATCTGCCGCAGCTCGGACAGTTTGCGCAGATCGACCAAAAGCGCCGGCGAAGCCACGCGGAACGCTAGCATTGGCACCAACGATTGCCCGCCGGCCAAAAGCTTGGCCTCGCCGTCATGTGAAGCGAGCAGCGCCACCGCTTCGGCAACGCTTGTCGGGCAGGCGTAATCGAGGAGCGGAAGCTTCATGGCAGTATTGCCGCGAACCCGAAAAACAGATGCTGATTCAGATATTTCCTAGCATCCGCCGTCGGCGGCGAGCAACCGGCGCGATGAGATGTGCAGCGCCGAGGATTGCTGATAGTCTTTCGCCCAATCGATGGGATGCGCTAACGCGCCCGCCAAGGTTCTTTATTGGGGCGTGATCTTTTTCGGAAAACCGGTATCCACTTTTCCGGATCATGCCCAGCGGAGGAAGACGATGCTGACCAAAACGCCGCGCCAGGAGAAGAACGGCAAAAGCGGGAAAAACGGCAAAAACGGAAGCAAGAACGGCAAAAGCAAAGCCGGCATCAGCGAATTGCCGAAGATCACCATTCATACCGATACGCGCGAAATCCTCGCCCACGCCGCCAAAGAGGCGCGCGCCGAGGACTATTTCATTGTCGATGTCGACGCCCACGTTACCGAGACCGCATTCTGGTCCGAGGTCGTCGATCGAATGGACAGCGACGTCTACCGGCAGATGGCGCGCGCGTTCAAGGATCGCGGCGCAGCGCCTGGCCTTCTCAATGCGACGCCGGGATTTCTCCACCAAGACGTCTTCGGCCGTATTCCGCATCAGCAGCGTCTGGCAGAAGCCGTGCCGGGCGGGCGCACCCATGCGCAGGTCACGCTGGTGCAGCGCGCCATGGATTCATTGGGCATCGATTACATGGTGGTGTTCCCGACGCCGATGCTGGTCCTGGGCATGCATCCGCAGATCGAGATGGAGGTGGTGATCGGCAACGCCTTCAATAAATGGCTGGCCGAGGAAATCCTGCCGCAGGATCGGCGCATCAAGGCGATGCTCTATTTGCCGTTCAATCACCCGGAGGAAAGTTTAAAGGCGGTCGAACGTTACGCCGATAATCCGAGCGTCATCGGCTTTTCGGTCACCTCGACGCGGTTTCGCGCCGTCAACCACGACAGCTATATGCCGCTCTATTCGGCCATCCAGGCGACCGGGAAGCCGCTCGCGTTCCACTCCGGCTTCCACTGGGGCGACCAATCGATGCAGCAGTGCAATCGCTTTATCTCCATGCACTCGATCTCGTTCGTCTATTACAACATCATTCATCTGACCAACTGGCTCATCAATGGGCTGCCGGAGCGCTTTCCGAAACTGAAGGTCATGTGGATCGAGAGCGGGCTCGCCTGGGTGCCGTTCCTGATGCAGCGTCTGGACTCCGAGTATATGATGCGGTCATCGGAAGCGCCGCTCTTGAAGCGGAAGCCGAGCGAATACATTCAGGACATGTACTTCACCAGCCAGCCGCTGGAACGCTCGAACCTGGATCTCACCGAAGCGACCTTCAAAGCTATCAAGGCAGAAACCCAATTGTTGTTTGCATCGGACTGGCCGCATTGGGACTTCGACCTGCCGAGTTCCATCACCACGCTGCCGTTTCTCGACGAGAGCGCGAAACGCAATATTCTGGGCTTCAACGCCGCCCGGCTGTTCAACCTCGAAGTGCCGAAGCACAAGCTTCTGAAAACCAAGACCAGGAAGCCGGGTGTGCGTGAGCCGGTCACGGCCTGAACTGCAGTGCGCAAAGTGAAATCAGCCAGACGCGCCGCACGACCGAAGCGCAAGCACGCCACTCCTCGGGAGCCGCAGGATTTTTGCGCGGCGGCGCGCGCGGCGCTCAAACGCGGCGAGCCCGATTTGATCTCCGACCGGACGCTGCAGCGCATCCTCACCGCGGCGGTTCAACTTTACGCCGCGAAGGTCGAGCGGCGCGGTCGCGATGTCGCCCCATTCGCTCCCGGCACGGTGACGGCAACCGAAACGGTCGTAACGGCATGCGCATTGATCCGCGCCGCCGATCTCAACATGTTCGACGTGGCGGTCTGGTTCCATCGCCCGCCGGGAATAGAGTGACGAGAGAGGAAAGTTATGAATGGGGTAGCTATGGACGAGGTCTCTGTGGGCCGGCTGACCGATATTGCCGACGGCGACTACCGGATTTTCGCCTTGGACAGAATCGAAGTCGGCGTTTTCCGCACTGGCAGCAAAGTGCTGGCCTACGAAAATGTCTGTCCCCATGCCGGCGGCCCGGTCTGTCAGGGCAAGATTTTCAATCAGGTTGAGGAAATCATCACGCCGGATAAGAAAAGCGTCGGGCTCCGCTTCGGCAAGCAGCGCCATATCGTCTGCCCCTGGCACGGCTATGAATTCGATCTGGCGACCGGATGCCATCCCGGCGACCCGTCGGTCCGGCTTACGCCGGTGCCGGTCGCCGTGCGCGGCGGCGAGATTTTCGTCAGCGTTCCCGACTGACCGCAACAGCCGGTATCACTTCTGCGCCGTCTTGATGTGAAATATCACCGGCATCGTAAAGCTCAGTCCGGCGCTGGCAACAAGCGGCGGCGGCGGCGGCACCGGGTCGGACCGCTGCAACATTGACAGGGCGGCGTCGTCAAAGTCCGGATCGCCGGAGCTTTTGACAATGCGTGACGAAAGGATATGTCCGACGTCGTCCAGCACGAAATTGACGACGACTTCGGCCGAGCGCGCCGCGCGATCCTCGGGGTAGCGTTTGTATTTGTCGAAATGAGCAGCAAGCTCCTTCTGCCAGGTGACTCGTTCGCGGACCGCGCTCTCGCCGGTGCCCGGCGACGGCGTGCGTGACGCGGCGGATTCGCGAGCTGTCGCGACGCTCGGAATAGCCGTCTCTTCGGCAGCAATGGACGGATTCGACGGGGCCGCCTGAACCGCCGTGATCTTCGGGTCCTGGTCGACCGGCGGCTTCACGTCCTCAGGGGAAACGATCCGCTCGGGGTCGTCGGTATCGGTCGGGGTATCTTTCGGCAGATCGTTCTTCTGGATCACAGTTTTCTGTTCGACGACCGCGGGCGCCTGCGCCGACGCCTCGGTGTCCAGCCCCACCGGCAGGTCGTTGGGGTCGCGGCGCGGCGCCGTGAGTTCGACATCGACGACCAGCCCGGGTGCGCCGAGATCGGCTGTCGTATCGCGCATATAGCCGACCACTAGGGCGCCGCCGGCGAGGTGAAGGGCGATCGCGCCGATAGCGCCGATCACCCAGGTGCGGGGTAACGGCCGAAACGCCTCGTCAAACGAAACCGCCGCCAGTTCCGGGGAGAAATCGGGGATCATAGCTCCGCCCAATGACGGATCATGTTGTGATACAGGCCGCTGAGCCTGACGATCTCGGGATCGTTGCGGTCCAAGCGCCCGACGAGGCCCTGAATGGCGGTGTCGAGCTCGAAGATCATCCTGCGGGCTTCGTCACGCCGAATCATGCTCTGCAACCAGAAGAACGAAGCGACGCGGGCGCCGCGGGTAATTGCGGTCACCGCATGCAAGCTGGTGGCCGGGTACAAAACGAGATGGCCGGCCGGCAGCTTGACCCGCTGGCTGCCGTAATGGTCTTCGACGATCAATTCGCCGCCGTCGTAATCCGCCGGCTCGGAGAGGAACAGTGTCACCGACAAATCCGTGCGGATGCGCAGCCCGGTGAGTGGGTCGCCGCGCACCGAGTTGTCGACGTGCAGCCCGAAGTGCTGGCCGATCCCGTATCGATTGAACAGCGGCGGAAAAATCCGCAGCGGAATGGCCGCCGAGATGAACAGCGGATTGGCGGTGATCGCCTTGATCACTAATTCGCCGAGTGAGCGCGCCAGCGGGCTGTCGGGCGGAAGCTGCTCGTTTTTCTTGACCATCGCCGATTGCGCGCCGGCGGTCGACCGACCGTCTTCCCACGATGCGGAATCCATGGCGGTTCGGAAGCGGGCCACCTCGGCCTTGCTCAACACGTCGGGTATGCAGACGAGCATGCGCTGGTGCTTTTAGGTTGGCGCGCGCGTTCAGTACTTCGCCGCCAGCTCCACGCCGACCACGCGGCCGGGCGCGACCAGAACGAATGGCGCGCCGCTTTGATACATCGCGTCGTAATAGAGCTTGTTGAAAATGTTGTTGGCGAACAGCTTCCATTTCAGATTTGGCGTGACCTTGCCTTCGAGAAAAGCGTCGAAGCGCCAATAGCTCGGCAGTTCGGTACCTGCATCCGCTGCCAGCAACGTGCCGCCATAGATTTTGGAGCGATAGGTCGCCTGACCGCCGACCTCGACATCGTACGGAAGAACCCACGTCGGCAATCTGTACTTGCTCAGCACGTTGAAGGATTGGTCGGCGACGAAGGCGAGTGGCAAGCCGATATTCGATGCCACCGCTGAATGATCGACCCGGGTCTTCATCAGCACGAGGCCGGTGTAGACGCTCCAGCGATCGGTGATATTGCCTTGCGCGCCGAGATCGAGGCCCTGAACATGATAGGCCGCACCGGCGGTGATGGTTCCGGTCGTCGACGAGCCGACCAGCTCGCGGGCGTTGCTGACGTCGGTGCGAAACAGCGCCGCGGTCGCCAGCAAGTGGCCGCCGAACAGCTCCCACTTGTTGCCGACTTCCTGCGCCTTGCTTTCGATCGGGCCGAAAATCTGAGTAAGCGGAGATGTCGGATTGAGACCGCCGTAATTGGTCGAGGTTCCGTCGAGTTCGGACCCGACCGGGTCGGACCCTGTGCCATAGGCCCAATAGAGACTGGTGATCGGAATGGGCTTGTAGACGGCGCCAAGATTGTAATTCCACAGGCCCGATGCTGCGGAGATTTCAGAGCCGCTCTTTTTGGCTGCGACGTTGTATTGGTCGAACCGCACGCCGCCGTTCAAAATGATGAAGTCGCGATAGTTGGCCGTCTCCAGCACGTAGCCGCTTTTGGTCGCCACCGGAATCACCGTCGGATTGCCGGTGATCGTCGGTGAGGTGCCGAACGGGAGATCGTTCGGCGGATCGAGCACCGGGACCGGCCCGTAGCTGCCGGTTCCGTTGAAGGCTCCGGGCCCGACCGCCTCCGAGGAGAGACCGTTATAGCTATCGATGCTGACCTTTTCGTAATCGAGCTCGGCGCCGGTTACGACCGTGTTTTTGACCGGGCCGGTCGAAAATTTGATCGTGGCCGAGCTTTCGTCGGCCTGAACGGTCGTCACCTGATAGCGGCTCAGCGGATTGAGACAAACCGTCCAATTAGCCGGGTTCGCGCCGGCGAGCGTCGTCGCGGTGCCGTTGCACGAGGTGCTTTGCTCCGGAATCGTCCCAACATAGTTCAGGATCGATTGCTCATCCCTGATCTTGTTATTCAGCGTGATAAAGTCGTTGACGATATATTCGCTGTTGAGCGTGCCGAAATCCTGCTGCACTTTCTGGAAGTCGCGATTATCGAAGCCGTAATAGGTATCGCGCGGAACACCAAGCGAGGTGACCGGCGCGCCTTCGATATTGTTGTACGGCACGCCGAAGTCCGGCAGCGACCACAGATTGGTGTGAACGTAATTTGCCGTGAGCTTGAAGGAATCGTTCGGCGTCCATTTGATCGCCGCCGCCGCGCCGCCGCGGTCGTCATAGGTGTCGTTGCGCTCGGCCACATTGGCGTTCTGCCACATGCCGTCGACGCGGATGGCGAGCGTCGGGTTAATCACCTGGTTGACGTCGAAGGTTACGCGCCGTGTGCCGTCGCCGGCGATCGTCGTCTCCGCATTGTAGAAGTTCTTGTCGGCCGCCTGCTTGGTGACGATGTTGAGCGCGCCGCCGGTGGTGCCGCGGCCGTCGATGGTCGCCGACGGGCCTTTGAGGATCTCGATCTGCTCGGTGAAGAAATTTTCGCGGACGCTGACGGCCGGATCGCGGATGCCGTCGAGGAAGACATCATTGCGGGCATCGAAGCCGCGAATGAAGAAGCGATCGCCGAAAGCATTGCCGCCCTCGCCAGTACCAAGCGTCACGCCGGCGGTCGTGCGGGCGACCTCCTTAAGGCTAGTGGCATCTTTGTCCTCGAGCAATTCCTTGGTCAGGACGGTTATGCTCTTCGGCGTATTGACGATCGGCTCGCTGAATTTCGGCGACGCCAGACGATCCGCCTTGTAGGGCGCAGCCGGGTCAGCATAGGGGTCGCGGTCGGGCGGAGCGGCGGCGCTTGTCGAGGATGCTGCCGCCTGTTGCGCTTGCGCATTTTGCTTGGCGCGGGCGGCGCGCCGCAACGCCGCGCGCACCCGCAACTGCTCGGCATTGGGTTTGGCCGCTGCCGGCTTTTTGCGTGCGACCGGGGCATCGACGTTCACAGGCGGCAGCACCGAGTCCTGCGCCTTCGCCGCCGAGATCGAGGCAACGGCTATCAACCACCCGACGGTGACTTTCTTCGAGGATTGGCCGTCGCGGAGGCCAGAAAAGAAGATATCCATCGCCAAAGATGGACTTGGCACCGACCGACCTGGCACTCTTACCGTTTCCGTCATAACGCCCCCAATGTCACGCGCTTGGCCCGCACCGGACTGGTGTATGGGACACACCGGACGCGGTCAATAAACTCAATGAAATCAATGATTTAAACTAGAACAATTCGAAACTGTCTCGGGCGTGAACCGGCCTTGGAGATTCACCCCAACGCAGTTGCAGACGCAGATCATAAGAGTTCCAGGGTCAGCCGGAAGCGATTGGCGCGGCGGACGATTTGATTCACGGCAAACGGGCCAAGCGTACCCGCCCTTCGCGCATTCATCGGCAGCAACGCACCGCGCGACATGCCTTGGAGAAGCGCTGCATGGCTGTCTCTCTCAAAAGGCATGGCGGCGAACGGAGGGAAATAATGGCCGCGACGCTCAGGGCCCTCAGAATGTTTCCTCGTCTGTCTGTTCGCTCGGCGGCTTCATCAGCGAGAATAATTCGTCGACGGTGCGAGTGGCGATCAGGCGCACGCGCTCGTTATCAAGCGAGCCGGCAATCTTGATCCGATTCACGACCGCGTGGATTTCATCGCGAAAATCGGAGAGAAAACGAAGCGGGTCATTGGAGTCGTTTGCCACGCGCGCGATGAGCCCCGTCACCAGGATTTGACAGGCAATCATGCGGCCGTTCAATTCTTCCATGGCTGGATTCTTCTGCTGGCAGCGTCACGCCCATTGAGTGGCCGCGCCCCTGCCTGCTAACAAAAAGCAAACCGAAAGTCTCCTCCGATATTGCGCCGGTGCTTCGAATTGAATTGTTCTAATAACAAAGACACTCAAGCGCCTTCTTGCAGCATCCGATCGGCGAGCTTTTCCGCCACCATGATGGTCGGAATATTGGTATTGCCGCGCGGGATCGTCGGCATGATCGAGGCGTCGATGACGCGCAGGCCGGCGATGTCATGAACGCGGCCGGCCGGGTCGGTAACCGCGTCGCGATCGTCCGGCCCGCCCATCCGGCAAGTGCCAACCGGATGAAATGTGCCGGCGACGTTGTTGCGGATGTGATTGGCCAACGCTTCGTCATCTTCCACCAGTGCGGCGAGATCGACCCGGCGGTCGGCCAAGGTCGCAAAGATCGGCTCGGCCAGCGGCGGCACCGCGTCGATGAGGGCCGCGACCAGCGCGCTCTTGATCTTGTTGCCCGGGGTGATCCGGTTCAGCCGCCGCAGCCGATCGTTGAATTTCACCGGGAAGGTCAGCCGCGTCATCGCCCGCACCGCGTCGTGCGCCAGGATATCGACGCAGCGGCGGAAGGCCTGCATGAACCGCTGCAGGTCGAGCTCGTGACCGGTAAAATTGAATTCGACCAGCGGATAGGTCGCCGGATCGGCGGTTGTCAGCGAGACGCGGCCGCGGGACATTGGCTTGAGCAGCGAGGGCGCCAGGTTCGCGACCAGATGCCCGAGCGGGCTCCACGAGGTCTTGCATTGAACGTTCAGATACATGTCGAGCGGCGGCGCGGCGGGCAGGTTGGAGGAGTAGCGGAAGCAGGTCATCGGATGCGGCCGGATTTTGGCGGCTTGCCGCAGGCCGCGTTTTTGTAGGAGCCCGATAAAGAGGATGGCGTGGTTGGACAGATTTTCGCCAACGCCGGGTCTGTCGGCGCGCACCTCGATGCCGTGCGCGCGCAACGCCGCAGCCGGCCCAATTCCGGCCCGCATCAGAAACGCCGGAGAATGGATGCCGCCCAGCGAAATTATGATCTCGCGACCGGAAAACTTTTGCTGCGCTCCATTGATGATCGCCGTGACACCATTGGCTCGGCTTCCGTCGAAGACCAGCCCGGTGACCGTCGCACGTGTCATGATCGTGAGGTTCGGTCGGCGGCGGATATCCGCAGTCAGGTAGCAGATCGAAGCGGATCGGCGCTGGTCGGGGGTATTGCTCATCGGCACCGAGCCATAGCCGTCGCGAAAGTCGGCGTTCATATCGGCGACAAAGGGAATCTGGCGTTCTTCGGCAAAGGCGTGGACTGCTTTCGCCAATGGCGCCCAATCCGCGGCCTTGGTGCGGCGGATCGGCACCGGGCCGTCGTTGCCATGGAGCGCGCCGTCGAAGTCCTGATCGCTCTCGAGTTTGCGGTAATAGGGCAGCACCTCGTCCCAGCCCCATCCGGCGGCGCCGGCTGCCTGCCATTCGGCATAGTCGTCAGGCGTGCCACGGTAGGCGACCATGCCCATCACCGACGAGCCGCCGCCCATGACGCGCCCCTGGGAGAAGCCGGTCAGCGGCGAATTGTCTTGGCGCCGCCAATGCACCTTGAGTGCGGGCCAAAAATAGGCGTCGTTGTAATAGGAGCGCGGATACGAATCGAGAATATCCGCGGGTTCCGCTCCGGGCACCGTATCCGCTCCCGCCTCGAGCAGGAGCACACGATTGGCGGCGCGCGCCGACAGCCGGTTTGCCAGGACGCAACCCGCCGCGCCGGCGCCAACGATGATGACGTCGTAGATTTCCGTCATTTCAATTTCCAGATTCCGATGAGATCGGGGTCGCGCATGCCTGCCTGCGAGCCGGCGACCCGTTCGATTGAACATTGCGGCGGCATGGTTTACTGGATCGGCGGCTGGCGCAAGACGCGCCGGCAATCGTCCCAAAATCAGGTTCCGGCCATGACCAATGCAGCGTCCATGACCTCGTCCGACACACCCTCCAAGTTACCGACCAACACACTTCACGGCGTCATTGCCGCCGTCGCAACTGCGGTCGGCGAACACGGCGAGCCCGACTCCGCACGGTCGACGGCGCTGGCGCGCTTTCTGCTCGAGACCGGCTGCGATGGACTCAACGTGCTCGGCACCACGGGAGAAGCGACCTCGTTTTCGCTCGACCAGCGTCGGCGGGTGATGACCGCTTACGCCGAGGCAGGGCTGCCACTCGACCGCATGATGGTTGGAACCGGGGCCGCCGCCGTAGCCGACGCGATCGCGCTGACCAAGCACGCCGCGGAACTCGGCTTCGCCGGCGCGCTGGTGCTGCCGCCGTTTTATTATAAAGGCGTGCACGACGACGGCTTGGTCGCCTATATCGACGCGATCGTGACCGCCACCGCCGCGCAGCCGGTATCGATCTACCTCTATCATTTTCCGGCGCAGTCGGGCCTGCACTGGCACGTCGCCTTGATCCGCCGCTTGCTCGACACTTTTGGCGAACGGATCGTCGGATTGAAGGACTCGTCCGGCGACATGGCCTACGCTCGGGACGCCGCCAGCATCCTACCGCGGTTCAAGGTCTTCCCTTCCACCGAAGCAGCGCTGCCGGAAGCGCGATCCGGTCCATTTGCCGGCTGCATTTCGGCAACCGCCAATCTCAATGCCGACCTCTGCGCGCGCGCCTATCGTTCCGGCGACGCGGCGGCGCTCGCCGAGGCGGTGACCATTCGAAAATTGTTCGACGGCAAGGCGCTCGTGCCCGGCATCAAAGCGCTCCTGGCCCATATCCATGACGCGCCGCCGTGGGCGCGGGTTGAGCCCCCACTCTCGACCTTTGCGGCAGCCGACCGCGCCGCCGTGATCGCCGGATACGACGCGGTAAGGGCCAAACGGGTCGCTTGAGCCGCCTGGGCGCGGGACTGAGGTAGCCCGAAATGCGCGGTTCGGCCGCGGCCCCTCGGCTCGCTGTCCAGCGTTGACGCTGCGCCCGCGCACCCCTATAAGCGCCGCTCGTCAACGAAGCTATACGGTCCATGGCCAATACCAAGTCTGCCAAAAAAGCCGCTCGCCAGAGCGCGCGTCGAACCGCCGTCAATAAGTCGCGGCGCTCGCACCTGCGCTCGGCTACGCGCAAGGTCGAGGAGGCATTGGCTTCCGGCGATCAGAGCCTTGCCCTGGCGGCGATGGCGCGGGCCGAGCCGGCGCTCATTCGTGCAGCGCAACAAGGGATCGTGCACCGCAACGCAGCGCGCCGAAAGGTTTCACGGCTCGCCCAGCGGGTCGCCAAACTCGGCAAGAAATAGCTTCTTCGTCAATTTGCCTTTGAAATTTCTGGTGAGATGCGCAGTTAGTCGTGGACTGCAATTTTACTGTTGTATTATTGTCACGTCACGCCGCAAATATCCCAGCTAGAGGCGTTTTTGGCCATTCTGCGGCCGCCAAGCGCCCAAGTTTTGTTTGCTCCCACCGCGCCGCCTACGGGTTACCCCATAAAACTGTCCAAAAGAATTCAAGGGCGATGAATGACTTATTGCACACACCCCTAGCCGGACTTTGATTCCGGGTGATTCCTCTTGGCTCGGATTTTGTTTGCTCGGGGGCGCGATTGCGAACATGACACGCGGATTACGCTTTTTATTCGCGCGTTGATTCAGCCGCCGAGTCAATGATTTGTCCCGGACGCGGCGCCCAAAACCAGGGCGCCTCTTGTCGGTCAAGCTAAAAGCTCAATATTGACGAGGTTTTTTTGCAGTTGCGGCCGCGAATTCGCGTGCTAGTTTTTCGTTTCACTTCGGTTCCGAAGGTCTTCAACAAGTCGGTCGAGCACTAACTCATCGCGGTATGGGTGCGGGTGAGGTGTGTCCAGTCGCGTGCGTTCCGACCTGTCGTGGCCCCAAGTCCTGAGCGGCGAGCGTACAGAGTATCTGCCGGTTTGGTGAAATACGTAGCTAGAAGTCTCGCAGCCGCGCTGCACAAAGAGCCAGTGAGAGCCATCGAATCTGGGAACGATGGAGGGGGGCATGATGACGAAAACCAATCTGCCATTTGCCGCGATCATCGCTTGGTGTTGGCCCAGGGCCGCCTCGGGCGGCTGAAGCGTGACGCTGCACCGAAGCGGGCCATTTCGCTGGCCGCGCCGAGCCTGGTGCTCCTTGCTGAAGTGAGTTGCGTGTCGGCCATATTCGGGCCCGTGGGATCGACTCCCTCGACCGGCCCGGGAAATTAACCTCCGAAAATAAAGCGGGCCAAAATGACAGTCACCGATCAGGAGCGCTGGCGGCGGGTGAAAGAGCGATTGCGTACCGAATTGGGTGAAGACGTATTCACCAGTTGGTTCGGCCGCATGGAGCTCGAAACCACCGACAATGGCCTATTGCGTCTGTCGGTACCGACCCGGTTTCTGCGCAATTGGATCCAGTCGCATTACAGCGAACGCGTCCTTGCCAAGTGGCAGGAGGAAGAACCCGGCGTGACGCGCCTGGAATTGAGCGTTCGTTCGGCCACGATCAAGCTGCCTTCGGTCAAACCCAAGGCCGCGGATGGTATGGTGCCGGCACGCGAAGCGCGCGATGGCGCCGCCGTCAACGGCGACATGCGCACCGGCGTGCCGTTCATGACGGTGCACGAGGCGCTCGGCGGCTCGCCGCTCGACCCGCGGCTCACCTTCGACACATTCATCATCGGCCGTTCGAACACGCTGGCGCATGCCGCGGCAAAGCAGGTCGCGGCCAGCCGGCGCGGCGAGCCGCTGATGTTCAATCCGCTCTATATTCACGCCGCCGTGGGCCTCGGCAAAACCCATCTGCTGCAGGCGATCAGTTGGACCGGCAATAACGGCGGCGAGCGCAAGATTCTTTACCTCACTGCCGAACGCTTCATGTATGGCTTCGTTTCCGCCTTGCGCACGCAGACCACGCTCGCTTTCAAAGAGGCCGTGCGGGCCATCGACGTCCTGGTGATCGACGATTTGCAGTTTCTGCAAGGACGCTCGACCCAGTCAGAGTTCTGCCACACGCTGAACACGCTGATCGACGCCGGTCGCCAGGTCGTGATCGCCAGCGACCGGCCGCCGGCGGATCTCGAAAGTCTGGACGACCGCGCACGCTCACGGCTTGCCGGAGGCCTCGTCGTGGAGATCGGCTCGCTGGGCGAGGAATTGCGGCTGGAAATTCTCAAGAACCGTATTGCCGCCGCTCGGCTGCATCATCCCGGTTTCGAGGTGCCGGCGCCGGTGCTGGGCTTCATCGCCAAGTCCGTCACGCATAACGGCCGGGACCTCGAGGGCGCGGTCAACCGCCTCTTGGCCCACGCCAAGCTGACCGGCCAGCCGGTAACGCTGGAAATGGCCGAACGGGAAATGCGCGACCTGATCCGGCCAGCCGAACCCAAGCGGGTCCGCATCGAAGACATCCAACGTATCGTGGCCCGTCAATACAATGTCAGCCGAGCTGACCTATTGTCGTCGCGCCGTACCGCCAATGTCGTGCGGCCGCGTCAGGTGGCGATGTACCTGGCTAAGGTTTTGACCTTGCGTTCGCTCCCGGAAATTGGGCGCCGCTTCGGCGGCCGTGACCACACCACCGTTCTGCATGCGGTACGCAAGATCGAAAATCTGGCGGGCAACGACAGCGCCTTTGCCGAGGAAATCGAGGGGCTCAAACGGCAGCTTCAAGATTGATCCACCTTGCCGACGGCTGCCGAATTCTGTGAAAAGCTAGGGAAAAGGCCGCCGCGGGCCGGCTGTGGACTTGCCCAAGCGGCCGCCGCACGCCACTTTCGCTTTCCGCCAAGCGGCCGCCCAGTATCCATCGGGCCGACTTGGCGGCAACGGGTTTGACGATGAAGGTCACGGTAGAGCGATCGGAGCTGCTGAAATCGCTGGGCCACGTGCATCGCGTGGTCGAGCGCCGCAATACGATTCCGATCCTCGCCAATGTGCTGTTGAGCGCCGACCGCGCCAAGCTAGCGCTCAAGGCCACCGACCTTGACATCGAAGTCACCGATGCGATCGCCGCCGAGGCCGGGCCTGCCGGTTCGACCACAGTGCCCGCACACATGTTTTTCGACATCGTGCGCAAGCTTCCCGAGGGCGCCCAGATCGTGCTGGAATCGTCCGGCGACCGCGCCGCGCTGTCGATCCGCGCCGGCCGTTCGCGTTTTACGCTGCAGACACTGCCGGAAAGCGATTTCCCCGATCTCGCCCCCGGCGAGATGACGCACAAATTCGCGCTCAAAGCGGCCGATCTCAAACGGCTTATCGACAAGACCCAGTTCGCGATCTCCACCGAGGAGACGCGCTACTACCTCAACGGCATTTATCTGCATGCCGCTGGTTCGGCGAAGGCGCAGACCTTGCGGGCGGTGGCAACCGATGGGCATCGCCTGGCACAAATGGAAATCGAACTACCGAGCGGCGCCGCCGGCATGCCCGGGGTGATTGTGCCCCGCAAGACCGTCAGCGAGGTACAGCGCCTGATGGAGGACAGCGAGACCGAGGTGGCGATCGAACTGTCGCCCGGCAAGATTCGTTTCACCATCGGCCAGACCATCCTGACCTCGAAGCTGATCGACGGCACCTTCCCCGATTACAGCCGGGTCATTCCGGTCGCCAACGACAAGGAGCTCGTTGTCGACAAGAAGGAATTCGAAGCGGCGGTCGACCGCGTATCGACAGTGTCGAGCGAACGCGGCCGGGCCGTCAAATTATCGATCTCGGCCGGAAAATTGCTGTTGTCGGTCACCAACCCGGATTCCGGCAGCGCCAACGAAGAGCTTGAGGTCGAGTACGCAGCCGATCCGGTCGATATCGGCTTCAATTCACGCTATCTCCTCGACATCGCCGCGCAGATCGAAAGCGAGGCGGCGGTGCTCAAGCTCGCCGATCCCGGTTCCCCGACGCTGATCCAGGACAAGGAGCCGCGCGGCGCGCTTTACGTGCTGATGCCGATGCGAGTGTGACGCGTTTTGGACCTGCTCCGCCAACGGGTCCACCCCAAGCGCGTGCGGCCCGATGACAGGTTCCGGCGGAGCTTCCGCTATGCTCCGGCATCGGTCCTTACCGGGTTCTCAATCGATTACTGGATCATCCGCCGGCGCGGACGATGACGAGTAATGACGATTCTTCGGCTGACGCTGACCAACTTTCGCAATTATCACACGGCATCACTTGTAGCCGGCGCCAAGACGATGGTGCTGGTCGGGCCGAACGGGGCCGGCAAGACCAATCTGATCGAGGCCATTTCCTTTCTGGCGCCCGGCCGCGGCCTGCGCCGTGCCACCCTCGATGAAGTGGCGTTCAGTGAGGGCGACGGCTCTTGGGCGGTCGCCGCCGAAGTCGAAGGAGCACTCGGGCTGGCAACGCTCGGCACCGGCATCGATCGGCCGCCGGAAGACGGCGTGACGACGCAACGTAAATGCCGGATCGACCGCGAGCCGGTCGCGTCGGCCGCAGCTTTTGCCGACCACCTGCGCGCCGTCTGGCTCACACCGGCGATGGATACGCTATTTGCCGGCGCGCCATCGGAGCGCCGGCGCTTTCTCGATCGGCTGGTGCTTGCCGTCGATGCCGAACATGGCAGCCGCGTCAATGCGCTCGAGCGGTCGCTGCGCTCGCGCAATCGCCTGTTGGAGGACGCGGCGCCGGATCCGCATTGGCTCGATGCGGTCGAGCATGAAACCGCCGAACTTGCCGTCGCGGTCGCCGGACTGCGGGTGGAAACAGTGCGGCGGCTGGCCGCGGTGCTGGAAGCGCGTAGCGGCTCGGCCTTCCCTTCCGCGGAAATCGGGCTCGATGGCTGGATCGAGCAGCTCATCGCCGATCATCCGGCCGCTGAAATCGAGAGACGCTACCGTGCGATCTTGCGCGACAATCGATCGCGCGATGCGGCTGCAGGACGCACTCTCGACGGACCGCATCTCACCGATCTCAAGGTTGTCTATGCGGACAAGAACGTCAGCGCGGCCGACGCCTCGACCGGAGAGCAAAAGGCACTGTTGATCGGACTGGTGCTCGCTCACGCCCGATTGATCGCCACGATGACCGGGATGGCGCCGGTGTTGTTGCTCGACGAGGTCGTTGCCCATCTCGATCCGGACCGACGCGCCGCATTGCATGCGGAACTGGCCCAATTGCCGAGCCAAGTCTGGATGACCGGCGCGGATCCGGCGCTGTTCGCGGAAATCGACGGCACCGCAGCAATGGTTGAGGTCAGATCCGGCAGGCTGCAAGCGCGGTCTCCGGCGCCCTGAGGCGAAACTGTTCCAATCGGGCCGCGAGATTTTGCCCGCCGCAAGCAAGCAATCGGGGAACAAGAGGGCGGGAAGCCTCTTGAATCTGGAGGAAGCAGGAAACGTCCGGTTTGTGACAGATGCGCAAAAATGTGGGCGGACAATATGCCGGAAGAAGCAGAAGATTTGATTGTCCGGAACCTCATCGAAGCGATGGAGCGGCTGCGCGAGGATTTGGATCGCATGGAACTCTGGGCCGCCGTCCTCGGCTCGTTCCAACATCCCGTCCCCGAATACCGGCCGGGCGACCGGCATCTCATCAAGCCGCTGCAGCGCCCGGAACTCTAGCCGCCGGGTACCGGCAGACGAGCGCCTGTGCCGACATCTGCCGACCTTGTGCGCCGTTGACGGCTGCGGTCTTTTCGGGGCTGAATCACGGCCGCCTTTGACGGCCCCGAAAACCTTGAAAAACCCCGTTTTGACAATATCTTAATCCAGGTGCTTTTGCCGTGCACCGGCCTCTGATTTCGTGTACACGATTCAGCGATTCCTACGTCCATTTTTGCAGCCGATTCGCGAGCTTTCCGTATGGCCGAACCCGTCCGTAAGCCTCTCCCGGCGCCGTCCGACTACGACGCGGAATCGATCAAGGTGCTCAAGGGGCTCGATGCCGTGCGTAAGCGGCCGGGCATGTATATCGGCGACACCGACGATGGTTCCGGCCTGCACCACATGGTCTATGAGGCCGTCGACAACGCCATCGACGAGGCGCTGGCCGGTTACGCCAAGGAAGTGTTCGTGCGGCTCAATCCGGACGGTTCCTGCACCGTCCGCGACGACGGCCGCGGCATTCCGACCGATATCCATAAAGGTGAAGGCGTTTCCGCTGCCGAAGTCATTATGACGCAGCTTCATGCCGGCGGGAAATTCGACCAGAATTCGTACAAGGTGTCCGGCGGCCTGCACGGCGTCGGCGTCTCGGTGGTCAATGCGCTGTCGAGCTGGCTCAGGCTGACCATATGGCGCGACGGCCAGGAACATTTCATGGAATTTGCTAACGGCGAGCCGGTCGCGCCGCTCGCCGTCGTCGGCGCCGCACACGATAAGCGCGGCACCGAGGTCAGTTTCTTGCCGTCGAAAAAGACCTTCACCATGACGGAGTTCGACTTCGCCACGCTGGAGCACCGGCTACGCGAGCTCGCCTTCCTCAATTCCGGCGTCACCATCGTGCTGTCCGACATGCGCCATGCCGTCGAGAAGCGCGAGGAGTTGCGCTACGAAGGCGGCGTCGAGGCCTTCGTCAAATATCTCGACCGTAACAAGACCTCGCTCATCCCGCAGCCGATCGTGATCAAGGCAGAGCGCGAGGGCGTCATGGTCGACTGCGCGATGTGGTGGAACGACGGCTATCACGAGACGGTGCTGTGCTTCACCAACAATATCCCGCAGCGCGATGGCGGCACGCATCTGGCCGGCTACCGCGGCGCGCTGACCCGTCAGGTCACCGGCTATGCCGAAACCGGCGGCGGCGCGCGCAAGGAAAAAGTCGCGCTGACCGGCGACGACTGCCGCGAAGGCTTGACGGCGGTGCTCTCGATCAAGGTTGCGGATCCGAAATTTTCCTCGCAGACCAAGGACAAGCTCGTTTCGTCAGAGGTGCGCCCCGCCGTCGAAGGCATCGTCAGTGACATGCTCAAGGCCTGGTTCGAGGAGCATCCGTCGGAAGCCAAGATCATCGTCGGCAAGGTGATCCAGGCCGCGGCCGCCCGCGAAGCCGCCCGCAAGGCGCGCGAAATGACGCGCAAAAGCGCGCTCGGCATCACCTCGCTGCCCGGCAAGCTTGCCGATTGCCAGGAGCGTGATCCGGCCAAATCCGAATTGTTCATCGTCGAGGGCGACTCCGCCGGCGGCAGCGCCAAGCAAGGCCGCAATCGCGCATTTCAGGCGGTGCTGCCGCTGCGCGGCAAGATCCTCAACGTCGAGCGCGCCCGCATGGACAAGATGCTGTCGTCGGAGCAGATCGGCACGCTCATCACCGCGCTCGGCACCGGTATCGGCGCCGACGAGTTCTCTGTCGACAAGCTGCGCTACCACAAGATCATCATCATGACCGACGCCGACGTCGACGGCGCCCATATCCGCACGCTGCTATTGACGTTCTTCTACCGGCAGATGCGCGAGATCATCGACCATGGATATCTCTACATCGCCCAGCCGCCGCTGTACAAAATCGCCCGCGGCAAGTCCGAGCAATATCTCAAGGACGAGCGCGCGCTCGAGGATTTTCTGATCGACACTGGAATCGAAGAGGCGACGCTGCGTTTGTCCTCCGGAGAAGTGCTCGCCGGCAACGATCTGCGCAAGCTGGTCGAGGATTCCCGCGCCATCCGCAATCTGCTGCGCGGCCTGCACAGCCGTTACAATCGGCAAGTGGTCGAGCAGGCGTCAATTATGAGCGTACTCAACCACGAGATTTTCGGCGATCCACAGAAGGCGGTTGCCGCGGTGCCCTATATCGCCAAGCGGCTCGATGCGCTGTCGGAGGAGACCGAGCGCGGCTGGCAGGGCCAATTCACCGAAGGCACCGGCTTCCAGTTCGAGCGCACCGTGCGCGGCGTCAAGGAAGTCGCGGTGCTCGATCAGGCGCTGCTCGGCTCGGCCGACGCGCGCAAGCTCGACGAATTCGCCCCTTCGCTGCAGAAGGTTTTCCCACGCCCGACGCCGCCGGCAATGCTGCGGCGAAAAGACGAGGAAATGGCAATCCACGGTCCAGTCGGGCTGTTCGAGGCAGTGACCGCCGCCGGCAAGAAGGGCGTGTCGCTGCAGCGCTACAAGGGACTAGGCGAAATGAACCCGGAGCAGCTCTGGGAAACCACGCTCGACACCAATGCCCGTTCGCTATTGTGCGTGTCCGTCAAGGAAATCGACGAGGCCAATACGATTTTCGACGAGTTGATGGGCGACAAGGTCGAGCCCCGCCGCATCTTCATCGAGGAGCATGCGCATGCGGCGAGCGTGGACGTGTAATTTTTCGTCCTCCTCAAAACATATCGAAATATTCGTTCTGCTCCCAGGCGGTGACCTCGCCGTCGCCGGCTGATACAGCTTCTGTCTTGAAGCGATCGAGCTCGGCGGTCTTCAGTCGAATGTAATAGTCGACGAAGGCGGTACCGAGGCTCTCTTTGAACAAGGTGTCGCCGCGCAACGCCGTCAGCGCCTCGCCAAGGCTTTTCGGCAGCATGGGCGCTTGCATCTCGTAGGGCGTGTCGGCGGACGGGCCGGGGTCGCTTTGTCTCGCCATGCCGTCGAGCCCGGCATAAATCTGCGACGCGATATAGAGATAGGGATTGGCAGCCGGCTCGCCGACGCGGTTTTCCAGATGCGTCGCCGGATCGCCGGGATCGCCGAGCACGCGCACCATGAC
>JBARER010000082.1:0-2291 GCA_049796395.1 Xanthobacteraceae bacterium
CGCTTATCCCGTTGACAAAAACTCCGGTGTAGGCGGCCGCGATGGTGCCGGCATTGGTGATGCCGCCGAGAAATGACGTGACGCAATTGCAAATCTCTATGCCCGTGCCGCCGCTGATGGCGCCGCCGGCCGCATTGACGATGCTGCCGACGAAGGAGACGGTCTGCTCGACGCGAATACCAGCGCGACTGCCTGAAATCGTGCCGCTGTTGCTGATGCCGCCGCCGAAGGTGGAGACGCCGTTGATTTGAATGCCTGTTCCGCTGTTCGACGAAATGCTGCCGGCATTGCTGATGCCGCCATTGAACTTCGAAACATTGTAGACGCCAGGCCCCCCGGTGCTGCCGACGAGAACGCCGACGCCGAAACGGGTCGCCGCGATGGTGCCGCTGGCGGCATTGACAATGCCGCCAGTAAATTGTCCTGCCCCGCCGACATTGATGCCGTTGCCGGCCGCGGTGATTGTGCCCGAGTTGCTGATTCCGCCTGAGAATGTCGACGGACCGTTGACGACGACGGCGGACGCGCTGACGGACAGCGTCCCGGCATTGCTGATACCGCCGGTAAAAATCGAGCCGCCGATCGAGATCGCAACTTGGTTGCCGGTGATCATGCTCGCGGCGTCGAGTGAAATGCCGCCATTGATCACGCCGGTGTCGAGGATCGAGCCGCTGATCGTGCCGCCGACAAAAGCAATGCCGGAGGGACTGATCGTCCCTTCGTTGCTGACGTTGCTGCCGGGCGCAGTAAAGCTTCCAGTGATGCAGATGTTCTGAACGGTGGTGTTGGCCGGATTGTCGAAGGGGGCGGCAACCACGTTGGTGCACGGCGCCGCCAGGGCAACCGGCATGCCGCCACCGATGAGCAGCGCGGCGACCGAGCTTGTCGCCAGGAGCCGACGCGTGCCCGGCAGCAGCCTGCGCGTTTTACCCCGCATTCCCAACGCCCTGTGGACCGGCGTCCGCATCTTTCGCGGCCCAGTCCACCCTTCACTGTCGCTGTCAGGTTATTCCGGACGGCGATGAGGGGACAACGACGGCGGCATGTTTTTTCACTTATACCCGCGATTTTATGTGAAATTTCTCGTCGACGTTGCAAAAATGCAACCAGTATCCGACTCCGCAACAGTATCCGGTTACGCTCGCTCTTCCCTCTCCCTGGCAACGCGCCCGAAGCCGGGTTCTATGCACTAGAATGAGAGAATGACAAAAAAATCCCCCCAGCTCGGCCGACCTGCAGCGATCCCCGCCTCGCCCGCCGAAGCGGTACTCGACCGCGTGCGTAATCCGCAACCAGATACGAATTACGTCGCACGCTTCACGTTCCCGGAATTCACCTGCATATGCCCGGTCACCGGCCAGCCGGATTTTGCCACGCTGGTGATCGACTACGTGCCGAAGGGCTGGCTGGTGGAATCGAAGTCGCTTAAACTTTATCTCAACAGTTTCCGCAATCACGGCGCCTTTCACGAAGATTGCACGGTGAGCATTGGCAAGAAGCTTGTCGGTTTGCTCAAACCCAATTGGCTGCGCATCGGCGGCTATTTCCATCCGCGCGGCGGCATGCCGATCGACGTATTCTGGCAGGCTGGTAAGCTGCCGGCAGGCATCTGGGTGCCGGATCAGGGGATCGCTACTTACCGCGCGCGCGGATAGCCCTGAAGCGTTGCCAGGAGCGTCCTCACCTCAAGTCCAGGATCGGCCGCGCGCATCACGCCGCCCATCACCGCAACGCCGGCACAGCCCGCCGCCATGACTTCGCCAAGCCGCACGGTATTGATGCCGCCGATGGCGAGCACCGGCACGCGCGCAGCGCGCGCGATATCGGCCAAACCTCTGCGGCCGATCTGCGGGCCGTAGCCCGGCTTGCTCGGCGTCTCGAAGGCAGGCCCGGCCAGCGCATAATCAGCGGCCAGCGGATCGATTGCTTCGGCCTCGGTGACGGTGTGGATTGACACGCCGATCAGTTTTTCACGGCCCAGCAGCGCGCGTGCCGCGGCAGCGTCGCCGCCCGACGGCAAATGTACGCCGTCGATGCCGGCGAGTTGTGCAAGCCGCGCCTCGCCGTGCAGCATAAGCCGGGCGCCGTGGCGCCGCGCCGCCGGCATCAAGCTGCGCGCCAGGACGACCTGCTCATCGTCCGGCAAGTCTTTTTCGCGCAGACTGACCCAGCGGCAGCCGGCCGTCAGCGCTGCGCCGACGATTTCGGCAAGCGATCGGCGCGCCTGCGCGCGGTCGGTCACCAAAAGCAGCGGCGGATCAGGCAGCCGCATTGCGCGCTCCTTGTCGGGC
>JBARER010000083.1:0-2458 GCA_049796395.1 Xanthobacteraceae bacterium
TTCGCCATCCGCGTCAGCATCTGGCGGTAGCTCTCGCCGTTGTCGCGCCGCACGATCGTGCGCAACGCCGCGTTGGCCTCCATCGTCGAGCCGTCGACTCCGATCCGCTCGCCCTTCACCAGACCGCGCTCAGCCACGAGCTTCAACACGAAGCCGAAAGCCTTCTCGTGCGCCTCGTGCGGCAGACGCGAACGGGTCCGCGACAGCCAGGAATGATCGGGAACCTTGTCGCGGTTCGACAGCCCAAGGAAATCGCGCAGCGAGAACGAGTCCGCGCAACGCCAGGCGATCCCGCGCTCGCTGTCGATCCCCTCGAAATAGCCGATCATGTGCATGCGGAAGTACCGCCCAGGCGGCAGCGACGGCGCGCCCATCCTCGCCGCATAGTACGGCTTGCACATCTGCTCCACGAACGCGTCGAAGCCAGCCTCGCCAAGCAGGTCCTGCAGCCGATCGTAGAACGCATGGCCCGGCGACCGCGGCATCTCAGCCCACGTCGCCATCAGATCGTCCTGAACCCCGTCCGATCGCCCCATCGCCATCGCTGATTCCCCGCCAAAGCTCGACGACAAGACGGAATCAGCGCCGAACGACTTCGTCAACGGGCTGCTAAGCGCCGCCTCTGGCCCCGATCATTCGGCGTCGGGGGAAGCATCTCCCGAGGCAGTGTTAGGGGTCGGCGCCGCGCGAACCAACCAAAATGCCTGCACGTGCGATCTGCACATTTCCCCACTCCCGGCGAGTCATGCGGCAGCCATAGCATGATCCGCAAAGCGCAGCGCCATTCCGAAATTCACGCTAACTCTTTGATACGCTAAGGCGCGATTTCTGGTGATTTTTCGGAACGCGCGTTGATTCGTAAGCCGGACCAGTTAGATTTTGATTCCGCCATCCGGAGGTTCGAATCCTCCCGCCCCAGCCATATTATTCCAAGCTTTAACTTGGGATTGTTTGGGTGATCTCTCCAGCCCGCTGCCGCGGGGTTCGCTCGCCGTCTCTCTGAGGGTTCGTGGCGCCGAACACTGAGGGCGGCGTGGAGAAGGTTTTGCGCATCATCGCCGGCTGAAGGTTTCTTGGCGTTACGCTACGCCTATTGTTGGGCCAAAAAGTATTCGCCCAAAAATGTCGCTGCGGTTCAGCAATTGGCGATTCGTGGAGACGGACTCCCCTTCGTGATCCGCACGCCGCACGCGCTCTTTGGCGCGCGATTGCGAACAAATTCGGCGTCTGCTGGAACCGGGGTGCAAACCAAGAGTTGGTTTTCTGCTGGGCGGCGATCCCTAGGGAGACGGCGCATGACATCGATCACCAAATATGCGTGCGCGTTGGTAATGGCGGGCGGCCTCGCGTCGCCCGGCCTGGCGGCCCAGGGCGACGCCGGCAGCGGCCCGACGACAAGCGCGACGTCCACCAACGACGCCGGCAGCGGACCGACCAAAGGAACCGCGGTAAATTCTCAGAGCCCGACGCAACAAGGCCAGACTGACGCGAACGCAAATCCGGCCGCGCTAAATCCCGGGAGCCCAATCCAAAAGGGCCAGACCGAAACGAACGCGAACCCGGCTACGACGGCTGGCGCAAACATGCACATAGCGCAGAAGCTGCGCGCCGACCTCACCAAGGCCGGATATACTGATATCGCCATCACACCCTCATCATTCTTCGTGCAAGCCAAGAACTCCGAGGGCGTCCCAGTGACGATGATGATAAGCCCGGATTCGGTAACGGCGCTCACCCAGGCGGTGCAGCGCTCGAATTCCGCCAGCAATTCGCAGCATATGGGCGGAAGCAGCAACAGCGCTGGAGTGGTGCCTGGACCGAGTTCGACCGGGGGCTCGCAACCTGTCACGCCACGCGGCGCCGGCAATCCCTGACTATTGCGTTACCGCCGAAGCGGCCGAGTCCATACAGGGCTCGTCTCGCCACGGGCCTTTCCACGTCATCGGTTCGTTGCCCGTCGCGCGATTTTCAAAATCGACATTCTCAGCAATTATTTGTCGCCGACCTTCGTTGCGGCGAGGATTTGAGAGCCTGATGACATGAACGACGTCCCCAGCGAATGGAACCGCGTCCGCCGCCTGTTTCGTGAGCGGTTTACGTTCCAGATTTCTGTCGATACTCCCCATCTGCCACAGGCGCTCGCGGTGGCGGAGGCAGCGCTTGAGGCCGGCGTGACCATTCTGGAGCTTGGGACGCCGCTCCTGAAATACGAGGGCGTTCGCAACGTTGTGCCGATCTTCCGGCAACGTTTCCCCACGGCGTTGTTGCTCGCCGATATGAAGACCATGGACGGCGGCGAGGGGGAGGCGAGCGCGGTCTATAGCGGCGGCGGCAACGTCATCGACTTCCTCGCTCTTGCAGGCGAGGCGACCGCCAAGGCGGTGTGCGCGGCGCGTGATGCGTTCCGCGAGGCTGATCCGGCGATCCCGAGGCTTGCCTTCGCTGACGTCCTCATGCC
>JBARER010000084.1:0-4181 GCA_049796395.1 Xanthobacteraceae bacterium
GGCGGCATCGGCGTAGTCGCGATCGAGCGCGTGTTGCCAGGCGAGCGCCTGGTCGAGGAAGGCGCGCCGGCCGGTCGCTTCGTAAAGCGCGAGCGCGGCGCGGATCATGGCGGCGAAGTCTGAAGCCAAGCCGGGGAATTTCAGTTTGCCGGCACGGTAGGAATGGCCAAGCCGGTCGCCTTGCGTCATGCCGGTGGCGACAAACGTGAAAGCCTGTTGCGCCAGCGCGATCCACGAGGGTTCGCCGAACAACAGCCCGGCGTTGACCAGGGCCGCAATCATCAGCCCGTTCCAATCGGCCAGCACTTTGTCGTCGAGGCCCGGGCGCACGCGGCTTCCCCGCGCGGCGAGCAGCTTTTCGCGGAGCGCTAAAAGCCGTGCTTCGTCAGCGTCGCCGCGCGGCTGGGGTTTGAGGCGATTGAGGATGTTATGGCCTTCGAAATTGCCGGTCGGCGTGACGTCGTAATGGCGGGCCAGGAATTCGCCGTCTTCGATGCCGAGCTGGCGAATGATCTCGTCATAGGACCAGACGTAGAATTTGCCTTCCTCGCCTTCGGAATCGGCATCGAGCGACGCCGAGAACGCGCCCTCGCCCGTCGTCATCTCGCGCTTGAGCCAGGCCACGGTTTCATCGGCGCGCTGGCGATAAAGCGCGTTGCCGGTGCGCTGATAAGCGATCGCCAAAAGTTCGAGGAGCTGGGCGTTGTCATAGAGCATTTTTTCGAAATGCGGCACGAGCCAGCGCTCATCGACCGAATAGCGGGCAAAGCCGCCGCCGAGGTGGTCGTAAATCCCGCCTTCGCAAATATGATGCAGCGAAAGTTCGACGGCGGCGAAGTAGCGCGGTTCTTTGCTGCGCAGTCCGGCCCGCCAAAGCAGTTCGAACAAAGCCGCTTGCGGGAATTTCGGTGCGCCACGGGTGCCCCCGTTGACCGGATCGATGATGCCGACAAGTTGGCGTGCGGCGTTGTCGAGTTCGTGAACGCCGATGGTGGCGATGCCCGCGGGCCGCGCGGCCGCGGCCAGCCGCTCCATCAGCGCTGAGCGGTTCTGTTCGATCTTCTCCGGCTCCTCGCGAAACAGCCGCGCGATCTCGCGCAGCACGTCGACAAAGGCCGGCTTGCCGTAACGCGAGGAGTTGGGGAAATAAGTGCCGCCCCAGATCGGTTCGCCCGCCGAGGTGAGGAACATGGTGAGCGGCCAGCCGCCTTGTTCGCCAAGATGATGCAGCGCCGCCATGTAAATCTGATCGATGTCGGGGCGCTCCTCGCGATCGACTTTGATGTTGACGAACAGTTCGTTCATCACTTGCGCGGTGGCGTTATCCTCGAAGCTTTCGTGCGCCATCACATGGCACCAGTGGCAGGCGGCATAACCGACCGACAGCAGGATCGGCTTGTTGGCGCGCGTGGCTTCGGCGAGCGCGTCAGGCCCCCAGGCCCACCAATCGACCGGATTGTTCTGGTGCTGGAGGAGATAAGGGCTCGTCTCGTGGGCGAGGCGGTTGTGGTGAGCGGCGGGAGATTGCGGCGAGGCCGACATAAACGTCAATCCGTCAGGCCGAGGAAGGTCGCGATCGCCTGATCAAGCTGTGCGATGTATTTATCTTCAAGTTGCCCGATACATTGTCCGAGTTTGCTTTTTCGGAGAGTAAGAATCTTGTCCACCATGATGCGGGAGGGAAATAGCAAGCCGTTTAGTTTAGATGGTTCAATGAGGATGCGAAACAATGGCAATTCGGTTGGATCGCTGGTGAACCCGCAAATCGTCACAGACTCCAAAACGTCGAAATGAGTGTGTTGAATTATGACTACGGGACGCGGTTTCTCCGCGTATTGCGTACTGTCCGACGCCGTCCAAATCTCGCCGCGCCTCAATCGGAATTCCAGTCGGAGAGAGAATCAACCCATGCTTGGTCTTCCGCTGCAAGCGGGGCGGCATTGGCCAGCAGAGATTGACGGCGCGCCTCGGCTGCGAATTCGGGCGTTCGCGTATCGGGCAGCCACATTTGGACCAGGCGGTAACCCTTCGCCCGCATACGCGCGCGATAGGCGCTCACCTTTCCGCGTGAGGATTTCGCAACGGCAGTGACCTTCCGCTTTGTCTTGCGGAGCGCGGCCTTTGCGGGCATCTGTGCAACGGCGCGTCTGCTCTTGCGCTGCATTTCCGGTGTTTCCTAGTTACATGTAACCTAAGGAAAATCGGCTTGAGTTGCAACTCGCGTTATTAAGCCAACGTGACTACCGATCGCTCTACTATCTTCGCGCTTTCCTCCGGCCGGCCGCCGGCAGCGATTGCGGTGATGCGCCTGTCCGGTTCCAATGCCAGTGTGGCGCTCGAAAAGCTGACCGGGCGCTTGCCCGAGCCGCGCAGGGCGGCGCTGGTCCGGGTGCGCGATCCGGCCAGCGGCGAAGAGATCGACGAGGCGCTGGCCCTGTGGTTTCCGGCACCGCATAGCGAGACCGGGGAAGATGTCGCCGAGCTGCAATTGCACGGCGGCCACGCCGTCGTTGGCGCGGTGCTGGAGGTGCTTGGCAGGATTGACGGTTGCCGACTGGCCGAGCCGGGGGAGTTTACCCGCCGGGCCTTCGAGAACGGCCGCATGGACCTCACGGCCGTCGAAGGCTTGGCCGATCTGATCGCGGCCGAGACCCCGGCCCAGCGTCGCCAAGCGTTCCGGCAGCTCAAGGGCTTGACGGGCGGGCGCGCCGAGGCCTGGCGGCAGCGATTGATCGAAGCTCTGGCGCTGATTGAAGCGCGGATCGACTTTTCCGACGAGGCCGATGTGCCGGAGGATCTGATCGGCCCGGCCGTTCATGCTGCGCAGCAATTGCGCAGCGAAATCGTCGCGGCGCTGGACGGAGCGCGACATGGCGAACGGCTGCGCGAGGGCCTGGTGGTGGCGATCGCCGGTCCGCCAAACGCCGGCAAGTCGACATTGCTGAACCGGTTGGCGCGCCGGGAAGCGGCAATCGTCTCTCCGTACGCGGGCACGACGCGCGACGTGATCGAGGTGCATCTTAATCTCGGCGGCTATCCGCTGACGCTTCTCGATACCGCCGGCATTCGCGATAGCGTCGAACCGATCGAGCAGGAGGGCGTGCGCCGGGCCCGCGAACGTGCCGCGGCAGCCGATCTGGTTCTCTGGGTCATTGACGCATCGGGCGTTGACCGAGACGAGCCAGCGCAGATCAAGCCGCCGTTCGATGGCGAAGCCGTCTGGCTCGTCCGTAATAAGATCGACATGGTGGCGGGTGGAGAGAGTGGGACGGCGTCAGGAAACAATGAACTTGAATTCAATATTAATGTTTCCGCCTCAAATGGAGTTGGAATAGATAGTCTTATGAATAGCTTACTGGACTATTCAAGAGAGTTTTTTTCGGGTGCCGAGGCGGCCATCGTCACCCGCGCTCGGCATCGAGCGATGTTGGAAATGACAGCTGCGGCGCTCGATGGGGCTTTGGCCGAGGCTCAGAAATCCGACCCACGCGAGGAGCTGGTGGCGGAAGAGTTACGCGCGGCAGGGACCGCCCTCGGTCGTCTCACCGGACGGATCGACGTTGAAGATGTTTTGGACGCACTGTTCCGAGATTTCTGTATTGGTAAATGAATCGTCAACGGGCCGCTGGTGCTCTGTTTCACGTGAAACACTTCCGATTTTGACAGGCGTCCAGTAGAACGTTTGCCTGGAGCGCGCGCGATGGATAGTCGCTTTGACGTCATTATGGTGGGTGGCGGCCATGCCGGCTGCGAGGCCGCTGCAGCGGCGGCGCGAATGGGCGCATCCACAGCGCTCATTACCCAGCGATTCGCGACCGTCGGCGCGATGTCGTGCAATCCATCGATCGGCGGGCTCGGTAAAGGTCATCTGGTCCGCGAAATCGACGCGCTCGACGGTCTGATGGGCCGGGTCGCAGACGCTGCCGGCATCCAGTTCCGGGTTCTGAACCGGCGCAAAGGGCCTGCCGTGCGCGGTCCGCGCGCGCAGGCCGACCGGAAGCTCTATGCCGCAGCGATGCAACAGGCGATCCGGCAGACGGTGAATCTGACCGTCATCGAAGGCGAGGTCGACGATCTCTTGGGCGAGGACCGCGTCGAGGGCGTGCGCCTGGCGGATGGCCGCGAGTTCGCGGCGAGCGCCGTGGTTCTGACGACCGGAACATTTCTGCGAGGCCTCATCC
>JBARER010000085.1:0-27032 GCA_049796395.1 Xanthobacteraceae bacterium
GCGCTGGCCGGACCGGTGTTTACGGTGGAATCCGGCATGGGCGACGACCTTCTCATTCTCGCTTTCGTCGTCATTGTCATCGGCGGCATCGGCTCGATCCGCGGCGCGTTCATTGCGGCGGTTCTTGTCGGAGTGGTCGATACGATCGGCCGCGCCTTCCTGCGGCCGCTGTTTGCGCTGTTCATGTCCGGCTACGCCGCGGACAATGCCGGACCGGCGACCGCCTCGATGCTGATCTATATCCTCATGGCCATGGTGTTGTTCTTCCGGCCGGAGGGACTTTTCCCGCGGGCAAAACGGTGAGGTCTTCGCGAACAGGCTTTATCGTAGCGCTCGCCGTGCTGGCGGCGCTGGCGCTGCTGCCGCCGGTCTCCACGGCCTTGGGCCAGGATTTTTATATCGATCTGTTCACCCGCATCATGATCTTCGCCATCGCCGCGGTCAGTCTCGATCTGATCCTCGGGTTCGGCGGCATGGTGAGCTTCGGCCACGCCGCCTATCTCGGCATCGGCTCTTACGCCGTCGGCATTCTCGCCTATTACAATATCGACAACGGCTTCCTTCAATTCGGCGCCGCCATTGTTGCCTCGGCACTGATCGCGCTGTTCATCGGCTGGGTTTCACTGCGGACCAGCGGCGTCTATTTCATCATGATCACGCTGGCCTTCGGCCAGATGATCTACTTCCTCGGCGAAAGCATCAATCAGTTCGGCGGCGACAACGGACTCAACATCGAGCGGCATAGCCGCTTTGCCGCGGTGCTGAATTTGGATAAGCCGACCACGCTGTATTATTTCGTCTTCGCCTGGCTCGCGCTTTGCCTGGGGTTCGGCTGGCGGCTCGTCGAATCGCGATTCGGCATGGTGATCCGCGGCGCCAAGTCGAACGAAACGCGCATGGTGGCGCTTGGATTTCGCACTTTCCGTTACAAGCTCGTCGCTTTCGTCATATCGGGCGCCATGGCCGGCGTGGCCGGCGCCTTGCTGGCGAACCTGACGCTGTTTCTATCCCCCAACATCATGCATTGGACCCGCTCGGGCGAGATCATGATGATGGTCATCCTCGGCGGCATGGGAACGCTCATCGGTCCGGTGCTCGGCGCCATCGCCTATCTGGTGCTGGAAAACGTGTTGTCGGGCTTCACCGAACATTGGCAAGCGATTCTGGGGCCGTTTCTGGTCCTGGTCGTCCTCTTCTCCAAGTCGGGGCTGCTCGGCGCGGTAGCGCCGTGGCGGGCAAAATCCACCCATGCCTGACGTCTTGCTGGAAACCCGGCAGCTTCGCAAACGCTTCGGCGGTCTGGTCGCCACCGATGATGTGTCGTTGGAAATCCTCCCCGGCGAAATTCACGCCGTCATCGGGCCAAACGGCGCCGGCAAGACGACGCTGGTCGCCCAGCTCGCCGGCGACCTGCAGCCCGATGCCGGCGAAATTGTTTTCGCCGGTCAGGACATCACCAGTCTCACGGCGGCCGAGCGGGTACGCCGCGGGCTTGCCAGATCGTTCCAGATCACCAACGTGTTTCGCGAATTCTCGGCGCTCGACAACGTAACGCTGGCGGTGCAGGCGTCAGCCGGACACAGCTTTCATTTCTGGCGCGCGGCGCGGCGCGAACCGGCGTTGCGCGAGCCGGCGAAGGCATTGCTGGCCGAGCTCGGCCTGGCGACTCGGCTCAATGTGGCCGCAGGCAACCTCTCGCACAGCGAAAAGCGCACGCTCGAGATTGCGATGGTTCTTGCCACCAAGCCGCGGCTGGTGCTGCTCGACGAACCGCTCGCCGGCATGGCGCCGGAAGATTCCAAGCGCATGGTGCAAAGGCTGGCGGCGCTCAAGGGCAAAGTGACCATCCTGCTGATCGAGCACGACATGGACGCCGTTTTCACCTTGGCCGATCGGCTGACTGTTCTGGTCTATGGCCGCGCCATCGCGACCGGTACGCCCGATGTCGTGCGTGCCAATGAGACGGTGCAGCGCGCTTATTTCGGCGACGAGGCTGAATGATGCTCGACGTCAACGGTCTCGAAGCGAGCTATGACGAGAGCCAGATCCTGTTCGGCGTGAGCTTGAGCATCGCCGAAGGCGAGGTGGTCACGCTGCTCGGCCGCAACGGCATGGGCAAGACCACCACCGTCTCGACGCTGATGGGCATCCTCCCGGCCAAGCGCGGTGAGATTGTCTTCGACGGCGTTGCGCTGCACCGCCTGCCCTCCTACCGCGTCGCCCAATGCGGCCTGGCTTTGGTGCCGGAGGGGCGGCACATTTTCCCGAACCTGTCGGTGCGGGAGAATCTCGTCGCCACCGCACGCGGTGGGCACAGCGGCGCGGCGGCGTGGACACTTGCCGCGGTGCTCGAACTGTTTCCGCTTCTGCGCGAGCGGCTGGAGAGCTGGGGTGCGCTTCTCTCCGGTGGCGAGCAGCAGATGCTGGCCATCGGCCGCGCGCTGATGACGAATCCGCGGCTCCTCATCCTGGACGAAGCCACCGAAGGCTTGGCGCCGATGGTGCGCCGGGAGATTTGGCAGGTCTTGAAGGTCCTTAAAGAGCGCGGCCAATCGATCCTGGTCATCGACAAGAACGTCGATATTTTGTCGCGCATCGCCGACCGCCATTACATCCTCGAAAAGGGCCGCGTCGTCTGGTCCGGCAGTTCCGCCGCCTTGCAAGCCGAACCGGCGCTCAAGGAGCGTTACCTCGGGATATGAGTGTAACGCCGAGGCCACCCAACCAAGAATCATAGCTTCAAATCGCCGCGGAAATTCGCCGGCGATGCGGCCCGACCATCTTGCGGCGTCGGCGTTTTTCGGACACAGGTGGGCAGGATTTTGGACCGCCTAAAGCGATGAGTGGAGAGCCTGATGGGTGCGAATTTCGGCATTGCTGGATTGGATTGGCAGCAACGCGTCAATTGGGACCGGCTGCGCAAATACCGGACCGAACGGGCCCGCGCGATGATGAAAAAGCACGGCCTTGGCGCAATGCTGTGCATGTATGACGAGAACGTCCGCTACTTGACCGGTACACTGACACCGGGCTGGAACCGGCTCAAGCCGGGCCTGCGCTATGCCATGCTGTGCGGCGATGGCGCGCCGATCCTGTTCGAGCAGGGCGATCTCGGCTTCCAGATCGAGCGTCATTCGCCGTGGATTCCGAAGGAGAACGTGCGGCACTCGTTCGCCTGGATCAAGGGCGCCGCGGGACCGGCCTCGACCCAGCAGGTCAATAAATTCGTCAAGGCGGCGCTGCAGGCGATGAAGGAAAACGGCGTCGCCGGCCAAAAGCTCGGTGTCGACTTCATCGACATCAACATGATCAACGTTTTCAAGGAAAATAACATCAACTGGACCGATGGCATGAGCGCGATGATGGACGCGCGCGCCGTCAAGAGCGAAGACGAGCAGGAATGTTTCCGCATCGTCGGCGCCATCGGCGATGCGACTCATTGGGAGTGCATGAAGTTCCTGCGCCCCGGCGTCACCGAGAACCAGGTGACCGCGCATCTGATGCAATATCTCTACAACATTCCCGGCATGGAGGACGTCGAAGACGTCATCGTCTCGTCGGGCCCGAACACCTGGCCGAACTGGCGCAATTTTTCCGACCGCATCATCCAGCCCGGCGACATCGTGTTCATGGATTTGGCGGCGCTGACCTGGAACGGATACAAATCCTGCTATTACCGCACCTATTGCGTCGGCAAAGAACCGTCGCAGGAGCAGAAAGATACCTACGAGACGGCGCTGAAATGGCTTTATGACTCGATCGGCGCAGTCAAGGTCGGCGCCACCACGCGCGACATTGCGATGAAGTGGCCGTCGGCGATGGAGACCTGGGGCTACGAGGACGAGGATCAGGCCGCCGCCAATCTTTGGGGCCATGGGCTCGGCCTCGCCCAATACGATCCCCCGGTGATTTCGCGCATCTGGTCGCTCGACCATCCGATCGATATTCAGGAAGGCATGACGTTCGCGCTCGAAACGCAGCACGGCAAGAAATTCCGTTACGGCGTGCGTATCGAGGAAATGCTGATCGTGAAGAAAGATGGGATCGAAATCGTTTCCAATTTCCCGGTCAAGCAGATCACGGTCGTCGATCCGCTGCCCGGCTACGGCGATCACGTGAAGTGACGCTAAAGCACCTCTCCCCGCTGCGCGGGGGAGAGGTCGACTGAGCGAAGCGAAGGAGGGTGAGGGGGCGTTGCCGCGAGTCTGGGCCTTAGCGTAATTCTCAGCCCGGCGGCACCGCCCCCTCACCACTCCCTCTCCCCGCACACGGGGAGAGGGAGTGCGCGGCGACAAAGTCCAACGAGATTCGTATGACGCGTTTCATCATCCCCCTCTCCAATACCGCCGCGACAAATCCCGAGCGCGTCGGGCCGAAAGCGGCGAATCTGGCGACGCTCGCGCAGGCGGGTCTGCCGACGCCGGGCGGCTTCTGCATCGTCGCGGACGCCTATCACAGGCAGATCCAGCATCTCGGACTCGGCGACATTATCGGCGCTTACGCCCGGGCCGATCAGCCGGCGCAGCGGCGGCTCGCGGTCGAGATCCGGCTGAAACTTTATCAAAGCGATCTCGCGCCCGACGTGCTCGCCGACGTGCTTGCGGCGTGGTGGGCCGTGGACAAGCCGGCCGCCGTGCGCTCGTCCTCGCTGATCGAGGATCGCGCCGATGCGAACTTTGCCGGCCAGTTCGAGAGCTTTCTCGGCGTGCGTGAGGACGGAGAATTTCTCACGGTGCTGCGCGCCTGCTGGGCGGCGCTGTGGACCACGACCGCACGGCGGTCGATGGCGCAGGTCGAGCAAAATCCCGCGGACACGGCCATGGCGGTGCTGGTTCAGCCGCTGGTCAAGGCCCGCGCCTCGGGCGGCGGCTTAAGCGAAACCGCCGACGGCCATATGCTGATCAGCGCGACGTGGGGCCTCGGCTCGGCGATCGCCCAGGGCGAGGTCGTGCCCGACCGCGTCGTGCTCAGCCGCCACGGCTTCGTGCGTTCGAACGAAGCCGGCCGCAAGGATCATCGCGAGGCCTGCACGCATGATTCCGGCAATGGCGTCGGCACCTCGCCGCAAAAAGTGCCGGACGAATTGGTCCGCGCGCCATGCCTGGAGGCCGGCCAAGCCACCACCCTTGGCCGTCTGATGCGCAAGTGCGAAGACGTGCTCGGCATGCCGGTCGAGATCGAATGGGCGCTCGACGACGACGGTTTCAAGCTTCTGCAGGCCCGGCCGCTGCATGTGGCACCGGCGCACGTTCCCGACGAAATCTGGCTCAAGCATCCCGGCTTGAACGGCCATCCCGCCGGCGTCGGCTGGGGCAGCGGCCGCGCCGTCGTTGTCAATTGCGAATGCGAGCTGAGCCGCGTTGCACCCGGCGACATCCTGGTGACCCGAGTTGCCGGACCGGCCTTAAGTCACATTTTGCCGCGGGTCGGCGGCGTCGTTGCCGAGCTCGGCGGCTCGACATCGCATCTCGCCTCGCTCGCCCGCGAACGCGGCATCCCGATGGTGCTCGGCGTGCTTGACGCGACACGGCGCATACCCGACGGGGCTCAGGTTGCCGTCGACGGCGTCGCCGGCGTGGTGCGGTGGCTCGCCTGATGGCCGAAAAAGCCCGTCCGCGCGTCTTCGTCACCCAGCCGGTATCGGAGCTGGCGCTTAAGCGCCTGCGCGCGGCGGCACGCGTGACGCTGTTTGCCGATTCAAGCCGCATCATCCCCAAGCGCACGCTGATCGCAGCCGTACGCAAGGCGGACATTCTGTTCTGCCTGCTTCATGACAAGATCGATCACGAGGTGATCGTCGCCAATCCAAAGCTGCGTCTGATTGCCGCTCAATCGATCACGCCGTCCAATATCGACGTCGCCGCCGCCACCGCCCGGCGCATTCCGGTGACTGTAACCGCGCCGCTCACCACCGAAGCCACGGCCGATCTCAATTTCGGCCTGATGATTGCGGTGGCGCGGCGGATGATCGAGGGCGACCGCATGGCGCGTGCCGGGAAATTTCCCGGCGGTCAGTCCGCTCATCTGATGGGCTCGCTGGTATGGGGCAAGACCATCGGTCTTGTCGGCGGCGGCGGCCTTATCGGCAAGGCCGTGGCGCGCCGCGCGCATGGCTTCGGCATGCGCGTGCTCTATTCGACGCCGCGGCGCAAACCCGCGGACGAGGAAGCCGAGGCAGGGTTGACCTATGCCTCCTTCGATCAGCTCCTTGCCGAATCCGATTTCGTGTCGCTGCACTCGCCGCTGAATGGGGAGACACGGCATCAGATCGGCGCCCGCGAGCTGCGGCTCATGAAGAAGACCGCGTATCTGATCAACACCGCCCGCGGCCCGATCATCGATGAGGCGGCGCTCCTTCGCGCGCTGCAGAAAAAACAGATCGCCGGCGCCGGCCTTGACGTATTCGAGCACGAGCCGAAGATCGACAAGGCGTTGACGAAAATGCCCAACGTGGTGCTCACGCCGCACCTCGGCAGCGCCACGCCGGAGGTGCGCGAGGCGATGGCCAATATGGTGGTCGACAATATCCTGGCGCTTCTCGGCGGCCACAAATTGCCGAACTGCGTCAATCCGCAGGTGTTTGCGCTATAAGGCGAGTAGCGAGTAGCGAACAGTCAGAAGCAATTTAGCCATTCGCCATTCGCTACTCGCCATTCGCGCTAAAAGCAGGAAGGCTTCTATGGCACGACCAACAATCGCCATCACTGACAGCCCATTTCCCTCGCTCGATCCGGCCAAGACAGCGCTGGCGCGGCTTGATCCTGAATACCGCATGGCGAAGAGCCCGTCGGCCGACGACATTCTCGCCGTGGCGCGCGAGGCCGACGCGGTGCTGGTCACTTATGCCAAGCTCACCGGACAGCTCCTACGCGAGTTGAAGAAGTGCAAGGCCATCGGCCGTTTCGGGCTTGGCGTCGACAATATCGACTTGCCGGCGGCCCGGGAGCTCGGCATCGCCGTCAATTACGTACCGGATTACTGCCTGCACGAAGTGTCGGATCACGCCATGGCGCTGCTCTTGGCGCTTGCCCGCAAGGTGACGCTTGCCAACAAGCTGGTGCAATCGGGCCGCTGGGAAGTGCCGCCGATCGTGCCATTGCGCCGTCTCGCCGGCCAGGTGCTGGGCCTTGTCGGTTTCGGCAATATTCCGCGCATGGTGGCACCCAAGGCCAAGGCCTTCGGGCTGAACGTCATCACCTACGATCCTTATGTGAACGCCGACGCGCTCGCCGCGACCGGCGTCGAAAGCGTGAGCTTCGACGATCTATTGGCGCGGTCCGATTTCATATCCGTGCATGCGCCGCTGCAGCCGGCGACGCGCGGGCTGATGAACGCCAAGGCCTTCGCCAAGATGAAAAAGGGCGCCTTTGTCATCAATACCGCGCGCGGCCCCTTGATCGACGAGGCCGCGCTGGTCACGGCGCTGGATTCCGGCCACCTCGGGGGCGCCGGTCTCGATGTCGTCGTCACCGAGCCGTTGCCGAAGGATTCGCCGTTGGTCGGCCGCGACAACGTGATCCTCACGCCGCACACGGCGTTTTATTCGGTCGAGGCGCTGGAGGAGTTGCAGACCAAATGCGCCAGCGACGTGGCGCGGGTGCTGTCGGGCGAGAAGGCCGTCTATCCGATCAGCGCTTGAACGAAAGTCCGGCCGTCACCAGCGCCTGCCCCAGCGGCGATAACCCCAGCCGCCTCTGCCGACCAGCCGCAGGATCAGGAGAAGGACCACGGCGCCGATAAATGCGTTGAGAATCAGCGCAACCATGCCGGTGCCGAGATGAATTCCAAGTCGCGGCAGCAGCCAATCGCCGATAAAAGCGCCGATCAGGCCGACGAGGAGATCCCCGATTAGGCCGAAGCCGCCGCCTTCCATGACGCGGCCGGCGAGCCAGCCGGCGACGATGCCGACGACGATGATGACAAGAAGACTTTGGTCGGAAAGATACATGGCTCTAACCCCCTAGAGCGATCAAGTCTGGCAAACGCCGGCCTCGTCGCAAAGTTCCACGCGCCGCCGTTTATTCCCCTTCTCGCGCCGCCACACCACGATCACCCGCACTTCGATCGGCCGGCGCCCGGGCGAAACCGTCAATACTGACCCTGCGGCTCAAGGCCGAGCAGATATTGACCGAACATGCTGCCGGTCGAATCCCAGTTTAGACTGATATGTGAGGCTGCGGCGTGAGCGTCGCGCCAGAAGCGCTGCAGCGGGTTATCGAGAAACAGGCCCTGGCCGCCGGCGGCGAGAAATAGTGCATCGATCGCCTGGACGAGAAGCCGCACGCAGAATGCCTGGTCGCGCCGGTTTCGAAGCCGCGCGTCCATGCTGGCGGCTTCACCCCGCGCGGCCATGGCGAAGGTGTCGGAAAGATCGCGAAACATCAGCAGCCTTGCAGCGTCGATACAGGCCGACGCTTCCGCGACACGCATCTGCACCGTCGTCAGCGCCGCCATCTTGCGATTGCCACCGGCCACGGCGCCGCGCGTGGTGCGGCCCTTCACCATGTCGAGAAAGAACGCCAGCGCGCCTTCCGCCATGCCGAGCACCGGCGCCACAATGGTAACGGGCAGCACGGCAATGAACGGCTGCTTATAGAGCGGATTGCCATGCGCCCGCATGCCCGGCGCGGTAACTGCGGACAGGTCGGCGAAGGCTAGCGCACGGTTCGACGGCACGAATGCGTTTTCGGTGACGATGGTCTTGCTGCCAGTACCGGCGAGACCCATGGTACGCCAGTTGTCGTCGATGCGGATATCGGCGGTGCGCAGCAGAAAGAACCCCGGCCGCGGCGGGCCGCCGGGTTGCGGGATCATGCCACCCAAGAATTGCCACTGCGCGCAATCGCAGCCGCTGCAGAAGCTGCCGGCGCCGGTGACACGATAGCCACCCTCGACCGCGATGGCCTGCGCCACTGGCGCGTAGGTGCCGGCCGCAAGCGCGTTGCGGTCGCTCCAGACTTCGTCCTGCGTCTGCTTGTCGAAGCAGGCGATCAGCCACTGATGCGAGGCCAGAAGGCCGTAGACCCAGCCGGTCGAGCCGCAGCCCGATGCCAACACCGCCTCGATTTCGGTAAAAACTTCGAAGCCGTATTCGAACCCGCCATAGGCGTGCGGCTGCATGATCCGGAACAGATCGGCCTGCCGCATGCGCGCGATCATGTCTTCGCTGACCCGGCGGGCGGCCTCGGTCTCCTGCGCGCGCTCGCGCGCGATGGCGGAAATGTCGCGGGCCCGGCGCAGAAGCTCGGCGACGGCAGGCCGCTCGACCGATGACGCCCCCATTTGCATTGCCTACATCTTCTCGCGCTGCCACACCACGATCACTCGCACTGTCGTATCGCTGATATTCGGATGCGGCATCGGCGGGCTCTCGATGAAAAGCTTGTCGCCCTCGAAACGGATGACGCGCACCTGCTCGCCGCCGACCCAGGCTTCGTTCCAGGCTGCTTCGACCTTGGTGATGACTTTGCCATCCTCCACGCGATAGCGGCCGGTATAGGCGATCATAGTTGTGAGCGCCTGAGCGCGGTCCGCGTCGGTTTTCGGTATCGGCCGGTTTTCGCCGGTCATCAGCGCCAGCCAGCGCCCGTGCGGCGTGGCGATCTGAATGCCTTTGGGATGCTCGCCATAGATTGGCGTGCGTTCCTTGGTCTTCTGGTCTTCGTAATTGACCGAAACCAGCGTCCAGGTACCGACGATGTGCCGCCCCAGTTCTGCATCGTTCATCGCCTTACTCCGCCGTCCAGCCGCCGTCGAGAACGAGCGCCGAGCCGGTCATCAGCGACGAGGCGTCGGACGCGAGAAACACAATGGCGCCGGTCAACTCATCGAGCTGGCCGAGCCGGCCGAGCTTGATCTTCGACAGCACCTCGTCGCGAAACGCCTTGTTTTCGAAGAACGGTTTCGTCATCGGCGTCTCCAGAAACGTCGGGCCAAGCGAATTGACGCGGATCGCATGCGGCGCGAGTTCGATCGCCATGGCCTTGGTGAACCCCTCCATCGCGTGTTTCGACGCGCAATAGACGGTGCGCCGCGCGGCGCCGACATGCCCCATCTGCGAGGAGATATTGATGATCGAGCCGGCAAGCTTGGCTTCGATCAGCTTGCGCGCCACCGCTTGGGCGGCAAAAAACGCCGCACGCACGTTGAGCGCCATGATGGCGTCGAAATCCTCGACCGTGACGTCCGGCAGATAAGCGGGCCGGTTCATGCCGGCATTGTTGACCAGGACCTGAAACGGCGCGACTGCGCCAATCGCTCGCCGCACCGCTTCGATGTCGGTGACGTCAAGCGGCAGGGCTTCCGCTTGCTCGCCGCGGGCACGGATAGCGCTTGCCGCTTCTTCGATTTCGGTCTCGGTCCGCGCCGCGAGCGTCACATGGGCCCCGGCCGCCGCCAGCGCCGATGCCGCGGTCAACCCGATACCGCGCCCACCGCCGGTGACCAGCGCGCGTTTGCCGTCGAGGCGGAAGGACGGGGATTTGGCGAGATCAACACTGTTGCTCATCGATTATTCGCATTGTGGCGCCAATCGCTTATTGCCGCATTAGGGACATTGTGCCAGCATTTTTGTTGCAAATCCGAGGGCCCGATGGCAACGCCTTTAGGCACGGTCATTCTCTTTTCCGATACTGACCAGCGCCCTCGCTCCGAGGTCGCGCTTGGTAACGGCGACCATATACTGCTTGAACTTGATAGAACCGGACTGACGATCAAGCAGATCAAAGGTGCCGAATATCCCAGGCTGCTCTTCCAGGGCGATCCGGCGCTTGTTTCCCAACTTTGCGCAGGTCTCGTCGAATCACCGGGAACTATAGACGCGACGCCGCTGCGGATTTTGGTCGCTGCGGCGGTTCATCTCGGCTCCGCCGACGAGGTGAAAAGAGCATTTCACGATGCTGCCGCACAGGTAGGAGAATCAGGCTGACCGCGACTTTGCGTTCGAAGCGGAATGACGGACTTCACTCGGCGGCCTCCCCATAAGGCACATTACGGCCGCCATAGCGACGCACCCGCACATTGGCTTGCTCGGCATGGGCGACAAAACCTTCGAGCATGCACAGCCGCGAGCAATATTCGCCGATCATGGCGCTGGCTTCGTCGGTGAGCACTTTCTGATAGGTGCAGGTCTTGAGAAATTTTCCGACCCACAGCCCGCCGGTATAGCGCGCCGCCTTCTTGGTCGGCAGCGTGTGATTGGTGCCAATCACTTTGTCGCCATAGGCGACATTGGTGCGCGGGCCGAGAAACAGCGAGCCGTAATTTCTCATGTTCTGCAGGAAATAATCCGGATCGCGCGTCATCACCTGCACGTGCTCGGAGGCGATGCGATCGGCCTCGCGCACCATCTCGGCGTCGTCGTCGCAGACGATGACCTCGCCGCAATCGGCCCAGGCCTTGCCGGCGGTGTCGGCGGTCGGCAGGATTTTCAGGAGCCGCTCGATTTCCGTCATGGTGTCGCGGGCGAGCTTTTCCGAGGTGGTCAGCAGGATCGCCGGCGAGGTCGGACCGTGCTCGGCCTGACCGAGGAGATCGGTGGCGCAGATTTCACCATCGACGCTGTCGTCGGCGATGACCAGTGTCTCGGTCGGCCCGGCGAGGAGATCGATGCCGACCCGGCCGAACAATTGCCGTTTGGCTTCGGCGACATAGGCGTTGCCGGGGCCGACGATCATGTCTACGGCGGCGATGGTTTCGGTGCCGAGCGCCATGGCGGCGACGGCCTGCACGCCGCCGAGGACGAAAATGTCGTCGGCGCCGCCGAAATGCATGGCCGCGACAATCGCCGGATGCGGGCCGCCGTGAAACGGCGGCGCGCAGGCGACGATGTGCTTCACGCCGGCGACGCGCGCGGTGACGATCGACATATGGGCGGACGCCACCATCGGGTAGCGGCCGCCGGGCACGTAACAGCCGATGGAGTTCACCGGAATATGCCGGTGGCCGAGCACCACGCCGGGCATCGTTTCGATGTCGAGGTCGCGCAGCGTGTCTTTCTGCTTCTGCGCGAAGTTACGCACCTGCGCCTGGGCGAATTTGATATCCTCGAGATCGCGTTTTTTCACCTGCCCGATGGCACGCTCGATCTCGTCCGGCGCAAGCTTGAACGACGGCGGCGACCAGTTGTCGAATTTTTGCGACAAATCGCGCACCGCCGCGTCCTTGCGCGCCTCGATATCGCCGAGGATTTGCTCGACGGTTTCGCGCACCTTGGCGTCGGCCGCTTTGACGGCGCTTGGGTCCATTCCGCGCTTGATATAGCGGGGCATGCGCAACTCCTTGCTGCTTCACCTCTCCCCGCGCGCGGGGAGAGGTCGAGTGACCCCCGACTCGATCGGGGGGAACGAGGGTGAGGGGGCGTTGCCGCGAGTCTGAGCGTGGCGCGCAATACTCAGCCCAGCGGAAAGGCCCCCTCACCCCACCCTCTCCCCGCACGCGGGGAGAGGGAAATTATTTGATCGCCTGCGGATTGATGGGCGAGCCGGTGCCGCCGGAAATGATCAGTGGCGGCCCGCAGAAGAAGAATTCATAGATGCCGTCTTCGTCGCAGTCCTCGGCCAGTTCCTTGAGGTAGAAAATCTCGCCCATGCACAGGCCCATCGCCGGAATCACCACCCAGTGCCAAGGCTGGTTGGCCTCACTGGTCTCGTTCGGCCGCACCTCGACACCCCAAGTGTCGGTGCAGATGGCGGCGATCTGCTTGTCCTGGCACCAATAGCAGTTTTCGAATTTAACGCCCGGCGCATCGCCGCCGGCGTAGCCGCCCCAGTCCTTCTCGGCCATGCAGCGCTCCATCTGGCCGGTGCGGATGAGCACGAAATCACCGCGCCCGATCGAGACGTTCTGCTCCTTGGCGCATGTGTCGAGTTCGTCGTTGGCGATGCTCTCGCCGTCCTTCAGCCACGGCACGCCGCGGAACCGCGCAATATCCAGCAGCACGCCGCGCCCGACCATCTTGCTTTTTGAATGCTCGATGCCGAGAACATTGAGACCTTTGGAATCGATCAGCTTGGCGTCGTGACCGTTATAGGCTTTGTCCTCGTAGAAGACGTGGCCGAGCGCATCCCAATGGGTGGCGCCCTGCACGCACAGCATCAGCGTGTCGTCGGCATAGCGGATCTTGTTCCAGTCCTGCTGGCCGGCGATGGCATCGGTGCCGGTCGCCAGCATCTGATGGATCGGATTGAATCGGCCACCGAACAGGCCGGTTTGCGGGCCGTTACGGTCGAGCGGAATTCCCAGCGCAAATGCCTTGCCGGTGCGGATGAGGCCCGCGGCTTTGACGATGTCCTGCGGCGTGACGTGGTTGAGGGTCCCGACGTGATCGTCTTTGCCCCAGCGGCCCCAATTCTTCAGCTTCTCGGTCGCCTCGGCGATTGCCTGCTTTCCGACCTTGATATTCATCTGCGCCTCCTCCCCCTGCTGTGAGCGTTCCCGTGGCGGTCAGGGGGCCGCCAGTAGGTGCGCCGGCAGTTTGACACAAACCCGAGTGGCGTGCGTAGGATAATCTGCATCGGGGACGACGAAATTCAAAAGTTGGGGGAAACGATTTATGACAATCTCACGCGCGAGGGTAGCGAACGGCGCGACGGTGCTCCTAGCTTGCATCTCATTGCTGATGCTGGCGGCCGTACCGGCAAGCGCGCAAACCGTCATCGATGATTGGGCCAACATCAAAGCGCCGCCGCCGCCGGAGTTGAAGCCCGTCACCGTCGATCCGCAGAGCACCGCGCTCTTGATGCTCGACTTCGTCCATCCGATTTGCGATCCGCAAAAAAAGCCGCGCTGCGTCGCTTCGCTTCCGGCGATGAAGAAACTATTGGCCGAGGCGCGCGCCAATCATGTGATGGTGGTGTTCAGCACCGCCGGCACCACGACAGCCAAGGACATCTGGGCCGACGTCGCACCTTTGCCCGGCGAGCCGGTGGTCAATTCCCATCCCGACAAATTCCAGGATACGGACCTGGAGAAAATCCTGAAGGACAAAGGCATCAAGACGGTCATCGTCACCGGCGTCAACGCCAACGGCGCCGTGCTCTACACCGCGAGCGATGCCGCGCTGCGAGGATTCAAGGTGATTGATCCGATCGACGGCAGCTCGGCGGAAAATGAATATATCGAGCAATATGTCGTCTATAACTTCGCGCATGCGCCCGCCGTGTCGGCGGCCGTGACGCTGACCCGCTCGGATATGATCAAGTTTTAGAGCGGCGGCCGCTTTACGCCGCCGAGGATAGCCGCATTTCGGCGGCAGGCAGCGCCGAGGCGGCGAGCACGTCGTCCTGACACGCCGCAATCACCCGATTGCGGCCGGCAAGCTTCGCTTCGTAAAGCGCACGGTCGGCTGTTTCGACCAGCAAGACGCCACCCGGTACCGCCGGCGTTTCGTCGTTGGCCGGATCGCGCGACTGCGCGCCGGCCGATCTCGGCAGATCGGCAATACAAGCGATGCCGATGCTTATGGTGACAAACGGCGCGACGGCGGAGCCCTCGTGGGGAATCTCCTGCTCTCGCACCGCCCGGCAGATCAATTCGCCAAGGCGCCGCGCTGCCGCGATGTCGGTATGCGGCAACAAGACCGCGAATTCCTCGCCGCCATAACGCGCCGCCATTTCGCCGGCCCGTCGCGCGCGCTTTGCCAAAGTTTGCGCCACCGTGCGCAAACACTGATCACCGGCGACGTGGCCGTAGCTATCATTGAACCGCTTGAAATAATCGACGTCGATCAGTAGCAGCGATAAGGGGGTGTGATGCCGCATCGTGCGCCGCCATTCCTGATCCAGGGCCTCCTCGAAGGCCCGGCGATTGGCAATCCCGGTCAAGGAATCGAGCACCGTGAGCCGGCGCAGTTCCTCGGTCTTTTCCTGGTCGCTCGCGCGCAATCGGACGAGCGTGCCATAGAGCTTGCCGTTTTGCGTCAGCCAGACGATAAGAATGAAACTCGCCGCCAGCAGTCCATAGGCGCGGCCGGCATAGAAGCCGAGATCGTAGCGGCCGGAGTCCAGGCCGGCACTGAGCGCGACGTCGAACAGCCACGCGCACATCGTCACGCTCAGCCACAAATCGAGCACCGAGAAGGGTTGACGGCGCGTCAGCATCAGAAGGGCTAAGAGACTGAGCAGCCAGACCCCCCACACCACAATATTCATTGTCGCGGTGTGCTGACTGCCCTGCATGATCGGCGGCAAAGCCTGCTGGAAGGTCGTAGCCAGCATTGCGCAGACAAGGGCCGCGCCGAGAACGAGCGAGATCACGCTCAGCACGGCGCCGCGACCCCAAGGACGGCCGGATGATTGGCGAAACACATAGCCAATGACAAAAAGCGGGAAACCGCCGTGCCAAAACATGTACAGCCATGCGGTCGTCTGCGGTCCGGCACCGAGCAGGCCGGCCGTTGCGAACAAGCCGGGAAACGTCAGGGCGTGCACAATGCACATCAGTGCGGTGAACAAATATCCGCCGGCGAGGAGCGTCAACCCATGAGCCTGCGAAATCTGGCGCTGGCTGAGCAGAAAGACGACGGTAATCAAATCGTTGATCACCAGAGCCGATTGATAAATCGGAATGAAAGCCGGCAACGGCGGCAAATGCAGGCGCGCGAACGGCGCCAGAAGGAGAAAAACAACCGTCGATCCGACAATGGCCGCGAACGCCAGCCGCCGCTCGGACGGTCCGGCCGGTAGATTCGATAGAAATGTCGGTTCCCAGGTCGAAACGGTCGCCATCTGGCTTCGCCTTATATCGGGTGCCGGCCCACGGAACTCGATCCCCGTCCGGCACCTCCAGGTAAAGCAACGGTCTCACCGGCTCGCGGTTGCGGATACTGAAAATCTTACCGATCGCGGCAAAGAACTCTTTCCCGCAAATCGGCGAAACACTATTTCTGGTCGGTATTTTCGAACGTTGTCACGTGTGGCGCCGGAACAATTTCGCCGCAGCACACGCAGCGCCACTTCCGCAGCAGATAACCGAACGTATTGGCGTGGAGATCGGGACGGTTGCCGCGCTGCCGCTTCTTCGCAAGGTCCTCGCCTTCGGCCAGAAGCTTCGGACCGCCGGCGGATTCTGCCAAAAGCTGCAACTGGCAGGCTTTCTCCAGCTTGATTGCGGTCCACACCGCTTCCTCGATGCTGCCGCCGGTGGCGACGATGCCGTGATTGCGCAAGATCAGCGCGGCATTGCCGCCGAGACAGCGCGCCACCGCCCTGCCCCGCTCCGCGCCGACGATCAGATCGGTGGTCTCGGAAAACACCGGCAGCCGGCCGTCGGCGAAGTAACCGCCGGAATTACCGACCGCGGCGAGCGGCTTGCCGAGCGACGAAAACGCCACCGCGTGCATCGGGTGGCTGTGGATCACGCATTGCACGTCGCCGCGTGCGCGCAACACTTCCGAATGGATGTAGACCTCGTTGTGCCCGCGGCATCGCGCCGTCGGTTTTGCGCCCCTTGAGGTCGACGGTAATGATATTATCCGGGCGCATTTCTTCGATGCCGATTCCCGCCGGTTTCATCAGGAAGCGGTCGGGCTCGTCCGGCAGACGAACCGAAATATGTCCCGCCACGTAATCGCCGTGGCCCTCCATGGCGAGCACGCGGCCGGCATCGGCAAGCTTGGCACGCAGCGCATCGGTCATTGCAGTCCCCGGGCTTCTTGCGATCGACACGGCGAACATTACACTGCCGCGCCGCCGCTAGACAGGCGTGCACGCCGCATCGGGAGAGGGACATGAAGCTTTTGAGTTTCACCGCAGGCGGTGAGGATTTCTTCGGCGCGTTGAGCGGCGACGGCATAGTTACTTTGAACGACAAGATCGGCCAGCCCAACCTCCGTGCCGCGCTGGCGGCCAGCGCGATGGCCGCCATGCAGGAAGCGGTTAAAGGGGCGAAGCCGGACCGCAAGCTCGCCGACGTTAAATTCCTGCCGGTGATCCCGCGGCCGCCGAAAATTCTCTGCGCCGGCGTCAATTACCGCTCGCATGCCGCCGAGATCGGCCGCGAACTCCCCAAGCAGCCGAGCATGTTCATCCGGTTTGCCGATACACTGGTTGGTCATGGCGGCGCGCTGATCCGCCCCTCGCTATCCGACAATTTCGATTTCGAAGGCGAGCTTGCTCTGGTCATCGGCAAAGGCGGCCGTCACATCAAGGCCGAGCATGCGCTCGATCACGTCGTTGGCTATACCTGCTTCGTCGACGGCAGCGTGCGCGACTATCAGAAATTTTCCGTCACCTCGGGCAAGAATTTTCCCGGCACCGGACCGCTTGGCCCCTGGCTGGTGACAGCCGACGAAATTCCGGACCCAAGCCGGCTGACGCTGACCACGCGGCTCAACGGCAAGGAGGTGCAGCACGCCACCACCGACCAGTTGATCTATTCCATTCCGCAAATCGTCGCATTCTGCTCGGATTTTACGGCGATGTCGCCCGGCGATGTCATTGCCACCGGTACCCCCGAAGGCGTCGGCCATAGCCGCAAGCCGCCACTGTGGATGAAGCCCGGCGATACGCTCGAAGTCGAGATCAGCAAAATCGGTACGTTGCGCACGCACGTCGTTGATGAGGGAAAGTAACTCCCTCCTCCGGTCTGACTGCGTCGCGGTTCGATTGAAATCTCACCTCTTGGCACGAGCGCCGGAGAGAATGACGCCGGCGGCGGCGGCGAGCAGCAGCGCCGAAATAATCAGCGCCGTGCGTGCGCCAGATAGAAATTCGTTCGTCTGCCCGATCAACGCACCGAACAGCGCGACGCCCAATACGCTGCCGGTCTGCCGCGTGGAATTAAGCACCCCGGCGGCGACACCCGAGCGCGCTTTCTCCACGCTGCCAAGCAGCGCCGAGGTTAGCGGCGGCACCAGCAAGCCAAGACCACCACCCATGGCAACGAGTTGCGCACCGATCGCCCAATAACTGGTGCCGCGGCCGATGCCTAAGAGCGCGAGGCATCCAGCGGCGGAAATCAAAGCCCCGGCGGCGATGACGGCCGGGGCGCCGAAACGCTCGGCCAGCCGCGCCGCGACGAGATTGACCGGCAGTACGGCCGCCATCATCGGCACGAACGCCAATCCGGTGGCAAACGCCGACCAGCCGTTGATCTGTTGGAAATACAGACTGAACACGAAAATCAATCCGTAGAACGCGATATTGACCAAAAGGCCGTCGAGCGCGGTCAGCGCGAACATTCGGTGTGCGAACAGAGACAACGGCAGCATCGGATGCCGCGCGCGGCGTTCCTGCAACAGGAAAAGCACGGTCACGACGATAAACAGTGCGAAACCGCCAAGCACGTAAAAATTGCCCCAGCCGACGCGGCCGCCCTCGATGATCGCGGCCGCCAGGATGCCGAGCATGGCGATCGCCGCGGCCTGCCCCGGCAGATCGAGCTCATGCGCCGCCCGCGTCGTATCGGTGGTGTAGCGCCAGGTGAGCCACAGCCCGCCAAGCCCGATCGGCAAATTGACCAGAAAAATGCTGCGCCAGCCGAACAGCGCGATCAAACCGCCGCCCACCAGCGGGCCGGCCGTCAGCGCGACACTGGCGCCGGCCGCCCACAGTCCCACGGCACGACCGCGCTCCTTGTCGCCCGGATAGGCGTGATTGAGGAGCGCCAGCGAGTTCGGCACCAGGATGGCGGCGCCGAGCCCTTGCAAGGCGCGCGACACGATCAGGACCGTCGAGGTCGGCGCCAGCGCGCACGCCAACGAAGCCGCGGTAAAGACGGCAAAGCCGGCCATGAAGATCCGCTTGGCGCCGACGCGATCGCCCAACGCGCCCGCGGTGAGAATGAACGCCGCGAACGCGATCGTATAGGCGCTCACCACCCATTGCAGCTCGGACACGCCGCCGCCAAGCGCCGAGCCGATACTGTGCAAGCCGGTATTGACGATGGTGACGTCGAGCTGAACGACGCCGTAGCCGAGACTCATCGCGGCCAGCGTCAGCCGCTTCGCGCGCTCGCTCCGCATATCCGGTTCCATCAGGCTGCTCATGACGCCGTGGAACCGGCGACGAATGGGCAAACTTGTCTGCATGGCCGCCTCGAGATTTCGTTCATGATGCAGACACCGATATAAGAGGAGCGGCCGTCCCTCCTACCCGATTCCTGCATCGCCGGAACTCCGCTGACGCCGAGTTCCGAAGGAACGAATCGCGGAAATGCGTTTTGCTAGGCCGCGATGCCGAACAACGCCGCGGCATTGCGCCAGTAGATCTTCTCGCGCTCGGCATTCGACAACGGCATTGAATTGAGCACCTTGAGCGTATCGCGGATGTAGCCCGGTCCTTTTTCCTTGTCGAACGGGCAATCCGACGCGAACAGCACGTGATCGGCACCGAAGAAATCGAGCCCGCAGACGGTCGCCGCGCGCGCGCCTTCAACCGCGGTGTCGCCGTAGAAATCCTTGAAATAATCGTACGGCCGCTTTTTCAGCGATTTGAGGATGGCGCCGTAATCCTCGTCGGAGGTGCGCACGCCGAGCTGATCGAACGAGTGGCCGACGCGGCCTTCGAGATACGGCACCACGCCGCCCAGATGATGCGCGATCACTTTGAGATTGGGGAAACGGTCCATGATACCGGAGAAGATGAGCCGCGCCAGCGTCACACCGGTCTCGTAGGGCCAGCCGAGCACGCTGCAAATCTCGTACTTGGAGTATTTCTCGGTCGGATAGTCCGGCATGTCGCGGGTGCGCGCCGGATGTAACAGGATCGGCTTGCCGGACTCGGCGATGACTTCGAAGATCGGCAGAAATTGCGGCGCATCGAGCGGCACGCCGTTGGCGTTGGTGCCGAGTTGCACCGCATTGGCGCCGTTTCGCAGCGCCCGCGCGGCCTCAATCGCCGCGGCCTCCGGCGCATTCATCGGCAGCAACGCCGACCAGCCGACGAAGTGCTTCGGATGCTTGGCGACCACCTCGGCAAGTCCGTCATTGGCGATCTTCGCCATCTCCGGCGATTTATCGGGCCCCCACAGCCGCTCCATCGGCGGCAAGCCGTGGGAGAGAACTTGCGTGTAATCGTCGAAGGATTCGACGATGGAAATCCGCAGATCGACATCCGACAGCGCCGGAATGCCGCGCACCCGCTTGCCGAGGTCCTTGGCGCCCGCCGGCGTCTCAAGCAGCGCATCGTAATAGCGCTTCGGGAAAAAATGATTGAAGGCGTCAATCGTGCGCATGCGTATTTGCTTTCCGGATTGTGTCCGCTTATCGCGACGGCAACAGCGACGACATCAGCCACGAGGCGACGGCAAAAGCATCGGCATCGCGATCGAAAAACCCGACCACCTGCAAGCCGAGCGGCATGCCGTTGACCTGGAAGACCGGCAGCGACAGCGCCGGCACGCCGAGCAGCGACGCCGGCACGGCGAATTCGGGATTGCCGGTCGAGGCCAAGCCCTCCGGCGCATTGCCCGGCGCGGCGAGTGCAATGCAGGCGTCGCAATTGGCGGCGAGATCGGCGTGCACCGCCCGTATCCGCGCCCGCTCTCTCAAGTCGGCGCGATGGTCGGTCAACGTCATATCCTCGTATTTTTCCGCGCGCTCCATGACGGTGCGGCTCAATTTGGCGGCGTCGCGGTCGCGCATGGTGCGAAAGAACCAGCGCGTTTCCCAGCCATTGCAGCGATGCGACAGTTCGGCCGCGTTGAGCAGATCGTTTTCCAGCGCCGCCACCTTGTCGTCGTTCTGCCGGGTGCGGATTTCAATGCCGGCGGAGCGCAGCCGCATCACGCATTCGCCGAGCTGCTGCTTGGCGCCCGCCGAAGCGCTGTCCCATCCGGCGGTCTCGAGAATAGCGAGGCGGCGCGGCTTTTCCGAAGCCGGTAGCGTGTCCGGCCCGCGCAAACCGGCCGTGCCGGCATCACCGCCGACCCGGGCGACGATCTCATAAGCGACCTGCCACACGTCGGCGAGCGAGGCGCCGAGCACGCCGGTACAGCTCTGGCTTTGGTAATCGTGGCTGCCTTCGCGGTTGATGGCATTGACGCTCGGCTTGAAGCCGACGCAGCCGCAGAAGCTCGCCGGCCTGATGGTCGAGCCGATCACCTGGGTGCCGAGCGCGGCGCTGACGATGCCGGCACCGACCGCGGCCGCCGAGCCGCTCGACGAGCCGCCCGGCGTATGCGCGGTATTCCAGGGATTGCGCGTGCCGCGCGGCTCGGAGGCGGCGAATTCGGTGGTCACGGTCTTGCCGACGATGACAGCTCCGGCGTCGCGCAACGCCCGCACCGAGGCGGCATCTTTCTCCGAGCACCAGCCGGCGAAAAGCGGCGAGCCCATCTGCGTCGGCATATCGACCGTTTCGATGATGTCCTTGATGCCGACCGGCATGCCGTCGACCGGCGACAACGGACGCCCGGCCCGCCAGCGCTCGGCCGAGCGATCCGCCGCGGCGCGCGCCGCAGGCAGATCGGTCGTGACGAAGGCGCCGATGCGCGGCTCCCAATGCTCGAACAGTTCGAGCGAGCGCTCCAGGAAAAGCCGCGGCGTTTGCTCGCCGCCGGCAAACTCGCGCGCCGCGGCGAGATAACTGCGCAGAGCGGGCTTTACTGGCTCCGGCATGGTCGCTCCTGGCTCTTCACTCACCGTTCCGGAGTCACTTCTTGCTCTCGTCGTAATAATGAATCTCGTAAAGCATGCAGCCGCGCTCGGACTTGAACGGACCATGATGGACGCCGGGCGGGCGGCAGGCATAGGTCGGCGCTTCGAACGCCTCGCCGCCTTGGCCCTTGTCGTCATTGCCGACGATAAGGTCGCCGGACAAAAGATAAACCTCCTCCCAGTGGTCGTGCACGAACGGAGCGGTGGTGTAGACGCCGGGCGCAAAGCGCAGCAGCCGGGTACGGCCGCCCATCTTGCGGCTCTCGTTCAGATCGCTTGCCAGGATTTTCTGCTGGATGCCGGCGGGATAGCCCGGCGGCGTCACCCAGCCTTGGTTCATGTCGAGCTTATGGAACTCAAGATGCGGTTTGTTCATCGGCACGGTCGTCGTTCTCCCTGTACTCAGCCGAGCAGCGGCAAATTCTGCACGCGGTATTGATGGTGAATCTTTCGCCCAAGAACGGGATCTTCAAGCTCGAACTCGAAGACGTCGGACGGCCGAATGCCGCCGCGCGCGGCCAGCGTACCGCAATACATGACGGTGCCCTCGTCGAGACTGGCTTTGCCGCCGAATTGCTCGATCAGCGCCTTTGGATCGAGCATCGCGCTCACCGGGCCTTCTTGATAAAGCGTGCGCGCGCCATTGTCGGCGATGTAAGCGCGCAAAATGAGCTTGTCCCAGTGCGGTGCGATCTCCTGGTAATCCCAGAAGGCGGGAGCGAGCGGCTTGTCGCACAACTGCTTGGAAACCGAGACCCCGTATTTCTCGACCTCGCGGTCGGTGTGATCGGAACCGGTGCCGACCCACAGCCGGTCCGCGTGGCGCAGCAGGACGAATTCCGCCTCGCCGCTGGAAGCGTCGCCAAGCACCTCGATGCTGTCGTCGGTGGTGAGCCGTGCGGCCGAGGCGCGGTAGAAGATCGGCACCGTGGCCGGCCGTTTGACGCCGATCGCCTCGAGTTCCGCGATGTGCTTTTCCAGCGCGACTTTGTCGCGGCCGGTCCAGCCGGCGATGACCAGCCTATCGACTTGAACGCTGCGGCGCGTCGGCCCGGATTGACCATGAAGCACGAATGTCAGGATACGCGCCGGCACACAAACCTCCATGCGAAGCAACGGGTTGCCCCACATTGCAATCATCGGACCCGCATTGTACATGGGGCACAAGCTCAGGCAATCGAACGCTCCTATGCACGAAATCGCCGGCCAAGTTCATTGGCACGAGCCGACCGGCTTCAGGCGCGCCGGCTTCGGCAAGTTCGGTCGTCCGAAGACCCCGTACGATCTGTTCATGGAATCCGACGCGATTCCGATCTATCGCGACATTGGCGTCAGCAAGGTGCAGAACCTGCCGCTCGCCGCATGGCCGCGAATGGGCGGCCGCGGCAGCTATATTCAGCTCCACGGCACTGAAGGCAAATGGGGCAGTTACGTCATCGAAGTGCCCGGGGCCGGGGCCCTCAATCCCGAAAAGCATCTCTACGAAGAAATTTATCTGGTGGTCGAAGGCCGCGGCTCGACCGAGGTCTGGCTCGACGGTGAGACCAAGCGGCACGTGTTCGAATGGCAGAAAGGCTCGCTGTTCTCGATTCCGGTCAACGCCATGCACCGCATCGTCAACGCCAGTTCGGCGCCGGCGCTGTTGTTGGCCGGCACCACGGCGCCCAATCTGATGAATCTTATCAATAATGCCGGGATGATCTTCAATTGCCCGTATGAGTTTCGCGATCGCTTCTCAGGCGCCGACGATTTCTACAAATACAAGGACGATATCGAGCCCGATCCGGTGCGCGGGCTTGCCATGCGGCGCACCAATTTCATTCCGGACATCGTCAATTGCGATCTGCCGCTCGACAACCGCCGCTCACCCGGCTGGCGCCGCGTCGAGCCATTCATGACCGGCAACACGTTCTATCTGTGGATCGGCCAGCACGAAAACGGCCACTACTCGAAGGCGCACGCGCACACTTCGGCGGCGGTGCTGATCTGCATCAAGGGCAAGGGCTATACCTACACCTGGCCGGAGCAACTGGGCTTGACGCCTTGGAAGGACGGCAAGGCAAGCGAGGTCAAGCGCGTCGACTATGAGCCGGTCGGCATGGTGTCGGCGGCGCCGGGCGGCTCGCGCTGGTATCACCAGCATTTCGGCGCCTCGAAGGAGTCGTTCCGCCTCACCGCCTGGTTCGGGCCGCACAATCCCGGCCGCGAGCCCGGCCCACCCGGCGAGAAGCATATCGACTACACGGCGATGGACATTCCCGAGGGCGGCACGGCGATCCCCTACTACATGGAGGATCCGTTCCTGCGCCAGGAATATGCCGAGCGGATGATACGCGAGGGCGCCGAGAACCGCATGCGGCCGGAATATTACGAGCGCGACTATCGCGGCTTGCTACCGAAGGAATGAGTGGGCGCGGCAAGTCCTTCGCCCTGTCATGCCCCGCGCAGGCGGAGTATCCAGTAAACGCCGCCCCTGAAGTGAGTCCAACGCATCCTGTGATTACTGGATCGTCCGCCTGCGCGGACGACGACACGTAACATGACCGACGTACCCGAAGGCGGCCGCATCTTCTTCTCCAGCACTGGGCGCACATTCGGCGAAGAGGACGAATTGTGCGTGCTGTCGGTCGGCGTCGACATCGGCTCGTCGACCTCGCATCTGGTGTTTTCGCGCATCGTGCTGGAACGGCTCGATGCCCGTTATGTCGTCACCGAGCGCGAGAGCTTCTATCAATCCGACATCCTGCTCACGCCCTATGCCGGGGAAGACACCATCGACGCCGAAGCGCTCGGCCTCTTCATCGACCGGCAATATCGCGACGCCAAGATCGATCCCGACGAGATCGATACCGGCGCGCTGATCTTGACCGGCGTCGCCGTGCGCCGGCGCAACGCGCGCGCCATCGGCGAACTGTTCGCCCGGCAAACCGGCAAGATGGTCGCCGTCTCCGCCGGCGATAGTCTTGAATCGGTGATGGCGGCCTATGGCTCGGGCGCCGTGGCGCGCTCGATCCGGGCCGGCGCGCCGGTAATGAATGTCGACGTCGGCGGCGGCACCGCCAAAATCGCGGTGTGCGCCGAAGGCAAGGTGACCGATGTGACCGCGCTTGACGTCGGCGCGCGGCTGATCGTGCTCGACGGCGAGCGCCGCATTATCCGCATCGAGGAAGCCGGCCGGCGGTTCGGCGCCGCGCTGGGGCGCGAGCTTGCACCCGGTGCCGTCGTCGCCGAGGACGAGGCCCGCGCGCTGGCCGCGCTGATGGCCGATCGATTGTTCGAAGCCATGGGCGGCGGCGCACCGCGCGCCGACGGCGCCGCGCTCTTGCGCCTCGATCCGCTTGGCTATCGCGGCGAACTCTCCGACGTGAGCTTTTCCGGCGGCGTTGCCGAATACATTTATGGCGGCGAAGCAAAAGGCTTCGGCGACCTCGGGCCGGAGCTAGCGGGCGAGTTGCGGACGCGGCTGTCGGCAAGCGGACTGCAACTGGCGCGGCCCGACGCGCGCATCCGTGCCACCGTGATCGGCGCCTCGCAATACACCATGCAGGTGTCCGGCTCGACCATCTTCGTGTCGCCGTTGGAGACGCTGCCGCTGCGCAACGTACCGGTGATCGCGCCCAGCCTGCCGCTTGGCGATGATATCGATCCCGCCGCGATTGCAGACGCGATCCGCGCCGCGCTCAAGCGCCTCGATCTCGGCGACGGCGGAAGCGCGGTCGCGCTGTTCGTGCCATGGCGCGGCTCGGCGACGTTTCGCCGCCTCGACGATTTCTGTAAAGGCGCCGCCGAAGGCTTGGCGGCGGTGCTGGCGCGGGGCCATCCGATCGTGCTCGCCGGCGACGGCGACGTCGGCGGCCTGATCGGCATCCACTATTGCGAGGAAATGAAAGTCAGCAATCCGATCGTTTCGATCGACGGGCTGGAATTAAAGGAATTCGATTACATCGACATCGGCGCCATCCTCGACACCTCGGGCGCGGTGCCGGTGGTGATCAAATCGCTGGTGTTTCCAACCAGCGCCGGCATCGGCACGGAGTGGCAGGCCGAGCGCAAGGTCGCGCCCGTCTGATCACTCCATCTTGGCGCCGGACGCTTTGATCACCGCCGCCCATTTCGGAATTTCGGCTTTGATATAAGCGGCGAATTGCTCCGGCGTGTCGGGCGCGATGTCGATGCCGAGGCCGGCGAGCTTGTGTTCGATGCCGGGGTCCTTGAGCGTCTCGGCGATCGCCTTATTGAGAGCGGCGATGATCTGCGGCGGCGTGCCGGCCGGCGCCACCAGGCCGTGCCAGGTCGTCGCTTCAAAGCCGGGAAGGCCCGCTTCATCCATGGTCGGAATGTCCGGCAGAATCGGCGTGCGCTTGAGCGTCGTGACCGCGAGCGCTCGAACCTGCCCGTTCTTGAGAAATCCCATCACCCCGGAGGTAGTGGCGAACATCATCTGGTCTTGCCCGGCGATGACATCCTCCAGCGCCGGAGCCGAGCCTTTGTAGGGCACATGCACGATGTCGATATGCGCCTGCGCCTTGAACAACTCGCCGGCCAGATGCGCGGCAAGACCGTAGCCGGAGGAGGCAAAGTTGAGCTTGCCGGGATTGGCTTTGGCAAGCGCGATCAGTTCGGCAAGCGAATGTGCCTTCACGTCGTTGTTGACGACGAGCACATTGGCTTGAGTGCCAATCAGACTGATCGGCGCAAAGTCCTTCTCCGGATCGAAGCCGATCTTACTGTAGAGACTGACATTGGTGGCCAGGATGGCGTTGTTGCCGAGGAGGAGCGTATAGCCGTCCGGCGCGGCATGCGCGACGTATTCGCCGGCGACATTGCCGCCCGCGCCCGGGCGGTTGTCGACCACGAAGGGTTGGCCGAGCACGCTGCCGAGCTTTGCGGTCAAGATGCGGGCCATGATGTCGCTCGCACCGCCCGGCGGAAATCCAACGACGATCGCGATCGGGCGATCCGGATAACCGGCCGCGGCGGCAGCGCCCACGAACACGGCGAACGTCAGCAACCCGGCCAGCCCGATGGCCAGCCGTCCGGCAGCGCGTTTGAGCATCTCCCCCTCCATTTTTATGGCTGCACAAAAGGCTGAAGCCGCCTCACTTGGCAAGGTCTCCTAAGGTGTGGCACGCATGCAGAAACAAAGGTGCGGAGCATTCTGGCAGATGCGAACTGGAGCCGACTATCTTTCCTCGCTCAATGACGGCCGGCGGGTCTTTGTCGACGGCGAGGCGGTCAAGGACGTCACCGCGCATCCCGCGTTCCGCGAAGCCGCGCGCTCGATCGCCAAGCTCTACGATATCGCCGCCGAGCCGGGCCTGCGCGAGCGGATGACGTTTGCCTCGCCGAAGACCGGCGCCCCCGTGCAGCGCGGCTGGCAAATCCCGCACAGCCATGCCGACCTGCGGGCGCGGCGGCTATTTTCGGAAACCTGGGC
>JBARER010000086.1:0-2424 GCA_049796395.1 Xanthobacteraceae bacterium
GAGACGCTTTCCAATGCGACATTGACGCTCCCACCCAAGCCGGGAGCGGATTTGAGCCATTTATGGTTAATTTTCAGAAAATCCGGAGCTTGAAATACCGGCCATTTCGGTAACTTGAGTAAACGGAAGGCAAACGGACGGTTAAGCCGTTCACAGCGTTTTCACCGCGGCCAGAACTTCATCGGCGTGGCCGTCGACCTTGACCTTCGGCCAGACCCGGATCATCCGCTGATCCGGTCCAATCAGGACGGTCGTTCGCACGACGCCGAGAAACTTCCTGCCATACATCGATTTCTCCTGCCAAACCCCATAAGCGTCGAGCATTTTGTGCTTTTCGTCCGAACCGAGTGCGATCTTGAGCCGATGCTTTTCCTGAAACGCATTCAGCACGCTAACGGGGTCGGCCGACACGCCCAATATGTCGGCCCCCGCACGCTTAAACTGTGATTGAAGCCGGGTGAAATCGATTGCTTCCTTGGTGCAGCCGGGGGTGTCGGCGCGGGGATAAAAATATAGCACCAGGCTGCGGCCGGCGAAGTCGGCAAGCGCCACGGTGTCGCCGCCGGCAACGGTCAGGGTAAAAGGCGGTGCCCGGTCGCCTTGCTTGATGCCGTCGGCGGCCTTGTCCTTGGCCTCGTTCTTGGCCCTGCGTATTCTGGCTATCTCGTTGCTTTTGGGGCTCTTTTGCGGTTGCTTTCGCGCGCTTTTCGACGCCATATGCCTTCCTTTCGACGCTTTCCCAGGTCATTTGTAACCGACAATCGGGGCCCGCGGGCAGGGGTGTCGGACGTTGCTCACGGGTGGTTATCTTGTTCGCTGCATCATCGTTTGTGACGGCGCATCGTGGGGTGCCGCCAAGACGTGCGAACTTCGGGATCGGGACACCAGGGGGACGCCCGAGCGGGCATGACGAATCAGGACAGGCCGAATCACGACAGGCAAAGTGCGGCGGCGTTCCCGCGTTGGGAGTCTGCCGTTCACCCGCGGCGCCGTGGCAATCTCGCTGCCGCTCACCGCGGGGAACGCTCGGGCGATAGCCGCTATCTCACCGCCTACCGCCGGCTTCTCGCCCGGCATCAAAGGCTGATCAGGCGGGTCGGCATCACCTCGGCGATGCTAGTAGGACTTGTCGTTCTCGTCTGCGCCGGCCTGTGGTGGCGGCTCTCCAGCGGGCCGATCCAACTCGACGTTTTCACGCCCTGGCTGGTGTCCGCCATCGAGGACAATTTCGGCAGCCACGAGCGCGTCGAGGTCGGCGGCACTCAGATCGAGCGTACCGCGCACGGCGCGGCGGTAAGAGTTCGCGATATCGTGGTGCGCGATCCTGACGGCACCGTGGTCGCGAGCGCGCCGAAGGCCGAAATCCGTGTTTCCGGATTAAGCCTCTTAAGCGGCCATATGCGCGCCGAGAGCCTCAATCTGGTCGGCGCCACCATGTCGGTCCGCATCGAGCCGGACGGCAACGTGACGGTCTTCGCAGCCGATGCCGACAAGCATCCGATCGCGTCCGCGAGCGGTCCGGCCATCGGCGTTCCGGCCGCGGGTGGGGCGCTTATCGGGCGGGGCGCGGCGAAGCACGAAAAATTCGGAGCCAACGTAACCGCATCGGCGCAGGGTCGTTTGGCGGTGCCGCGGCCGCCGACCGATAATATTGCCGCCTTGTTGACGTGGCTCGACGGCATCGGCCAGTCCGGACTCGACGGCCATGATCTGCGCGAACTCGGGCTCAAGGACGGGACGCTCACAGTCGATGACGAGCGCACCGGCAAGCATTGGACCTTTGACAATATCAGCCTCAGCCTGCAGCGGCCGCGTAGCGGCGGCATGGTCGTGACCGTGGGTTCGGCCAGTGCCGAGCATCCTTGGGGGCTGACGGCATCGATCAAGCCGCTGCCAGGCGGCTACCGCAGTATCGCGCTGGAAGCCCGGCAGGTCTCCGCCAATGATCTTTTGCTGGCGTCGCGCTTTGGCGACGGCAGCTTGCAGGTCGATATGCCGCTCTCCGCCAGTCTGCGCGGCGTGATCGATCCCAACGGCGTGCCGCAATCGCTGACTGGACGAGTGGTGGTCGATTCCGGTCACCTGAATGTCGGCGATGGCGATGACGGCCGTATCGATCTCGACCACGCCGAGTTCAAGATCAACTGGGATGCTGAGAGCCGCGTGCTGGCTGTGCCGTTCCAGATCCTGTCCGGCGGCAATCGAATCACACTGCTCGGCCAGGTCGAGGCGCCGGCGCAATCGCCGGGACCTTGGCTATTCCACGTCGGCGGCGGCACGATCGTGCTCAATTCGCCCGGCGAACAAGGCGCGCCGCTGGTGCTCAACAATATCGCACTGAACGGTCAGTTCGACCCGGTCAAGAAGCGCTTTGTGGTCGGACGGAGCGAGATCGGCAACAGCGACGTGGGCGTCGCCATGTCC
>JBARER010000087.1:0-10073 GCA_049796395.1 Xanthobacteraceae bacterium
GTGCAACAGGCCACCAATCATGCCTGGGTCAACAACGGCAATAAGCCGTGCCGCATCGCCTTCATCCTGATCGACGGCAAAACGCCCCCGGCGTGGCAGCAAGGCTGGAAACCGTAGCGGGAAGCGAAACTATTCCGCCGCCTGCTGATGGCGATGGAACAGCGGCATGATTTGCGCGCGTTCGCCGGCCAAGGCGACGACGACGCTCGATTCCGGCACCGCAATCCAGTTCTTATGATCGCGATCGAGCGGTTCGGACACGATGACGATGCCGGTATCGGTTTCGCGGTAATACAGCGTATTGGCGCGATCGTTTACCGCGTAGCGAAAAGCGAACAGGTCCCGTCCGTTCGACAGTGCCGCGGTAAAGCGCAGCCGGTCCCCCGGAGTAGTCTCGTTCATGAACGCGGTCAGTTGGCCCAGAACGGTTTCCGCCGCCGCCAGCGGATGTTCGATGCCGGCACCGAGCATGGCGAGGAAAACGGCTTCCGAATCGGTCGTGCCGATGCGGGCCGGATAAAGCTCGTCGGGGATCAGGCCTTCGACCCTGCGGCGCAGGCGGCCCCAACTGCCAATAAAGCCGTTGTGCATGAACATCCATTGGCCGGAGGCAAACGGATGACAGTTCGGCCGCGTGATCGGCGTTCCGGTGGCGGCCCGGACGTGGGCGAAGAACAGATGCGACTGTAGATGCCGGCACAGATAGCGCAGATTCTCATCCGACCAGGCCGGGCGAACCTCCCGGTAGAGACCCGGCTCCGGATGGCTTCCATACCAGCCAAGCCCGAAGCCGTCCCCGTTGGTGCTCGCGGTCGATTCCAGAGCCTGAATGCTCTGCGATATCAATGAATGCGACGGCTCGGTCACATAGTGCTCGAGAGCCGTCGTCTCTCCCCGATATGCAATCCAGCGGCACATAGCTCCGACTCTGTCGGCGTCACTTCACGCCACTAATGTGGCGTCCCGAATCCATTGCACCACCTTGTGTAAGGCAATTTCGGCACCTTCGTGTTGATTTTCAGTAAAAATATGGAGCTGCGCATCGGCCGAGGTGCCCTCGATGACGATGGCCCGGCAATTACCGACCTGTTCTGCGCACTCCAGCGCCTCGGCGTCGGCTTCGACCCAGCCAATGACCCGGTCGAGCATGTCGGCAATCGGGACCGCCCCGGCCCGGGTCACAAAGGTCCCCTGGGTGCCATAACGCTGGGCTCGCCACTTGTTCTCCACCGCAATGGCCCGGTCGACGACGTCGAGGCCGGTCTCGTGGTCCGGGTGCCGATAGAGGAAACGAGCCAGCGACCGGTACAGCGCCGCGATGGCGATGCTGTCGTCGAGCCGGGTGCAGCAGTCGGGTGCGCGCAGTTCGAGGGTGGGATATTTGACCGACGACCGGATGGCCCACCACAGATGGCTTGCATCCTGCATCGCGCCGGAACGCACCATCGCGTCCACGTAGGCGTCGTATTCCGCGGCGGTCCGGAACAGTTCCGGGAGCCCAGTGCGGGGCAACTCGTCGTAGGCGGCGAGCCGGTAACCCTTCAGCCCGGTCGGCCGCCGCTGCCAGAACGGCGAGGAGGCGGCGAGCGCGATAAACAGCGGCAAATATGGCAGCATGCGTATCATGACGTCGATGCGCCGCGCGGGATCGGGAAATTCCACATGCACGTGCATGCCGCACAGCATGTTGCGCTGACCGATCATCTGCAGATCGTCCATCACTTTGTCGTAGCGATCCTTCGGGCTCTGCACCGACTCCCGCCATGACGCCAGCGGATGCGTGCCGCAGGCGAGGATGGAAAGGCCGTGTTCGGCGGCCGCCGCGGCCGCGTTCAGGCGCAGCTGCCGCAACTCCATGCGCGCGTCGTCGACGCGGCAATGCGGTTCGGTCGCGACTTCAATTTGGGCCTGCAGAAATTCGCGGCCGATATGGCCCGACGCTCCAAAAGCGGCCGTCTCGAACAGCGATTCGGGTGTCTCCGCCGGGACCTCGCCGGTTTCCGCATCCGAGAGGAAATATTCCTCCTCGATGCCGAACTGAAAATCGTCGTCGGTGGTAAAAATGCGCGCTGGCCGCCCCGGAGGCATCAGCGTCCGGATATGCAGCCGACGGTCGCTCGGATCGAATCTAAATTCCATGGCTTTGTCCGTTTGTCGTCCAGTTGGTTCGCGTAGACGTCCGTTCGTCAGATACCTTGCGTCTGCAACCAACACTCCAACAACGCCACTTGCCAAAGCTTCGAATGCCCCTTGGGCGTGAGTTCGCCCTCCGGGTCTTTTAGCAGCCGGTCGATATAAGGCCGGTTGAACAGTCCCCGCTGACGGGCGCGCGTGTCATCGAGAACGCCGTGAACGAAGTCGAGAAACGCCCCGCGGATATATTTCAGCGCCGGCACCGGGAAATAGCCCTTCGGCCGGTCGATAACCGCGTCGGGCACCAGGCCGCGCGAAGCTTCCTTGAGAATGTACTTGCCGCCGCCGGCAACCTTGAGCTCGGCCGGGATGCGCGCCGCCAGTTCGACCGCTTCGTGATCGAGAAACGGCACCCGAGTCTCCAAGCCCGAGGCCATCGCCATATTGTCGACCCGCTTGACCGGGTCGTCGACCATCATGATCTGGGCGTCGAGTTGCAGTGTTTTATCGATCGGGCTGGCACTGCGGCAGTTGCGGAAGAACGAATCGACGAAAGCGCGGCTGTAATCGCCGTTCATCAGGTCCGGAGCGACCAACTCCGCCATCTCGGCGTGATCGCGATCGAAATAGACACGGGCGTAATCCTCGGTAGCGTCGTTCGAGCGCATCAATACCGGGTACCAATGATAGCCGCCGAAAATCTCGTCGGCGCCCTGACCGCTCTGCGCCACTTTCACATATTTCGCGACTTCCTGAGACAACAGATAAAATCCGATGGCATCGTGGCTCATCATCGGCTCCGACATCGCCGCCACCATGCCGGGCAGCGCATGGATAGCGCGCGCGCCGTCGACCCGAATGCGGTGATGATCGGTGGCAAATTGATCTGCGATCAAATCGGAATAGTGAAATTCATCGCCCTCGACGTCGCCGATGGTTTCGAAGCCCACGGAGAACGTCTTAATATCCGTCTGGCCGAGCTTGGCCAGCAGCGCGACCAGAAGCGAACTGTCGAGACCGCCGGACAGCAATACGCCCACCGGTACATCGGCGACGCGGCGGCGATCTACCGCCTTGCCGAGCACGGCCTGAACTTCCTCGCGCCAATCCGCTTCGGTCCTGCCGCCATCCGCCGACCGCGGTCCGACTTCGAGCTGCCAGTAGACATCCTCATGGCGGCGCCCGTCGGCTTCGATCGTGCAGATCGTCGCTGGTGGGAGCTTGCGCACGCCCTTGATGATGGTCATCGGCGCCGGCACCACGGCGTGCCAGCTAAGATAGTGATGAAGCGCGGCAGGATCGATCGTCGTGTCGACGCCACCGGCCGCGAGCAATGCGGGCAGCGTCGACGCGAAGCGGAAGCGGCCGTGTCCTTCAGTATAGTAGAGCGGCTTGATGCCGAGCCGATCGCGCGCCAAAACGAGCCGGCCGGAATCGCGCTCCCACACGGCGAATGCAAACATGCCGTGAAACCGTTCGACGCAGCGCGGTCCCCATTCGGCATAGGCCTTGAGGATGACTTCGGTATCGCCCTGCGAGAAAAACCGATAGCCCTTGGCGGACAGTTCGTTGCGCAGGTCGCGGTAATTGTAGATGCAGCCGTTGAAGACAATGGCGAGGCCGAGTTCCGGGTCGATCATCGGTTGCTGCGACGCGGCGCCGAGATCGATGATGCTCAGCCGGCGGTGACCGAATGCCACGCTATTTTGCGAAAACGTGCCGCCGGCATCCGGGCCGCGCGGCCACATTTTTTGCGTCATCGCTGCAAGCGAGCCGCCTGCTGCCGCGCCGTTAAAAGTAACCTCGCCGCAAATGCCGCACATTTAATCACGTCCCTGGAAAATGACACACGTCCCACCGAGTCCGAATTAACGCATTGGCGGTGAACCGGGTTCCGGGCGTTCTTTGCGCGGCAGATCAATGATTTGCGCGCTTCGATCGGCAAAGTGTCAAAATATGTAATGACTACGTCAACAGCCGGCGAACGGCGACTTGCCACACGGTCAATTTCCTCGCGCGCAAGTCGGCTGACATTTGTGGCTGAAATCGCCGCTCCAATTGCCAGCACTCCATGAAGCGATCCGGTTCGGGAAAAAACCCAGCGTGCAGGCCGGCGAGATACGCCGCGCCAAGGGCGGTGGTTTCCCTGATTTGCGGCCGGTCGACGGTGCTGCCGGTGAGATCGGCCAGTCGCTGCATGCACCAATCCGAGTTCACCATGCCGCCGTCGACGCGCAAGGTCTTCAGCGCGTTGTCGGCCGTGCGCCAATCGGCCTTCATGGCGGCAAGGAGATCGGCAGTTTGGAAGCAGACGCTTTCCAATGCCGCCCGCGCCAGTTCGCGCGGACCGGTCGCGCGCGTCAGGCCGAACAAGGCGCCGCGCACATCCGGCCGCCAGTAAGGCGCGCCAAGCCCGACGAACGCCGGCACAAGAATAACCTCCTGCGTCGGATCGGCGGCGGCCGCCAGATCGCCGGTTTCGGCGGCGCTCTGCACGAGGTGCAAGCCGTCGCGCAGCCATTGCACCGCCGCACCGGCGACGAAAATCGAGCCTTCCAACGCATAGCTGCGTTTGCCCTCGAGCTGATAGGCGATCGTCGTGAGGAGTTGGTGCTGCGATGCGACCGGTGTCGCGCCGGTATTGAGCAGGGCAAAGCAGCCAGTGCCGTAAGTCGCCTTCAGCATCCCCGGCGCGAAGCAAGCCTGACCGATCGCCGCCGACTGCTGATCGCCGGCGATGCCGCGGACGGGAATTGCGCCACCGAACAGATCCGGATCGGTCACGCCAAATGCCGCGGAAGAGTCCAATACCGCCGGCAGAACGGATTTAGGCACGCCCAAAATTTGCAGAAGCTCGTCGTCCCAACGCCCGCGGTGAATATCGAACAACAAGGTGCGCGAGGCATTGGTCGCGTCGGTGGCGTGGACTTTTCCGCCAGTGAGCCGCCACAGCAAATAGCTGTCGACGGTGCCGAACGCGAGTTCGCCGCGCGCGGCTTGATCGGCGGCACCGGGGACGTTTGCCAGGAGCCAGGCGAGCTTGGTGCCGGAAAAATACGGATCGAGCAGCAGCCCGGTTTTCGCCGCGAACAGGCTTTCATAGCCGCCGGCCTTGAGCCGGGCGCACAAATCCGCCGTGCGCCGATCCTGCCAGACGATCGCGCGATGGACCGCACGGCCGGTCGCGCGCTCCCACAGCAGCGTCGTTTCGCGCTGATTGGCGATGCCGATGGCGGCGATGTCGCGGGCGGCGGTACCGGCCTGGCGCATCGCGCTTTGACACGACGCTACGGTCGTTGCCCACAGATCCTCGGGCTCATGCTCGACCGCGCCGTCGGCCGGAAAATGCTGCGGAAATTCCTGCTGCGCGACCGCGGCGATCGAGGTGTCGGCCCGGAACAATATTGCGCGCGTCGACGTCGTGCCTTGGTCGAGGGCGAGGACGTAGCTAGCCACGAGGGAATAGCCCTTTTTCTGCTGGGCATTTCGCTCCCCGAGCGCCGGAGGCGAGAGCCCGCAACACGGGCCTTACAATACAATGATTTGCCGGCGCCGGGACCGCCGATCGCTTGCGGAGCCGCCGACCGCGCGGCTTTGCTTGGCGCGGCGCAGACCGACCGCCGCCCGTGTCGTTACCGCGCCTGCTCCAGTTTGGCGAGCTGACCCACGGCGGATGCCGAGCCGAGGTCGGCCGCGCGTTGATACCATTGCTTCGCTTGTACAGGATCCGGCGCCATGCCGACCGCGCCAAGCTGCCGGATGATGAGTGGGTCGAATGTCGCGCCGAGCTCGAGGGCTGCTTCCGCATTGCCGGCATCGGCTGCGCGGCGCAACAAAAGCCGCGCCGACGCGATGTCGCCGCTGACCAAGAGCGCCTTGCCGCGCTTGATCATCTCGGCAATCTCCGTGTCGTCGATCTGTGGTGTTGGCGTCACGGCATCGACCGACGCTGTTGTTACAGCCGGCGATATTTCCGGTGTGGCCGGCGGCTGAGGCGGCATCGTTGCGGGCGGCATAGCAACAGCGATCGACGGCACGACCGCGGTGATCGGCGTGGCCGTGGCCGCCTGCGGCATAGCCGTTGCCGGCGGCGTCTCGTTGATTGCCACCTCGCTCTCAGCCGATTGCGGCGCCCAATTCGGCGGCGCCGATTCCGCCTGGCTCGACTGTGACGCGGCGTCTTGCATTTGCGCCTGCACCGGCTTGACGGGAGTACTGGTCATCGCCGGCGTCTTGACGTCGAGCGGCACGATCTCGGCGATCTTCTTGACGTTAGGCAGCGATACGACGACCCAAGCAATCAGCGCCGCCAGTCCCATCACGCCAGCCAGCCGCAGCACGATCGGCTTGAGAGTCCGCGCGTCGTCGACGGCCGGTTCGGGGATAGTCTCGGGATCGAGCATCAACTGGCGCTGCAAATCCACCATGGCCCGGTCGCCGCTGAACTCCGGCCTCGCTCGCCGCAGCGGCCGCAGCGCCGGCAGAGGCCGTCCCGCAAGCGATATGCGGTCGCGCGCCCAACGCGGCGCGTATCTTAATGATGCATCCAAATCTTCAGGCTGATGGATCGGAGAACTCATGATCGCCTCCCATTGCTTTCAAGCTCCGACGATTACAAAACGATGGCGGATAACCTCCGTGCGTAGCATCGAATGCGGCAAAGCTTGCGGCACGCTGCAGACGATCGGTTGCGGCGAGCCGATCGCAGGCTTTCACGGAATAAGCGGCGCCGCGCACGCGTGATACCGCCGCGTGGGTGTTCAGACGTTCGCCGGGCGCGACAAGATTGAGTCGGTCCGGCAGGCGTCGCTGACCGGCGCACTCGGTGATATGGAATTTTTGGGAAATCGATGCAGGCGTCGAACCAGCGGCCAATACGCAACGAACCTGAAATGGCCGGACCGGCCGCTGCCAGCCTCCCCCCATGACAAACCCCGAGCGGCGGACCTGCGCGTTACGCAACACACACAATCGCGCAGCAGCTCCGCAACGTCTGACTCCACCCCTGCCGCGCTTGAAGCCGAACGCGTTTAATTGCGATACGCGATGCTGCGCGAACTTGAATGCCGATAGTCAACAGGCATTGGGGCGCCGGTATGATCCGCCCTGGATGATTCTGGGGCGCGCTTGCCGTAATCCGGCCAACGCCAGAGCAAAAACACTGGGGAAACGTGCGGATTATGACCGCAGCGACATGCATGGCGGACCCAGCCGGAAAGCGGACGGGAATCCCGCCCGGCAAGCCAGGCAACGACTTCGCGGCGGCAGAGATCAGATTTCGGCGGATTCATTTTTGCTATGTTGCTTGTTCGACGACTCAGTTAGCTTCGCAGGGGCTGGAATCCCGGGGCGAGACCAGCTTTAAACCGATGACGATCTCGCGACCATATTCGCGGTCATTATGATCGCGGGCATGGCGTTAAGGCCGACAGGCCGTTGTGATTGGCAGATCGCGTAGGACCTGCGGCGAGGTCGAATGTTTCCGAATGTACGTCTGATGATCGTGGCGGTGCTGGCCTCGATCATGGGCATTAGCTGCGCTTTGGGTCTGTTCGCTGAATTCCGTGTCAGCCACGATTCCTTTTTGCGCGAATCGAATGCCGGTACTCCTTTGCAACTGGGTCTGAGCGGTGCGGCCACCGTCATGGACTCGCCGGCGACGTTTGAGATTCGCTTCCCGGCCCAGCCGGCGCCGCGCGCGGCCGGCACAGACATCAACCATCAGACCTTCGATCGCGCGGTCGCAACGCCCGGCGCGACCGCCGCGCCGACGCAGCAGCGCGAGCCGGCGGCAGTGCCCGCTACGGCAACCAATGCGCCTCAATCGCCGCCGGACGTTGCGAGCACGCCTCAAGCGGTAGCTTCGCCGGCGGCGTCCGATACTGTTGCTGAACCGGCAACCCCGGCCGCTACCGGCTCAACGACCGGACAAGACAGTGCATTGAGCAGTCAACAAAATCCGCAGCCCAAAACCGCTGACAGCAGGACCCCCGACAACAAACCTGGCGACGGGACGCCTGCCGACAATGCCGACATTAAACCTGCCGGCAGCAAACCCGCCGAGACCAAGCCTGCCGAGACCAAGCCTGCCGAGACCAAGCCTGCGGACAATCTGGCGGACCGGACGCCCGCGGCGTCTTCCGCGGCACGGGACGCAGCAGGGGCACCGTCAAGGCCCGCACGGGATTTGAAGCTCGCGCCACAACACGCCCCGGCCGCCGTTGCAAGGAAGCGTACGACCGTGCGGCACCGGCCGCTGATCGCGCGTCGCGTCCCGCGAACGCGGGCTGTTGCCCCGGCACCGAGCTTCACGGCGACGCAGCCGGCCTATCAATGGATGCCGCAAATACAATCGGCACAACCGATCCGCCGGCGCTTGATCATCAGAAGGAGCCGTCCGGTTCGCAATTCGGCCCAGTCAACCCCGCCGGCAATCCCAAGCACCTCAGCGGCGAACGCGCCAGAGTGATCATCTGCGGCCGATAAGATTGACGTTCACTGGTTCTGGTCTTTAAATTCCGCGTGCTCCATTTCCAGAAAAATGCGATAGGCATTGCCTCGATTATTCGCGGCAAACGCCGGCATGTTCCGGTACTTGGACCAGTCGGTGCCGCTATAGGCGGCGTCGAAGTCTTGCCAATTTGCAGCGGCCTTGCCCATGGCCGAACGCACATAAGTAATATAGTCGCGCGTAAACGCGATCGCGTCCTTGGCGTCGGTCGAGGGCTGTCCGTGACCGGGAATGATGAATCGCGGATTGAGAGCCTGCACCGTCTTGAGGCTACGAAGCCAATTCGCGGTATCGACGTCCTCGGCGTTCATGAACGGAATACGGCCGTTCTGTACGACATCCCCCGCGAACAGCACGCGGTCGGGTCCGACCATCATCATCGAGTCGCTCGCTGAGTGAGCCGGTCCGGCATAGATGAGCTCGAAGCGCTTGCCGCCGAGAAACAGCGTCGCTCGGTCCTTGAACGTGAGATCGGGCGATACGACACGGGTATTCTCGTCGACCCAGGGCGCCAGGGCCTGACGGCGCTGATCCAGCCTTTGATCGGCACGCTCGCCGGACGTTTCCTCGTCCTCGCGATATTCGCTGGCGCGTTCCTGCGCGACGATGATGCTCGAGGTATGGTCCTTGAAAGCCTGCAGGCCGTAGATGTGATCGGCGTGATAATGGCTGACGACGTTGTAGCGCACCGGCGCGCCCGTGACTTTGCGGATCGCCTGGAGCAGATTCCAGCCGAGGCTGGGAGTGCCGAGGGCGTCAAAGACAACCACACCGTCTTGGGTGACGACGAAACCCGCGTTGGACGTATTGCCCTCATTGTCGTGATCGGGCACGCCGGGATTGCCCAGGCTGTAATAGACCGGCGCGTCGGGAACCTGTTCGATGATCAGCGGCCGCGTAAGCGGCGCATAAGGCAGTGTCTGCTGCGCCATGGCAGCGGCGCAGAGCAGTCCGACGAGGCCACCGAGTGCTACTTGCGCGGCTCTCACGAGTGGTTACCGCAATAGATATCTTTGAGCAGCTTGATGATCCGCGCCGCGCGTGGATCGCTGACACGGTAGTACAACGTCTGCGACTCGCGGCGAAATGCGACAAGATCGTCCGCCCGCATCAGCGCCAGGTGCTGTGAAAGCGCGGATTGGCTCAGCCCGACTGCTTTGACGAGATCGCCGACTTTCATCTCGCCCTGCATGATCAGCGAGCACAGGATGAGCAGCCGGTTCTCGTTGCCGAGCAGCTTCAACATGCGCGCCGCCGTCTCCGCCTGAGCCGCGAGCATGTCGAGCGCCGTGGCGTTCCGGGAACGGTTTGAGCCTTTTACAATGCGGCGGCCGCTTGGCCTTTTGGTTTTCGGCGGTCGCGTGATGGCGTCCATGGGCATGGCTCGTGGCAGTCCCGGCCGATGAGACAGCGGCGCTTCATTTAGAAT
>JBARER010000088.1:0-23357 GCA_049796395.1 Xanthobacteraceae bacterium
GCATCAATGGTCATTGGTGCGAAAGGCAGGCGCAAAATCGGATAGGCATTGTAGTTCGGCTCCTGAATGCGGCCGTTCTCGATGTTGATCTTGAGCCCGATGGCGGTGGAGAGAGCGTCGGTGGAGGCGCCTTGCGCCTGGGCCTCGGAGCCGGCCATGTCGATGATGGGTCCGACATCGAGCACGACGACGATGCGATCGATCTTGATCCGCTTGTTGGCGTCCACGCTGAGCTCGACCGCCTGCGCCACATGGCCGGCGTGAGAGTAGCACCAAGCCAAGCCGAGACCGCTGCCGTTTGGCAGTGTCTTGCCCCAGCCCGCCTTCTCGGCGCACAGCTTGATCACGTCGGTGACCCGCTTGGGGCTGAAGTTGACGCTCTTGTCCTTGGGCGCCAGCTCGGGCACGTCGCGGTTCACGGCATCGATCAGAAACGCGACGTGGTCGCGGCCGGAAGCGAGCGACAGTTCATGCATGAAGCTTTGCGCGGCGAAAACCTGGGCGTTGTCGCCCGGCGCGCGCCAGGCGCCGGTGGGAATTTTTAGCGGGAACATCGTCTTGGCGCGGCGCAGGTTAGGCGCCTTGATCGAGTATTTCAGATTGTCGGTGAGGTTGGCGCCGGTGGCTTCCTTTTTGCCGTCGGCGGTGAAGGTAATAAAGTGTTCCTGCCAGGCGTCGAGCCTGCCATCCTTGTCGATCGCGCCCTTGAACTGATGATAGCCGGCGGGACGGTAGAAATCGTGGCTGAAATCGTCTTCCCGAGTCCATTGTAATTTGACCGGGCCATTGACCTTCTGCGCGATAGCCGCGGCTTCGCAGGTGTAGTCATTGACCAAGCGCCGTCCGAAACCGCCGCCAACGCGGGTCTGATGCATGACGGTTTTTTCCGCGGGTATGCCGGCTACCTTCGCGACCAGCGGCAAGCCGCGATCAGGCTGCTGGGTAGGCACCCACATCTCCATCACTCCGTCATGCCAGTGCGCCGTGGTGTTCATGGGTTCCAGCGGCACATGGGCGGCAAAAGGATATTCGTAGTAGGCCTCCACGGTCTTGGTGGCATTGGCGAACGACTTGTCCACGTCACCGACATTCTCGTCGGACTTTTGCGGAAACTCGGTCGCTACTTTCTTGGCCCGGGCCGAGAATTGCGAGACGGAATCCCGCGACGCCTCGCTGAGGTCCCAATCCACCTTAAGCTTGTCCTTGGCCTGGAAAGCGCTCCACGTATCCTTGGCGATAATGGCCACGCCCGGCATGACTTCGACGGGAACGCCTGTGCCATCCAGGGCAAAGGTGTCGAGCACGCCGCGCTGAGCCTTGATCTCATCCACATTGAAGGACCTGACCTTGCCGCCCGCTGCCGGACATTTTGTGTAGTTGGCATAGACCATGCCGGGAAGTTGGATATCGATGCCGAACAGCGGCTGGCCGCTGACGACCTTGGCATCGTCGACGCCGCGAAAGCGCTTGCCTATCAGCCGGTATTCGGCGCGGGTCTTCAGCTTCAGGCTCTTGGGATCGGGCACCGGCATTTTCGCCGCGGCGGCGGCCAACGACCCATAGGTCGCGGACTTGCTGCTGGCGACATGGGTCAGGGCTGAGTCCCGAGCCATAACCTCCGACGGATCCACCCCCCACTCCTGGGCGGCAGCAGCGATCAGCATCGCCTTGGCACTGGCGCCCGCTTGACGCAGCTGGTCCCAGGCGCGCGGGATGGAGGTCGAGCCTCCCGAGCCCTGGTAGCCATAGACTTTGGGATTGATGTCAGCCTGCTGCATCACGACGTGATTCCAGTCGGCGTCGAGCTCCTCGGCAATGATCACGCCGAAGGAGGTCTTTATCCCCTGACCGATTTCCGGAGCTTTGGAATAGATGGTGATCGTGTTGTCCGGAGCGATGCGGATGAAAGCGTTCATCACTTGGTCTTTTCCGTCCGCGGTCTCGGCCGCGAACGCTTGGTCTCCGAGCTGGAAGCCCAGCACCAACCCCGCGGCGCCGGCGCTGGCCAGTTTGAAGAAGGTGCGCCGTCCCATCGTCAACGCAGCATTGGCCGCCGGTATGGAGCGGACCTCACGCATCAGCGCTGAGAAATAAGCATCGGATCGGGCAAAGTTGGACGAGATGTCAGCCATTGGGTGTCTCCTGGGCCTTGGGCTGGCGCGTCTGCTTTCGCAGATTGGCCACATCCCCTCCTGTTAGCTGCGCGCCTTTGGCGCCAAAACGAGCGGTGACGTAATTGGCCACGGCCGCTATGTCGTCGTCGGAATAGCCCTCGCCGAAAGCTGGCATGAATATCTTGCCTTCGGCCGTCTTGCGGTTGACGCCATTAATGACCGTCTGCGCCACATTGGTGGCGCTGGGATCGTTGACCGCGCGCACACCTGTCAGGGTGGCATAACCATTGACCTGACTAACGCCGGTCCAGTCATGGCAGCTGGCGCAAGCGCCGGCGAAAATCTCTTCGCCGCGCAAATCGAATCTCGCCGCCGGACCTTCCTTGTACGAAGCCGGCGCAGGCGTCGTGATGGTGCGTGGCAGATCGCTCGCATGGGCCGGTATGCTGCGCAAATAAGTCACTAGGGCGTGCACGTCATCCGGCAACAAATAGCTGAGGCTGTCGTCGGCGGCTTCGCCCATCGGGCCCGCCGCGCCGCCATGGCCGTTGGCATGGCCGGTGGAAAGATAGAGATAGACGTCCTCATCGCTCCAATCGCCGATGCCGGAATCCTTGTCGGCGGTGATGTTATAGGCGCGCCAACCTGCGGTGAGAGCGCCCGAAAATTTCCGGTGATTATCGAGCGCATAGGCGAGGTTGCGTGGTGTATGGCACTCGCCGCAATGGCCCATCGCCTCAGCAAGATAAGCGCCTCGATTCCACTGCTGGCTCTGGCCGGTGTTGGGGCGAAAGCGTTCATCGGGATTGAACATCACGTTCCAGACCGTAAGCAGGCCGCGCTGATTGAAAGGCCAGGAAAGCCGGTTTTGCTTGGCCGCGGCATGTACCGGCGCCAGCGTGAAGAGATAAGCCTTGATGGCCAGCGCGTCGTCGTCCGTCATTAGGGAATAGGATGTGTAAGGCATAGCGGGATAAAGCTTCTCGCCATCGGCGCGAATGCCCCTGTGCACGGCCGCCAGAAATTGGGCGTCGGTATAGTTGCCGATGCCTGTTTGTTTGTCCGGTGTGATGTTGGTGGAATAGATCGTGCCGAATGGCATGTTGAACGCAAAGCCGCCTGCGAAGGGTGCGCCGTTAGGTGCTGTATGACAGGCTTGGCAATCCGCCGCATGGGTCAGATATTCGCCGCGCTTCACCGGATCGGCATTGGCAAGCTGGCTCGGAACGCCGGCGATAGCGCCGCCCTGGTACTCTTCCAGCGCCACGGTCGAGCCGCCGGCGAAAGACATGGGATCACGGCCAAGCAGCGTCCAGCCCGCGAAACCAAGCGCAACGACGAATATGCCCGCGCCAATAACGCCGATGATTTTTTTCATGTTCAGGCCGATTTTACGGCGGCGTCCTTGATCGCCCGGCGAACGCGAATGTAAGTTCCACAACGGCAGAGATTGCCTGCCATGGCCGCGTCAATGTCCGAATCGTCGGGATGGGGATTACTGTCCAGCAGCGCCGTGGCCGACATGATCTGGCCGGCTTGGCAATAGCCGCATTGCGGCACCGCACCTTCTATCCAGGCCTGTTGGACCTTGGCGCCGTTGGGCGTATTGCCAATTCCTTCAATGGTGACGACGGCGCGCGTGCCTACGTCGCCAACGGCAAGTTGGCACGATCGCACCGGCTTGCCACCCACATGCACAGTGCAAACGCCGCATTGGGCGATGCCGCAGCCATATTTAGTACCGACCAAATTGAGATGGTCGCGCAGCACCCACAGAAGCGGCATGTCCTCCGGTGCATCGACTTGGCGCGATTGTCCGTTGACTGTGAGAGTGAGCATATCTCCACCCCTGCCTGACGGTGAAATCGATTCATCAACCGATCTCTTCCCAGAATGTAATATAGAGAACCAACATTCGGAAGGCAGCGTTCCCCTCAACATACGTTTGAGGCACCCCCGCGGCTTTTCGTATGCTGGAACAGCCTGTTGCCGCACCTTCGTCGACTGGCGGATAATCGTCCTCGCGCCTCATTCCCGGATTTCGCTGGCGCTTCGTCCAGGCTACCGCCGTCGAGCCGGCCCGCAAGGCGTCGCGAGACCGGCGTCCTTATCACGGAGACGTGATGTGACGTATGTCCCCGCTTCATTGACACGCGCTGTTATGGTCGCTACTTGCCCGAACATCCCGCCTGGTCAGGGACGTCAACCGGTGACGCCGGCTGATGGGGCGGGGGCGGTTCCCGGGGCCAGGAATAGTCATCCTGGTTCTGGGCGGCTCTGGGCATCGTCCCGTCCGGCACTTGACCGGACTGCGAGGTGCTCGCTGCACTGGCGCCGGGGAGGGTCCTCCCGTTTGCACCCGGCGATTCCAGGAAGCGCGGCCCGGGGCCGAGTCGAGGGGTAACACTCTCGGCGCATGATCGCGGTGGAGCGCCGTAAGGCGAGGGCGCCGCCGTTTTGATCCCGCATTGTGCGGGACAGAAGCGATGGTGCTCGCCGCGTCCGCAGCAGGCTTTTGTCCTTCTGCGGCGGGAGCGGTTTCCAGTGGACGCGCCGAACGGCGCTCCCCTCCCTTTTGCAAGGGAGGACATGGACGGGCTTTCTTAAAGCGTGAAGCATAGCTCGGACGCAAAGTCGCGTCGCGAGAACGAGGAAGAATTGCCCGGCCTCCGAGAGAGCGGCGGAGGGGGAAATGTGCTAGCACCTCCGCGAACAGAAGCGAGTGAGGCATGAGCGAGCCTATCTTCGTCACCCAAGGCGCGGCCGGTGCAATCCCGATCTGGTTTGTCAGCGCGGCGACTTATCCGGACGTACGCAAAGTTCTCGGCCCGGACCTGCGCACCTTTGCCGACGCCGCCGGCTTCGAGCCGAGGGCCGGCCGCCACCTGCTATTGCCGGGCAACGCCAACGGCAAGCCGGCGCTCGGCGGTGTGCTATTCGGCCTAGAAGCCGCCGACGACACGCCGGACCGCTTCCTGCCCGGCCGGCTGGCGCAGCTTTTGCCCGACGGCGTCTACCGCTTCGCCAACGACCCGCACGATGCGCGGCTCGGCGCGCTTGCCATCGCGCTCGGCCTCTACCGTTTCACCCGCTACCGCAAGGCCGACGCGCGCGCGATCAAGCTCGATCTGCCGCAAAACCTCGACCGCGACGAACTCAACCATACCGTCGAAGCGGTGACGCTCGCCCGCGATCTCATCAACACGCCGGCCAACGATCTCGGCCCGGCGCAGCTTGAGCAGGCCGCGCGCAAGCTCGCCGCGCGCCATTCCGCCACCATCAATGCGATCGTCGGCGACGAGCTTCTGGAAAAGAATTTTCCGCTGATTCACGCCGTCGGCCGCGCTGCAGTTGGCGCGCCGCGGCTGATCGATATGGTCTGGGGCGACGCCGGCCATCCGAAGGTGACGCTGGTCGGCAAGGGCGTGTGCTTCGACACTGGCGGTCTCGACATCAAGCCCGACACCGGCATGCTCAACATGAAGAAGGACATGGGCGGCGCTGCGACCGCATTGGCGCTCGCCAGCATGATCATGGCGCGGGGCTTAAAAGTGCGGCTGCGCGTGCTCATTCCCGCGGTGGAGAATTCGATCGCCGGATCGAGCTTCCGGCCGCGCGACATCTACACCTCGCGCAAGGGCATCACCGTCGAGATCGGCAATACCGACGCCGAGGGCCGCCTGGTGCTGGCCGACGCGCTGGCGCTGGCGGACGAGGACAAGCCCGATCTGATCGCCGACTTTGCGACGCTGACCGGCGCTGCGCGCGTCGCGCTCGGGCCCGACCTGCCGGCCTTCTTCACCGACGACGATACGCTGGCGGGCGACCTCGTGCGCCATGGCATGGCCGAGAACGATCCGCTGTGGCGGCTGCCGCTGTGGCGGCCTTACGAGGCGATGCTCGAATCCAAGGTGGCCGACACCAATAATGTCGGCGGCGGCCAAGCCGGCGCCATTACCGCCGCACTGTTCATGCGCCGCTTCGTGACGGCAAAGTCCTGGCTGCATATCGATCTGTTCGCCTGGACTGCCGCGGCGAAGCCCGGCCGGCCGGAAGGCGGCGAGTTGCAGTCGGCGCGCGCGCTCTACGCCATGCTGGCGGCGCGCTACGGGTGATCCAAATCGATGATGCCCGCTTCGGCTTGTACTGACCGCTCGTCCCCGCGAAAGGGGGGACCCATCGTGCCAGCCGCGCCATCGTTATGGCCGGCGTGGATTCCCGCTTTCGCGGGAATGAGCGGAGGAGGGTGATGGCCGGTTTCGATCCGCGCATCACGCCGGCCCGCGCCGATCTCGCGGCGAAATCGCTCGAGGGCAAGGTCGCCGCTTCGCGTTACGTCGAGGGCGACATCTGCGAGGTTACCGCGCCGCAGGCGCCGCTGCGGCAGACGCCGCGGCCTGACGCGCCGCTCGATACCGAAGCGCTCATGGGCGAGCGGGTGACGGTCTATGACAGCAACGAGGAAGGCTGGGCCTGGGGCCAGCTCGCCTCGGACAATTACGTCGGCTGGCTGCCGCAAAGCGCGCTCGGGCCGCCCGGCGCGTCGCCGACGCATAAGGTCGTGGCGCTGCGCAGCTTCGCGTTTCCCGGACCGTCGATCAAATTGCCGCCGCTCGAGGCGCTGCCGTTCGGCGCCAGGCTTGCGGTGGTGAAGAGCGAAGACCGCATGGCGGTCACCGCCGCCGGCGCCTATGTGCCGCTGCCGCATCTGGCGCCTATGGGCGACAACGACACCGACTTTGTCGCCGTCGCCGAGCGCTTTGTCGGCGCGCCCTATCTGTGGGGCGGCAAGACCGCACTTGGGCTGGACTGCTCGGGGCTTGTGCAGATCGCGCTTTCCGCCTGCGGCGTTGCCTGTCCGCGCGACAGCGATATGCAGGAACAGGCGCTGGGATCGGCAGTCGCTCTCGATCTTTCCAGCGTCCGACGCGGCGACCTGGTGTTCTGGAAAGGCCATGTCGCCATCGTTCGCGATGGGACGAATTTTCTGCATGCCAATGCTTTTCACATGACGGTTGCGATCGAGCCGATCGCCGGCGCCGTCGCCCGCATCCGGGCCGCCGGCAGTGAAGTCACCGGCGTGCGCCGCATTGCGCCGTAGCAAATATTCGCCGAAACTGGTCCGGAAAACGCAAAGGGGGAGGCATCGGTGCGGTTGACTGTTTCGGATCATGTGATTGTTGCCGCGGCCGCCATCGCTTTGGCGGCGGCGCCGTCGGTCGCGCGCGCAGAAACCGCACTCAACATGGCGGTGGTGTCGCGAACCGTCTTCTATCTGCCGGCATGGGTTGCCCAGAAGCAGGGCTTTTTCAAAGCCGCGGGCCTCGACGTGACGATGAAAGTCTACGATGGTTCCGATCAGATTTTTCAGGATTTGCACGCCAACGCGCAGCAGATCGCTGTCGCCTCGACCGAGAGCGTCATCGCCGACGCCTATAAAGGCGGGGTCTTCCGGATCATTGCCGGAAATTCCCAACGGCCGCCCCACTTCATCATCGCCCAGCCCGAAATCAAGACGCTGGCCGATCTCAAAGGCAAACTGATGGGCGTGGTGTCCATGCACGAAGGCACCACCTTCTTCGTACCCGATATCGCCAAAAAGGCCGGCTTGAACGCCGGCGATATCAAAATCGAAGCGGTCGGCGGTTCGCCGACCCGCATGCGGCTCCTTAAGGAACGCAAGATCGACGCCGGCATGCAGCCTTATCCGCTGAGCTACGAAGCCGATGCGCAAGGCTTTAGCAATCTGGGGCCGGTCGCCGACATCGTGCCGGATTATCAATTCAGTGCCGTGATCGTCGACGAAAATTGGGCGCGCGCCAACCGACCGGTTGTGGTCGCTTATCTGCGGGCGCTCGGCGCCGGAACCGCTTACATGTTTGCGCATCCCGACGAAGCCGCCGCGATCGGCGCGGCCGAATTGCGCACCACGCCCGCCTTGGCGCGGCGCGCGATCGACGATACCGCGCGGATGGATATCATGCCGAAGAATTTGTCGCTGACCGACGCGAGCCTGCGCCGGGTTTTCGACAATGTGAAAGCGGCTGGCATGATCGATTCGAAGGCGAGCTACGACCGTAAAAAATTCGTTGACGAATCTTATCTGGCCGCCAGTTGGAACGCGGGCACAGCGGAGCAGGGGCGATGAGCACGGAAGAGCCGCATCTAGCTGTTCCCTCGGTCACCGCGCAGAAGCCGTACCGTCATCTGCTGAGCCTCAGTTTCTGGATCCGTGAGCTGCCGTTCGCGCTGGTTCTCATTCTCACCACGGTCGGTGTCGCCTATACCAGCTTCTCCAAAAAGCCGATCACCGGCTACTGGGAGATTTTGGCGCCGTTGATCGCGCTGGTTTGCGTCGGTGCCGGCTGGGACGCCGCCGACGACAACAGCAAGCGTTTTCGGCTGATCGGCACGCAGGTGCTGCATTGGATCGCTTTTATCGTCGTGATGAATTTGCTGCTGCTCAACAGCGTGCAGCGCGAGTTCAGTTCCAGTGCGGCCGGGCTGGCCATTTTCACGCTGCTGGCGCTCGGCACCTTCACCGCCGGCGTCCATGTGCTGTCCTGGCAGGTGTGCCTGCTCGGCCTGATCATGGCGCTCGGCATTCCGGCGATCGCCTGGATCGAAAACTCCGCTCTCCTCCTGGTGCTCGTCGTCGGCGTGGTCGTTGGTATCGTCGCGGTGTTCTGGTGGCGCCTTCATGAGAGCCGCGTCCACGCGGCAGCAAGCGCGCGGTGAGCGGCGTCCGGCCGTTACCATGCCGCGTTGGATTGGCCCGGGTACAGCCCGACGCGAATGCATCCCGCGATTATGACCGCGACGATAACAGGGCAGACCACAAGCGGTATCTTCATGGCCTCGGCCTGACGGTTTCGCTAGGGTGGCGCGCGTCGTTGGTTGCGGGCTTACACGTCTGGGTTCAAGGCAGCGGGACGGACGTGCTGGCAGTAGTGGCAACGATCCACTAACATTGGCGTCATGCGGCGGGATGCCGAGGGAGGATTGAGTGAACCGGCACTTTCGTCTGATCGGCGGCGCTTGCGCCGCTTTATTGTTTGGGACCATTGCGGTCAGCTGCCGTGCCGACGCGCAGGCTTACCCGTCGCGGGTGATTCGCGTCATTGTGCCGGCATCGGTGAGCACGCCGCCTGACATCATTACCCGCATCGTCGCCAACGCGGTCAATGAGAACGAAGGCTGGAATCTCGTTGTCGAGAACCGGCCCGGGGCCGCCCAGTTGTTGGGTGCGCGGGAAGCTCTCAAGCAGCCTGCCGACGGCTATACGATCCTCGTCGTCGGCTTCCCACTGACCGTAACGCAATCGCTGGTCCCGGATGCCCGCCTCGATCTCAACACCGACACGGCTCCGGTCGCGCAGCTCGCCATGACCGGCAACGTCCTCGTCGTGAATCCAAAGGTGCCGGCAACTACGGTCGCGGAACTGGTTCAATATCTCAAGGCCAATCCCGACACAGGGACGTTCTCGTCCGGCGGGATCGGCACGCCGGCCCACATTATCGGCGAACTGTTCAAGCTGCAGACCGGAGTGCATACCACCCACGTCCCTTACAGCGAATTTCCACGCGCCATTTCGGACCTGCTGCAAGGCGTCAATACCTACCAGTTCATGGCGGTGGCGCCGGTGTTAGGCTTCATTCACGAAGGAAAACTGCGCGCGCTCGCGGTCACGCCGGCTAAGCGCATGGCAGCGCTGCCGGACGTGCCGACGCTTGCCGAAGCAGGCTATCCCGGTTTGACCAGCTTCGATTGGGTCGGCTGGTCGGTGAAAACCGGGACGTCCGCGGATATCATCGGACGACTTAATGCTGCCGTGGATAAGGCGCTGGCGACGCCGAAGGTACAGGCGGCGTTCGCCAAAATCGGCTCCGAGACCGCCGGCGGCACGCCACAACAGCTCGGCAGCCTTGTTGCATCGCAGGTTGCCTTATGGGCGAAGGTCGTCAAGGAAGCCGGGTTGAAATTGCAGCAATGAGCCGGCAAAGCGATATCGGCGAGAACGTTACGGTTCGGACTTTTCCCTACTGATCGAGGATTTGGCAATGCCCGGACGTGTTGAGGGAAAAGTTGCGCTGATCGTCGGCGCCGGTTGTGTCGGCCCGGGTTGGGGCAATGGCCGCGCCGCGGCGGTGCTGTTTGCCCGTGAGGGCGCCAAGGTCTTTGCCGTCGACAAGGGCGCCGAGGCCATGACCGAGACCGTCGTCCGCGTCGGCAGTGACGGTCAGATCGCCACCCATGTGTGCGACGCGCTCGACGATGGGCAAGTGGGCGCCATGGTGGCGGCGTGCTGCAAGACGTTCGGCGCGATCGACATCCTGGTCAACAATGTCGGCGGCTCGGCGGCCGGCGGTGCCGCCGAGATGTCGGAACAAAGCTTCGACAGCCAGATAGACTACAATCTCAAAAGCGTGTTCCTCGCCTGCCGGCATGTCATCCCGGTGATGATCGATAAGTCCGGCGGTGGCGCCATCGTCAACACCGCCTCGACGTCCGGCATTCGCTTTACCGGCTCGCCGCAGATCGGCTATGCCTCGTCGAAAGCCGCCGTCATCCAGTTCTCTCGGGTCACCGCCGTGCAATACGCCAAGAATGGCATTCGTGTGAACACGGTGATACCCGGCCAGATGCATACGCCGATGGTCGAAGCCCGCCTCGCTGGACAGCGGGCCGGCGGCGACGTGGAGGCGCTGCTCGAGTCACGTCGCCAACGCATTCCGCTCGGCTTCATGGGCGACGGCCGCGACACCGCCAATGCCGTGCTGTTTCTCGCGTCTGACGAAGCGCGCTTCATCACCGGCACCGAAATCATCGTCGACGGCGGCATGACCGCGCGTTGCGACTAGCAAAAAACTCAGCATCGGAACAATCCATGGCCATCCGTCCAGACGACCTCACCCCGACCACCGCGCCGCCCGATCCCAACCCGAAGAAGCCGCGGCTGCAGCTGCCGCCGTTGGCGTGCGACTCGCATTTCCACGTGTTCGGACCGCACAGCAAATTTCCCTATGCGGCGAACCGGCCGTTTACCCCGGCCGACGCCCCTAAGGAGGATTTATTTCGCTTGCACGAATTCCTCGGCTTCCAGCGCGGCGTTTTCGTGCAGTCGACCTGCCACGGCAGTGACAATTCCGTGCTGGTCGATTTGCTTGCCGCCGGCAAGGGCCGCTACCGCGGCTCGGCGCTGCTCGATCCGAACACGCCGGACGCCGAAGTCGAGCGGCTCGACGACGCCGGCGTGCGCGGCGTGCGGCTGCACTTTTTCGGCAACCACCTCGGCCCGCCGCAGCGGCGGGAAGACGTGCTGCGGATCATCGAAAAGGTGTCGCCTTACGGCTGGCATATCCAGATTCACACCGGCGGCCACGGCGTGGTCGATCTCTACGAATTCATCACTTCGCTCGAGGCGCCGGTTGTAATCGACCATATCGGGCGCATCGATATTGCCGAAGGGCTCAAGGGCAAAACCTTCTCGGTGCTACGTCGGCTGCTCGACCGCGGCAATATCTGGGTCAAGCTGTCCGGTACCGACCGTATCTCCAAGCAGAAATATCCCTACGCCGACGCGATCGCGTTTCCGCGCGATCTCGCCGCGCATGCGCCGGAACGCGTGGTCTGGGGCACCGACTGGCCGCATCCGAACCACAGCGCCATGCCCAATGACGGCGAACTTGTCGATCTGATCGCCGAAATCGCGCCCGATGCCCGCACCCGCCAGCTCATGCTGGTCGATAACCCGGCGCGACTATTCGGGTTTTAAGCGAACGCTGCGGTGAGCCAAGCTACGGCGAGAAAAACTATGGCGAAACAAACTCTCGGCAAGTTGTCGCCAGACGCTTTCGGCATGCTGGATTTGCCGGCGCTGCCACGCGAACTCATCGACGGATTCCGGGCGTTGCCCGATCTCACCGGCACGACCTCTGACGTGATGGACGAGCTCGGCATTGTCGGCGCCGTGCCGGCGGCGGTGCTGCGCCCCAACGATCCGAGCGCGCGTGTCGTCGGGCGGGCGCTGACCGTGCGCAACATCGCTGCCGCCGCGAGCGTGCCTGACAAGGTCAAGGCCGGCGTGTCCGGTCTTGGCGAGATCGAAGCGCATAATCTCGCCGAGCCCGGTGATGTCCTGGTGGTGCAGGGCGTCGATCAGGTGTCCAATCTCGGCGGCATGTCGGCGACGATCGGGCACCGGCAGGGCGAAATCGGCGCCGTCGTCGATGGCGGCGCGCGCGACGTCGAGCATTCGCGCGCCATCGGCCTGCCGGTGTGGTCGAAGAGCATCAGCCCGATGACCGGCAAATGGCGCGTCGAAACGGTGGCCGTGAATAAGCCGGTGACCGTTTGCGGTGTGACCGTCAACCCCGGCGATGTCGTGCTGGCGGACGAGACCGGCGTCTGTTTCGTTCCGCGCGAGCGCGCCGCCGAAGTTCTCGCACGGGCAGAGCGCAATGCGGCCGCGGAAAAGCTGCGCGACGAGAAGATCGCCTCCGGTGCGCCGCTCGCCGAGCTCATCGGCAAGGCGAAATAGACACATTTCAGCGGAAGCCGTTCGGCCGGGCGCGCAGCTATTCGCCGGTAATGCTGAGCTTCTTGATGGTGTCCGGCCAAGTGGCGAACTCCTTCGCCAGCCGTGCGGCGAAGGCGTCATGGCCGAGCATTCCGTGCATGCCATTGCCGGCAAGGCGCTGCTTGATGGCCGGCATTGCGATGACCGCGAACAACGATTGTTCGAGCTTCTCGCGTATTTGCGGCGGCGTTCCAGCCGGCAAAAACACGCCGTACCAGTTTTCCATGATCACGCTCGGCAGGCCAAGCTCCGCGGTCGTCGGCAGATTGGGCAGGAGCGGCGAACGCTGCGTCGCGAACAATGCAAGTGCCTTGACCGATCCTGCTTGCACCAGCGGTAGCAAGACCGGCAAATCGGCGTTGAGCATGTCGACATGTCCGCCAAGGAGGTCGTTGATCGCCGGCGCCGCGCCGCGATAGGGCACATGGGTGATTTTCACTCCCGCCGCGGCGTTGAGCATCTCGAGAGCGATGTTCATTGTCGTGCCCGGGCCGGCCGAACCGTAGGTGAGCTTCTGCGTCTTCGCCTTGTTGATGAGTTGGGGCAAAGACGCGACGCCGAGGTCCTTGTTCACCACGAGCAGAGACGGCACCACGCCGACGAGCATCACCGGCTCGAAGGATTTGACCGGATCGTAGGCCGTCGGTGGCTTCAGGATCGGGCTGAGCACCTGAGATCCCAGGCTGGCGAGCAGCGCGGTGGTGCCGTCCGGCGCGGCGTGCGCCACGTATTCCGAGGCGATCGCGCCGCCGGCGCCCCCGCGATCGTCGACAATCACATTGGCATCCAACTGCGAACCCAATTCGCTGGCAAGCAAACGCGCCAATTGATCGACTGGACCGCCTGCGGCAAACGGCACGACGATCTTGACCGTCTCAGCCCTTGCCGGCGCTGCCATCGGCAATAACGCGATACCGCACAAGCCTAATAACCAGCCGTGCAAGCGTGGCATTGGCGTCCTCCCAGCAGTGTTGTTTGTCGTTCAGCAGACGACTTTACCGCAATTCCTCGCGGCGTCGACGATTTGCTGCAGCTCATCGCGGCCGGGATAGCCGAGCACGGCGATGCCGTCGATGATGAAGGACGGCGTGGCGGCCAGTCCGAGCGAATTGCCGAGCACCAGGTGCGCTTTCATGATCGCGGTGATTTCATCGCTGTCGCCGAGCTTGGTCAAAGCCTGCACGTCAAATCCAAGGCTGTGCGCGACTTCCAGCGCGCGCAAGCCGTCCGTCACGCCACGCTGCGAATAGATTTTTTCATGAAATTCGTAGAATTGTCGCGGCGTGCCGAGCTTGGCGACCGCCAGTTCGACGCGGCTTGCGGCAACCGAGGCTGCGCCAAGAACAGGAAACGGCACGAGCACCAGCCGGAGCTGCGGATCGACACCGACCATGTCGGCGATATCGGCCGACGCGATGCGGCAATAAGGGCAATTCAGATCGTAGAATTCGACCAGCGTTGTCGTGCCCGCCGGATTGGCGGCGACTACGACGCCGGGCAATTTATCGATCGGGCCGGCAAGCCTGACCCGGTGATTGGGCAATGGCTGCCCGTCATCGTTGCGGAGCGGAAACTCCGAGACAAGTTGCATCGTGCGGTCGCGCGTCTGCGCGGCACCTGGTCCGCCGCCAAAAGCGATCACGGCAGCCGCGAACGCAACAGACAGCAGGGTCGGCGACGGTTTGCTCATTGTTGCATTTCTAACCGAAGCCGCACGCGCGGGCGACGCCTTATTGTTCGACTACGCCCTCAGGCGCGGTGTCGAGATTGAAAGCGGCCGCGAACAGGGCCCGGGTGTAATCGGTCTTGGGGTTGCGGAACAGATCGGCGGCCTCACCGGCCTCGACCACGAGGCCATGGCGCATGACCAATAGGCGGCTCGCCAGCGCCGCCACGACCCGCAGGTCGTGCGAGATGAACAGATAAGTGAGGTTGTGCCGCTTCTGCAGATCGCGCAAGAGATCGACCATCTGCGCCTGGATCACCATATCGAGCGCGCTGGTGGGCTCGTCAAGCACGATGAAGCTCGGCTCCAGGACGAGCGCGCGGGCCACCGCGATGCGCTGGCGTTGCCCGCCGGAGAACTCGTGCGGAAAGCGGTGCCGCATCTCCGGGTCGAGCCCAACGTCACGCAACACCTGGATGACCCGCTCGTCGCGCTGGGCGTTCGACAGGTCCGGTTGATGGACCTTGAGGCCTTCCTTGATGATGTCGGCGATCGACATGCGTGGCGACAGCGACCCATAAGGATCCTGGAACACGATCTGCATGTCGCGGCGGTGCGGTCGCATTTCCTTGAACGTCAGCCCCTGTAGATCGCTGCCCATGAACGCGATCAGCCCTTCCGAGGAGATCAAACGCAGGATGGCGCGGCCAAGCGTCGATTTGCCGGACCCGGATTCGCCGACCACGCCGAGCGTCTCGCCTTTGCGCAGTTCGATGCTCAGTCCGTCGCAGGCTTTGACGTGGCCGATGGTCTTTCGCATCAGCCCGCGCGTGATTGGGAACCAGACTTTCAATTGATCCGTCTTTAGCAGCAGCGGCGCGTCGGGCTGCGGCGGCGCCGGGTCGGGGCGCGGCTCGGCCTCCATCAGTGCTCGCGTATAAGGATGCTCAGGTGAATCGAACACCCGCTCGACGGCGCCGTGCTCGACGATCTTGCCGTCCTTCATCACGCAAACGCGCTGCGCGATCTTGCGCACGATGCCGAGGTCGTGAGTGATGAACAAAAGCGACATGTGCAGTCGTGCCTGGATGTCCTTCAACAGCGCGATGATTTGCGCCTGCACGGTGACGTCGAGCGCCGTCGTCGGTTCGTCGGCGATCAAGAGATCGGGCTCGTTGGCAAGCGCCATGGCGATCATCACGCGTTGGCGCTGGCCGCCGGACAATTGATGCGGATAGGCCTTGAGCCGGGTCGCCGGATCGGGAATGCCGACCTGGCTCAGGACTTCGATCGTCCGTTCGCGGGCCGGCTTCCCGGTCAGGCCGCGATGTAACAGGAGTATCTCGCCGATCTGCTTCTCGATCGTGTGCAGGGGATTGAGCGAGGTCATCGGCTCCTGGAAAACGATGGTGATATCGTCGCCCCGCACCTGCCGCATTTCGCGTTCCGAGAGCTTCAAGAGATCGCGGCCGTGGAAACTGATGCTGCCGGAGGGGTGATGCGCCGCCGGATAGGGCAGCAAGCGCAGGATCGACAGCGCCGTCGCCGATTTACCCGACCCGGATTCGCCGACCAGCGCCAGGCACTCGCCCTTGACGATGTCGAATGAAATGCCGTCGACCGCCAGGTTGTCGCGGCCGCCGGAGCGAAAGGCGATCGACAGATCGCGGACCGAAAGACAAGGCTCTTCGCTCATGCAAGCTCCCGGGTCAATTTGGCGAATCCAGCTTCGTTCGGCCTTAGAATCTCCATTCCGCCTGGCACAGTGAGGCCATCGTCCGCGGATAAAAACATCCGACACCGGGATTGCGCCGCCGTTACAACATGGATGGCGTCAGGAAGCTTCGCTTTGGCCTTTGTGCCATCCGGTCTTGTCTTTTGGGTAACGCGTCGATAGTCATCAGTGTCAATTAAAATATTTCTTGTGATAGGCTGGAGCTGGAATACTTTGCTCCAAACAATGAGATTAAAGTAACTGCGGCGCACGTCGGGCCGGGCCTTCGCCAAGACTTCTGCCAACGTCAACTCGCTGGTCATGGCGATACCGGGTCCTTCCGCCAGCAATGCAAAGAATGGCCGGACATGACCTGCCACATCCTCGTCGCCGTCTATGAAGTAGATGAACGGATTGGCATCGACGTAGATAATCGGCGCAATCGGCTCGTCAGTCATCCCATTCGTCTCGTTGGCCACGAATTTCGGCGTCTATCTCTTCCTTGTCACGGAACGGGGGGCGTCGCTGGGCCCAAATTTCTGCAAGCGACGGGACACGGTCTGGCCGTTGTTCTTCGACCTCTACTGTCACAGTAACTTGAGCATCGGGGTCGCCACTTGGCCGCAAGTCTTCCGGTAATTGCGCAACCGGGTAGTGTTCCCGAAAAATCCTATTCATTGGAGCCGCTCCTGGATTGGCTCAATATAGCGACTACTCATGCGTATGTCTTCCGGGGGTCGAAGGCGTCGCGCACCGCTTCGCCGATGAAGATCAAAAGCGACAGCATCAGTGCGACGGTGATGAAGCCGCCCAGCCCGAGCCATGGCGCCTGCACATTGGCTTTGGCTTCCGATAGCAATTCACCCAGCGACGGCGAGCCCGGCGGCAGACCGAAGCCGAGAAAATCGAGCGCCGTGAGCGTCATCACCGACGACGACATGATGAACGGCAGAAACGTCATCGTCGCCACCATGGCGTTCGGCAGCAGATGCCGGAACATGATGACCTTATTGGAGACGCCGAGCGCGCGGGCGGCCTGGATATATTCGAAATTGCGGCCCCTTAGGAATTCCGCCCGCACCAGGCCGACGAGGCGCACCCAGGAGAACAGGAGCAGGATGCCGAGCAGCACGAAGAAGCCGGGCACCAGCACCGAGGAAATGATCAAGAGGAGATAAAGCTCGGGCACCGAGGTCCAGATTTCAATGAACCGTTGAAACAACAAGTCGGTCCAGCCGCCAAAATAGCCCTGGACCGCGCCGGCGGCGACGCCAATAACGGACGACACGATGGTCAGCACCAAGCCGAAAAGCACCGAAATGCGGAAGCCGTAGATCATCCGCGCCAGCACGTCGCGGCCTTGATCGTCGGTGCCCATCCAGTTGTATTCCAGCGCACCGCACTTGGCGTAACCGTTCTTGGCGGCGAATTCGCAGTCGGCAGTGGTCAACATCCAGGTTGGCTTGGAGGGAAAGGCCGACGGCGGGTTGTCGTTGATGGTGTTGTAGGAGAAACGGATCGGGGCCCAGATTTCGATGGCGTCGTGCTCGTCGAGGAATTTCTGCAGGTGGGGATCGCGGTAATCCGCCGCCGTGCCGAGGTCGTCGCCGAAATCGGTGTCCGGATAAGTGAAGAACACGGGGAAATAGGTCTTGCCGTCGAAATGGATGAACAAAGGCTTGTCGTTGGCAATGAACTCGGCAAACAGCGAGAGCACAAACAAAACGAGAAAGATCCACAACGACCAGTAGCCGCGGCGGTTGGCCTTGAAATTGCGCCAGCGGCGCGCATTCAGGGGAGAGAATTCGAAACCGCGCCGCGGCAGGCCGGACAGGCCGAGCGGGCCGGCCGGCTCGGCATCCGGCTTCAATTCCGGCGGAATTCCCGGTTCGATCTCGTCCTCGATGCCATGGGGGAGCGTCTTGACGTCCACCTCACACCTCCCGCGTCTCGAAATCGATACGCGGATCGATCCAGGTATAGGTGAGGTCGGAGATCAGATTTACGACAAGCCCAACCAGCGCAAAGATATAGAGATTGGCGAACACCACCGGATAGTCGCGGTTGAGTACGCTTTCGAAGCTCAACAGTCCGAGGCCGTCGAGCGAGAAGATGGTCTCGATCAACAGCGATCCGGCAAAAAACGCCGACACGAACGCGGCCGGGAATCCGGCAATGACCAGAAGCATGGCATTGCGGAAGATATGCCGGTACAGCACCTGCCGCTCGGAGCATCCCTTGGCGCGGGCGGTGAGAACGTATTGCTTGCGCAGCTCCTCAAGAAACGAATTCTTGGTGAGCAGTGTCATCGTGGCGAAGGCGGCAAGGCCCATCGACACGATCGGCAATACCAGATGCCAGAAATAATCGAGAATCTTCTCCCACAAGGGAAACTGCGACCATCCTTCGGAGGTCAGCCCGCGCAGCGGGAAGATTTGCCAGAACGAGCCGCCGGCAAACAGGACGATCAGCAGGATCGCGAACAGGAAACCGGGAATAGCATAGCCGATGATGATGACGCCGGAGGTCCACACGTCGAATTGCGAGCCGTCGCGCACCGCCTTGCGGATGCCCAGCGGTATCGAGATCAGATAGCTTAACAACGTCATCCAGATGCCGAGCGATATCGATACCGGAAGCTTCTCCTCGATGAGCTGCAGCACGCTGATGTCGCGAAAATAGCTCTTGCCGAAATCGAACCGCGCGTAATTCCACAGCATGATGAAAAAGCGCTCGTAGGCCGGCTTGTCGAAGCCGAACTGCTTTTCCAGGCTCTTGATGAAGGCGGGATCGAGGCCCTGGGCGCCGCGGTATTTGGAGGTAACGTCGAACTGGGACGCGCTCGGTGCGGCGCTGCGCGCAAAGTCGCTGGTCGACCCGGAAATGCGCGACGTGGCGCCGGTGTCGGTGCCCTGCAGCTGGGCGATGACGTGTTCCACCGGGCCGCCGGGCGCGAATTGCACCACGACGAACGACACCAGCATGATGCCGAAGATGGTGGGAATCATGAATAGCAGGCGACGGACGATGTAGGCAGTCATTGAACCCCGGCTAGTTTTTCCATCGAAACGCCACCGTAACGGCCGCTATCTTAAAGCCCCTGACGCGCGCTGCGCCACCCTTCTTATTGGCCGGCCTGCGGCCGCGACGTCGCATCGAAGCGTGACGGAAACACGACGGATTGCGTCCGCTGTGACGATTATGGCGTGCGGGTATCAGCGATCCGCACCGCTCGGCAGGTGGATTTTCGCTGCTTTTACCGGATCATACCACCAGGTGTCGGGAATGCCGCGGAAATAGCGGGGCTGTGCCGGCGGCCGGCCGAAGACGTCCCAATAGGCGATCCAGTGCGAGGCCTTGTACCAGTTGGGAATCCAGTAACGGCCGGCGCGGATGACCCGGTCGAGCGCCCGGCAAGCCGTCACCAACGCTGGGCGTGAATTGGCTGCGATAATCGCCTCGATCAGGGCGTCGACCACGGGGTCGGCGATGCCCGCGAGATTATGCGAGCCGTTCAGGGTCGCCGCCTGTGACGAGAAGTAAGAGCGCAGTGAATCGCCCGGCGTCGCCGAGAAGCTGAAGCGATCGATGGTAATATCGAAATCGAAATTGTCGAGCCGCGCCCGGTATTGCACCGGGTCGACGATCCGCAGCGTAGCATCGACGCCCAGCACACCGAGATTTCTGATGAACGGCATGTGATGCGGTTCGAATGACGGTTCGTCGATCAGGAATTCAACCGTGATGGGAGCGCCACTCGGCAGAAGACGCCTACCGTTGCGAATAACGCAGCCGGCATCTTGCAGCGCCTCGGCGGCCTTGCGCAACAGCGGCCGATCTTCGCCGGTGCCGTCCGACACCGGCGGGATATAGGCGTTGCCGAAGACCTCGGCGGACAGCTTTGCGCGAAACGGCGCCAAGAGGTCGAGTTCGGCCGCACTTGGCGCGCCTTGCGCCATCAGATCGGAGTTCTGAAAGACCGAAACCGTCCGCTGGTAGGCATTGTACATGATGGTCTTGTTTGTCCACTCGAAGTCGAAGGCGTCATTCAACGCATCGCGTACCCGGGCATCGGCGAATTGCGGGCGCCGGGTGTTGATGAACCAGCCTTGCGCGCCCGATGGCGTATCGTCGGGAATCTCGTCGCGTTTGACGCGGCCGTCTCGCGCCGCCGGAAAATTATAGCGGGTCGCCCAGAATCGCGAAGTGAACTCTTCCCGGAACAGGTAGCTGCCGGCCGAAAATCCCTCGAAGCCGACGTCGCGATCGCGATAATATTCGAACCGCACCACGTCGAAATTGGCTTGGCCGCGGGACACCGGAAGATCGGCGCCCCACCAGTCCTTGACCCGATTGTACGCGATGAAACGTCCCGGCTCGAAGCGGCCGACCTGATAGGCGCCCGATCCGAGCGGAATTTCGAGCGTGGATTCGTCGAACGGCCGCGTCGCATAATAAGCGCGCGAAAAGATCGGCAGCCCGGCAACGAACAGCGGTACGTCGCGTGCGCGCTTTGGCGCAAAGCGCACGGTGACGCTGGTGTCGTCGTCGGCCGTGGCGCCGAGGAAGTCGCGCAGCGACTGGCTGATGAGCGGATGCCCCTTTTCCCTAAGGATCGCGAGCGAGAAGGCGACGTCGTGTGCGGTGAGCGGCGAGCCGTCGCTGAATTTCGCTTGCGGGCGGATGACGAATTGATAGGTCAATCCGTCGGCGGAGCGGCGGACTTTCTGCGCGGCGAGGCCGTACATGGCGTCCGGCTCGTCGCCCGAGCGGACCATCAGCGTGGCGAAGGTCAGCTCCATGCCCTGCGCCGCGTCGCCCTTGAGAATGAAACTGTTGAGCGAATTGAAGGTGAGGAAATTCTGGTTGTAAAGCTCGTCAGGCCCGATCTGCGAAAACACGCCGCCCTTCGGCGCGTTCGGATCGACATAGCTGAAATGCTGGAAGTCGGCCGGGTAGGCGAGATCGCCAAAGGCCGACAGCCCATGCGACTCGATAGGTGATTCGATAGAATCGTCGGCGCGGACAGTACCAGTGCGCAGTTCAGTGGCTTGCACTAACGCGCTGGCCGTCAGTGCAATGATGCGCCGACGTGTCGGTCGAATCATGTCCCCCCGGTCTTTGCGGCTTTTTGTGCATCCCACCACCATACCGCCGGGAACGCCGAGACGCCGTATTTCGGCAGCGGCTCGGGATGGCTGAAGCGGTCCCAGCGCGCGGTGCGGGCTTTGAAGTAGGACCATTGCGGAACGACGTAGTAATTCCACAGCAATATGCGGTCGAGCGCCTTGGTGGCGGCCTCGAGGTCCGTCCGGGTCTTGGAAAAAACGATCTTGTCGATCATCGCGTCGACGGCCGGGTTCTTGATGCCGATGAGATTGTCGGCGCCCGGCTGATCGGCGGCCTGCGATCCCCAAAAGCCACGCTGTTCGTTGCCCGGCGACAAGGATTCCGGCCAAGAGTTGGTGATGATGTCGAAATCCCAGCCGCGCAAACGGTTCTCATATTGCGCCGGGTCGACGGTGCGCACCGTTACCGTCATGCCCAGGCGCTCGAGCGACGGCTTGTAGAACAGGAAGACACGCTCGAAGCTCGGCCCGGCGGAGAGCATTTCGATCGTGTAGGGCTCGCTGGTCTTGATATTGACGAGCTGCTGGTCGCGCACCTCGTAGCCCGCCTCCTTGAACAGCCGCAATGCTTCCCGCAGATTGTTGCGCACCGCACCGGGATTGCCGTTCACCGGGTTGGTATAGGGCTTCTTGAACAGGTCGGCGGGGACCTGATCGCGGACCGTTTGTAAAAGCTCGAGCTCGCGGCCCGTCGGCACGCCGGTCGCGGCGAGATCGGTGCCGTCAAAATAGCTGTCGATCCGCTTATAGGCTCCGAAGAAAATCTCCTTGTTCATTTCCTCGAAATCGAACGCATAATTGAAGGCAAGCCGCACGCGCGGATCTTGGAATTTTGGCTTTCTGATATTGAAGGCGAAGGCCTGCATCAGGCCGAAATTTCTGATCGGAAATTCCTCGAGCAGCACGCGTTTGTCGGTCACCGCCGGAAAATCATAGGCGGTGGCCCAATTCTTGGCGATGTTCTCCGACCGCCAATCGATAGCGTCGGCCTTGAACGCTTCGAGCGCCACGGTCGTATCGCGGAAATATTCGTAATGCAGTTCGTCGAAATTATTGCTGCCGACATTGACGTTGACGTTGCCGCCCCAATAATCCTTGACCCGCTCGTAGACGATATCGCGCCCGGCGGAGAAATCCTTGATGCGATACGGGCCGGAGCCGAGCGGCGGCTCCAGCGTGGTGTCCGCGATATTGCGCTGCTTGCCGTTGGCGTCCGTGCCTTCCCACCAGTGCTTGGCCAGGAGGGTCAGTTGGCCGACGATCTGCGGCAATTCGCGGTTGCCGGGACCGTCGAAGGTGAAGGTCACTTCATGGTCGCCGGTCTGCTCCGCTTTGGTGACGTGACGGTAATAGGCCGACGATTGCGGGCTGAGCTTCTTATAGGACTCGAAGGAGAAAATCACGTCGGCGGGCGTCACCGGCTGGCCGTCATGCCATTTGGCTTGCGGGCGAAGCCGATAAACCACCGAGGAGAAATCATCCGGGTAGCTCAAGGCTTCGGCAATCAGCCCATATTCGGTCGTGACTTCGTCGAGGGACGGCACTGCAAGCGTGTCGAAGATCAGGCTGGCGCCGCCGGTGATGCCGGCGGCGAGCGTGCCTTTGACGCCGGCAACCACCGGATTGAAATTGTCGAAAGTGCCGTATGCGACCTGACGCACCGCTCCGGTCTTCGGCGCTGCCGCATTGACGTAGTCGAATTGCTTGAAATTAGGCGCGTATTTGAGGTCGCCGAACAGCGACGTGCCGTGGCGCCAGTGCTTGGCCTGCGGCAGCGACGGACTTGCCGGCGGCGGATTTGTCGGCTGCGGCAGTCCTTGGGCGAGTGCTTCGCCGCCCGAGCCGCCCGATGGAAGCCGCCAAGCCGCGCTCGCGAGCAGTGCTGAAGTCAGTAGGGATCGGCGGTTCACCTGATCTCCTCCCCAAGTTTCTGATGATGCCCTGTGGACGGTGCTTACTGCGGGATATTATCGGCCTTTTCCCAAGCGGCGCCAGCGGCCTTCGGTGCCGCGCGACGAAAAGACTTCACACCGCCCATGCGACAGGGCGACGACAAAGCGTGTGCGGGAATGCCGCCGCTAATGCTGCGGCGCCGCGCCCCCGGAGGGGGGCGGCGGAGCGGGGGGAGCGGATCCGGCGGCCGGTGGGCTCGCGG
>JBARER010000089.1:0-7220 GCA_049796395.1 Xanthobacteraceae bacterium
CCGTCTGGGCGCTCGGCCGGCTCGATCGCGCGGGGCTTCTCCGCTGCGCAGCCGAGCGGGCCGCGGCCGAGACCGACCCGCAAGTGGCCGCGGAGTGGACCGCGGCGCGAGGTCATTGAGCAGCGGATGGCGAACCTTCTGTGCATCGGGTTGGGTTATTCGGCGGAGCACTACGTCGCCGCCTTCGGTCATAAATTCGCGCGCATCGTCGGCACCATGCGCGGCAAAGAACGGGCCGCGGTGCTCAACGCCTATGACGGCGGCAATCCCGGCGCCGTCGTGTTCGACGGCAAAGCGGCGACGCCGGAGTTGCGCGCGGCGATCGCTGCGGCCGATGCGCTCTTGATCTCGGTCCCGCAGGATGATGACGGCGATCCGGCGTTGCGCGCCTGCGGCGACGCGGTGGCAGAAGCGCCGCGTTTGCGCTCGATCGTTTATCTGTCGACGGTCGGGGTCTATGGCGACAGCGACGGCGGATGGGTCGACGAGACGACGCCGGCGCAGACCCGCTCGGCGCGCGGCCGCCAGCGGCTTGCCGCCGAGCGCGGCTGGCAGGAACTCGGCGCGCGGCGCGGCATTCCGGTTGCGGTATTGCGGCTTGCCGGCATTTACGGACCGGGCCGCAATGCGCTGACACAAATTGCCAGCGGCGCCGCACGCCGCATCGTCAAGCCCGGACAGGTGTTCAACCGCATCCACGTTTTCGATATCGCCCAGGCGATCGACGCAGCCTTGGCCGGCGGAGCATCCGGGATATTCAACGTCGCCGACGACGAGCCGTCGCCGCCCGCCGACCCGCTGGCATTTGCGGCGCAGCGTCTCGGCATTCCGCCGCCGCCGGAAGTGCCGTTCGAGCAGGCGGCGCCGACGATGTCGCCTCTTGCCTTGAGCTTCTGGCAGGAATGCCGGCGCGTGCGAAACGACAAGCTCAAGCGCGAGCTTGGCGTGATCTTGCGTTATCCGACGTATCGCGAGGGGCTGCGGGCGCTGTTTGAGGAAGAGACACCGTCATTGCGCGGAGCGGCTGGCTCGCAATGACGATCAATACAGAAACGATCAATGCAGGCTCGGGCCTTTGAGGAAGCGATTGCGCTCGCTCGATTTGACCTTGAATTCCATGGTCTCACCGTCCCGATAGATCGACAGCGGCACGTCCACGCCGGCCGGGCCCTGCGCCCAGATGCGGCGGAAGAAACTGGCCAGATCGCTCACGTCCTGGCCGGCAACCGAGAGAATGATGTCGCCGGTGCGCAAGTCCGCCTTCTTGGCCGGCCCGCGGTCAGCCAAGCCGACGACGACCAGACGGTCCTCGACTTCGGTCGCGTAGAGACCGAGCCACGGCCGCGGCGGCGCGTTTCTGCGGCCGAATTTCATCAGGTCGTCGACGATCGGCTTCAGCAAATCGATCGGCACCATCATGTTGATGTTTTGCGTTTGACCCTTCTCGACGGCGTGCTGAAGCTGCAGCGAGCCGATGCCGATGAGATCGCCGGCTGGCCCGATCAAGGCGGTGCCGCCCCAGTTCGGATGGGCCGGCGCGGTGAAGATCGCTTCGTCGAGAACGTATTCCCAGTAACCGGCGAATTCCTGCTTGGCGGCGATGCGCGCGGCGACCGAGCGCTGCCGGCCGCCGAAGCCGCCGACCACGACCCGCTCGCCGACCGATGCCGCGGTGGAATCGCCGATCGCCAGCCCCGGCACGTCGAGCTTCGCCAGCGCCTGCACCAGACCGAAACCGGTCTCCTGATCGTAGCCGAGCACATGGCCCTGCACCGAACGGCCATCGTTGAGCGTAATCCAGAGCGTCTCCGCTTCGGTAATCAGATAGCCGATGGTCAATACGAGGCCGTTGCCGCGGATGAACACCCCATTCCCTGCGCGCTCGGTGCCCAACGTCTCGGCGGTGAAGGCGTCGGCGGGAACGATGCAGCGCAGCCCGACCACGCTTGCGAGCGCATGCTCGAGGTCGTAGCTGTAATCGGCCGCCTTGGGTTGCGCCGACGACGGCACTTTCCAGTTGCTCACGGATGGCATCGATTTTCCTTCGCTCGCGCGGCCGATTTCGCGATCTATCACTAGCCGAGTTGACGCGCCAGAGAAAATGCCGGCGAGCACGGTTATCCATCGCCGCTTCTTTTCTGATATTTGTCAACGCGGCCGCTCCGGATCAAGTCCGCCGGGAGACCATCTTCTAGACCGTGATCCGATCAGCCTGATTCGGATCACGGTCTGGAATTATGCGATGAAGCATGGTCTCTTCGGAAAAGCGGTGTCCGCCCTCGGATCAAGTCTGAGGGCAGGCTTTTTCCGCGCCGTGCTCTAGCTGCCCGACAGTCCGGCGTTGAGGAAATCCTTCGACCATTTGGCATAGTCGGCTTGCCGGGTGACCTGTTTCATCAAGTCAGGCGAGGCCACACCTTTAAGCTCGGCCGGCGCGACGCCGGCGCGCAGCGCCTTGAGCGTCTCGTGCACCGCGTTGACCGCCGCCATGAATGGCATGTGGCCTTGCAGACAGACGCGGACATTGCGCGCGGACAGATAATCGAGATCGTAGAGCTCGGGGCCGGCGCCGCCGAGGAACAACGGCAGCTTGACCGCGGCGGCGACGGCGTCGAGCTGGCCGCGCGTCTTCACGCCCACCATGAATAGCATATCGACGCCGGCTTCTTCGTAAGCCTTGAGCCGCGCGATCGTGTCTTCGACGCCGGTCATTGCCATGGCGCTGGTGCGGCCGACGACGACCAGCCGTTTGTCCTGCCGGCCGGCCAGCGCCGCTTTCATCTTGCCGACGCCCTCGGCGATAGGGATCAAGCTCGCTCCGCTGGCGCCGTAGCTCGTCGGCAGCGCCGTATCTTCGATCGTCAGCGCGGCGACGCCGGCGGTCTCCAGTTCTTCGACCGTGCGCTTGACGTTGAGCGCGTTACCGTAGCCGTGGTCGGCGTCGACTAGAAGCGGCAGCTTGCCGGCGCGGTTGATGCGGTACGCCTGTTGCGCGAATTCCGTCAGCGTCAGTACGATGATATCCGGCGCGCCAAGCACCGCGAATGACGCAATCGAACCGGCTAACATGCCGGCCTCGAAACCGAGATCTTCGGCGATGCGTGCCGAAATCGCGTCGTAGACCGACCCCGGATAAATGCAACGCGGTCCTGCGATGATGGCGCGCAGCCGTTCGCGCCGGTCACTCCAATCCATGCTCGTGCCTCTGATCTGCCATGTGCCGCCGGCGCCTGCCGGCGTCGCAATCTAGCATGAGGCAAGCGCGTTGCCTCGCGCGCCAATAGCGCACGAACGGTGCGAGTGCGTAGCCGGGGTCTGCGGCTGGACGCGGACTATTTGTTGGCTGCGGTGGAGGTGCCAGGCGCTGAGGCGGCCAACTGAAAGGCTTGCAGCTTCTTCTGCATATCGGGCAGGCTCGCCACCAGCGCGCAATTGGCCTGATCTTGTGCCGCTTCTTTTTGTACCTCGGCCCAACGTGCATCGGCGTCTTGCTGGCTCCAAGGTCGGTGAGTCTCCGGATTGAAGGAGCCCTGCAGTACCAGACTGTCCAGCGAACGGTGATAATCCACCAGGTTGAGAACGCGGTCGCGCTGCTGGAAATAGAAATTTGCGCCGTTCAACTCGGTGCAATGGGTCAACGCCTTGGCGAAGGCGTGCTGCATGAGTTGGGCATTGAATATTCTGCCCTTGAGATCGTCGAGAGAGGTATTTTGAGCGTAGAGCGGGCTGGCGAATTGGGTGGATAGCAGTATCCCCCCGGCGACACCCGCCAGCCATGAATGCGAAATAGCTCGCGCCATGATCTCACTCCCAAGGAAATGCCCGGCGGCATTCAAAGTCCTAGGGAATAAGCCTTAGGTCGAAGCAGCCGCTCGGCGCTATTACCAAGGTCACACAACTGCTCCGCGCGTCGGCCGTTACCAAATTTTCACCATGCTCGATGGAACTGCCACCCGGACGCCTAAATATCGGCAGAAAGCGGGGTTTCGTGCCTTGTTCCCGACAAATGTTGCCGTCAAAAACGCGGTTGAATTTGGGGTCGTAGGGGGTCGGTCTTGCGTAGTTTCAGTTCCGTCGCGGTGGCACTCGCGGTTGCAGTATGCTTCGCCGGCTCGCTTGGCAGTGCGCACGCGCAGAATTTTCCGCCCCAGCCTGTACCGGCGCCCTCTGCTGCTCCGCCCGTCTATCGCGACGCCGGCGGTGCGCCCATCGATCCGCGCTACGTTCAGCCGGGCTTCGACGAAGACGCTGCCCCTGGTCCGGTCGCCAGCCGGCCGTATTTTGCGCCGCAGCCTTTGCCGGCTGTCGACGATCGCCCTCCGGGCGCGGTTTCCGGCGCCGATGTTTCGGACGTGACCGGCTCGATCAATTCTCCGGCGCCGTCCGCACCCACCGCAGGACCGGCGGCGCAATCCGCCCCGCCGCCGACCGTCGTGGCGTCGCTGCCGGGGCAATCGCAGCCGGATCAGAATGGGGACGCGCAATTGGCGTCGCGCTTCCAGCGGCAAATCGTGAATTTTCCGACGCCCGAGCCGGCCGGCACCATCATCGTCGATACGCCGAACACCTTTCTTTATCTGGTGCTCGGCCACGGCCAGGCCTTGCGTTACGGTATCGGCGTCGGCCGCGACGGCTTCACCTGGTCGGGTACCGAGCGCATCAGCCGGATGAAGGAATGGCCGGACTGGTTCCCGCCGAAAGAGATGATCGATCGTCAGCCTTATCTGCCGCGCTTCATGGCTGGCGGCGAGAGCAACCCGCTCGGCGCTCGGGCCATGTATCTCGGCAACACGCTATACCGGATCCACGGCACCAACGATCCGACGTCGATCGGCAAATACACCTCGTCGGGCTGCATCCATCTGACCAACGAAGACGTCGAAGACCTCTACAGCCGCGTCAATGTCGGCACCCGCGTCGTGGTCTTGCCGGCGACCATGCCGACCGCGCTGTCGGACGTGCCGCAATCGCCGCCGAATGCGGCCGGCGAGCGCTATTCGGTGATGCCGCAGGCCGCCGGCGCGCCGCCTTTGCCGCCAGGGCAAGGGATCCGCTAGATCGTCCGGCTACGGGATTGACTGCGGCAGCGGCGCCGGGCTCATAAGCATTCGCGCCAATACGAATGCGCCAATACGAATGCGCCAAGAGCCGCGAAAGAGCCGCGACGTGGTCCCTCTCTCCATCCTCGATCTATCGCCTGTGACGACGGCGACGCCGGGTTCGGCGGCGCTACGCAATTCGCTCGATCTGGCGCGGCTTGCCGACCGCCTCGGCTACAAGCGCTACTGGGTTGCCGAGCATCACAATCTGGCGAACATCGCCAGTTCCGCACCCGAAATCATGATCGGGCAGATCGCAGCGATCACCTCGCATTTGCGGGTCGGCTCGGGCGGCGTGATGCTGCCGAACCATGCGCCGCTGATGGTCGCGGAACGCTTCAAGGTGCTGGAGGCCTTGTTTCCCGGCCGCATCGATCTCGGGCTCGGCCGCGCGCCCGGCACCGATCAGGTCACGGCCTACGCCTTGCGCGCCCGGCAGGATCCGCGGCAAGGCGATGAGTTTCTCGAACGGTTTCAGGAATTGTTGTTGTTCGAGCGCGGCGGCTTCCCGGAAAATCACCCGTTCCGCAACGTGCATGCGGTACCGTCCGACGCGCCGCTACCCCCGATCTGGCTGCTTGGTTCGAGCGGTTACAGCGCCGAGCTTGCCGCCGCGGTCGGCATGGGCTTTGCCTTCGCGCATCACTTCGCCGATTACGACGCGGCGAGCGCGATGCTCAGCTATCGGAGCCACTTCAAGGCGTCGGCGACGATGGCCGCGCCCTGTGCCATTCTCGGCACTGCGGTGATTGTGGCCGACAACGATGCCGAGGCCGAGCGCATCGCATCGAGCGCGGAATTGCATTACGTGCGTCGCGCCAAAGGCGAATATCTGGCGCTGGCCTCGCCCGAAGAGGCGGCGGCCTATTCCTATACAGCGGACGATCGCAAACGCTTGGCGCAGCACCGGACGCGCCTCGTCATCGGCGGCCCCGAGCGCGTGAAGGAGCGCTTGGATGCGCTGATCGAGGCGACGCGCGCCGACGAACTCATGATCACGACAATGGTCTACGATCACGCCGCGCGCCGGCGTTCCTACGAGCTGTTGGCGCAGGCCTTTTCGCTTGTGCCGGCAAAGTAATCGGCCCGCGATCCGCCGTAGAGTCGGCCAGTGGACAGGAGGGTGATACTTTTGTCATCGGCGCCCCTTAGTCTGGCGTTTAGTGTTTCTATGTCATGAATTGGCCGCCATCATGCCGCGATGTGACTGAAAGCGACAATGTTCCCTGGATCACGAGCCGATCAGGTTGAATCGGATCACGGTCGAGGATTGGCTGTCTAAATCGAGTTTTGCCGGCACGGGTGCGGGTTTGACGATCTCAGGCGCAGGGCGGGAACGGCATTTGGCGTGGCACCGCCGCGGAAGCCGGGTGCATGCACGGCTCGGGCCGGCTGGGCTCGTGACGACGCTGACATTGGCACTTGCCGGCTTAGGCGCCACGCCGGCCTCGGCGCAGTATTCCTATTATGGCTACGGCTACAGCGACGGGTACCTGTACCCGGCCGGGCGCCGGCCGGCGAACCAAGCTCCCAAGAAGGCTGCCAAGAAAGCCGTCAAAGAACTCAGCAAGGAAGCCGGCAAGGATCCGTTCGGCAATATCCGCAAAGGTCCGCTGCAGATCTTTGTTTCGATCGATCAGCAGAAGCTGCATCTGTACAGCGATGGCGAGCATGTTGCCGATACCTCGGTCGCCACCGGGGTGCCGAGCTTGCCGACGCCGCTAGGCGTCTTCAGCGTCATCCAAAAGCAGGTTTTCCACCGCTCCAACCTTTATAGCGATGCGCCGATGCCGTTCATGCAGCGCATCACCTGGTCGGGGGTCGCGCTGCACGAGGGCGAAAGCATCGGTCATCGTGCCTCGCACGGTTGCATTCGCATGCCGCATGATTTTGCGGTGCGGCTCTACCATCTCACCCGGCTCGGCGTGCCGGTGTTCATCGCCGAACGGGAACTAAAGCCGGTCGATTTTGCCGATCCGCACCTGTTCGTGCATCGGGACCAGCCGCCGGCACAGATCGCGGCGGCACCGGCTGCCGCCGATCCGGTCGGCGCCGCACCGGCCGTTAACGGCGGGAAGGCGTCCGACGCGGCGGCGTCGCTCGCGCCGGTCGCCCAAGCCA
>JBARER010000090.1:0-5774 GCA_049796395.1 Xanthobacteraceae bacterium
CTTCGTTGACCACGGCACGGACCGAGGCATCGATCTTCTTCAACTCGTCTTCGCTCGACCATTTCTTGTCGAGGAGCCGCTTGCGCACCTGTTCGATCGGATCGTGCTCGGTGCGCACTTTGTCGACGTCCTCCTTGGTCCGGTATTTGGCCGGATCGGACATCGAGTGGCCGCGGTAGCGATAAGTCAGCATTTCCAGAATCGTCGGCCCCTTGCCGGAGCGGCACCAGGCCAGGGCCGTTTCGGCCGCGGCCTTGACCGCGCGGACGTCCATGCCGTCGACCTGCGTGCCGGGAATGTTGAAGGAGACGCCGCGCTTGGAGAAATCGGTTTGCGCCGAGGAGCGCGTCACCGAGGTTCCCATGGCGTAGCGGTTATTTTCGATGACATAGATCACCGGCAGCTTCCACAGCTCGGCCATGTTGAAGCTTTCATAGACCTGGCCCTGATTGGCGGCGCCATCACCGAAATAGGTCACGCATACCGCATCGTTACCGCGATACTTATTGGCAAAGGCCAAGCCGGTGCCGAGCGGCACCTGCGCGCCGACGATGCCGTGGCCGCCGTAGAATTGCTTCTCCAGCGAAAACATGTGCATGGAGCCGCCCTTGCCCTTGGAATAGCCGCCGCGGCGCCCGGTCAGTTCCGCCATCACGCCTTTCGGGTCCATGCCGCAGGCCAGCATATGGCCGTGGTCGCGATAGCCTGTGATCATCTGGTCGCCGTCGCGCATGGCGAGTTTCATGCCGACCACCACGGCCTCCTGGCCGATATAAAGGTGGCAGAAACCCCCGATCAGACCCATGCCGTACATCTGGCCGGCCTTTTCCTCAAAACGCCGAATCTGCAGCATCTGGCGGAGAGCTTGCAGCTCCTCTTCCTTGCTGAATTCGGAGGGCATCGCGGAACCGGTCGAGGGCCGGTCGTTCATCTCAAGATCCGCAGACGGAAGCAATCCTTCCGCGCTGAGCGCCGTAGGCTTGGTTTGGGCGACGGCCATTATGGTCCTCGAAACACCATTGTCATTGAGAGGTTCCGGCGGGAGTCACCCTTAGCCGAAAACCGAACCATGCGAAAGCCGGCAGAAGTCCCGCCGGCCATTGAGCGTTACCGGCCAACATATTGTCGGAAAACTAATTTCGGGTCCGGCCCAGCCGAGTTCAAGGGCTTCGTGCGGGCCTTGTGCGTTACGGGGACGGCGAAACGGCGCGGGCGGTGCCGCTGTCGTACATCAAGGTCAAGTCGCGAGGGTCGACATAGTCAAGCAGCGCGCGGGCGCGTTCATCGAGCATGTCGGGGTCGATGGCATCGGATCGGAGCAGCGCGATCCGGCGGTCCCACTGCTTATGCTCGATTTTGAGTCGGTCGAGTTCGGCCGTCAACGTCGCCGACTGCCGGTCGATCACCTCTTTGGCCTTGAGTCCCCGGTTGCCGCTATAGGCGTTGACGCCGAAATAGCCGATCAGCAGCGCCGCCAGGGCATAAAGCGCCAGCGCGTTGAGGATGGTGCGCAACCGTTTGCGGGTGACCATGCGGTTAGCATGTCAGTGCGTCGCTTAAAGTGGAATTAATGGGCAAGATAGAACCGCTCATTCCCGCGGAGGCCGGAATCCAGCGCTGGGTCCCCGCTTCCGCGAGGACGAGCGGCCAGAGACGTCAAGGTAGCCTATTGCGCACTTCGCTCTGCAGGAAATTGCCGAATCTCTTGCCGCGATTGCGGAAGAAGCGCAGCGCGCCGGCATCGACGAAATAAGTGAGCAGGATGCTGTCGCGGGTCTTCACTTGCGCCCCGACCGCATCGGCCGAATGCCAGGTATCGGTGCCGACGGCAAAGGCGTAGCCGGTGTTCGGCGCAAACGACATCTGCTTGGCCTTGGCTCCGCAACTGCCGTCCGCTTTATGATCGTGGAAGATGGTGCCGATATCGGTGTGGGCGCGGTCAGGCGGCAGATAAAGCTGCACGGTTATGCCCTTCCAGCGCGTATCGGTGTGCGGCGTGATCAGATAGCCGGGAATGTCGCGGGTCAAGATCGGAATGGGATACATGCCGGTCTTGGCATAGCCAGGACCGAAGCGGTGCTGCAGCGGCTCCGCTAGCCGCCGCACGAAAGCCTCCCGCACGGGGCGCGAGCACAACGCGCGGCCGACGACATCCCACAGCGCGCGCTTTTGCGGTGGTAGATGGCGGATGTATTCGGGGAACAGGTCGATCTTCACCCGGGTATGGGTGCCGTCGGTGAGATCGTGGCCCTTGCTGCGGCCGTGCATCGGCCGGTAGTCGGTGGCCCCCGGCATATTGGCCAGCATTAGCGCGTAAATATCGTCCGGGAAGACGCGGTCGAAGACGAGATGCGTGAACGGCGCGTCAAAAGACGATGCGGCGCCGACCGAGCCGGCGACGAAATCGCTCAACCGCTCGACCGCGAGCGTGCGGCCGCCCCGCCCCAGTTCCAGCGATTGGTCCATAACACACCCGTTTCCCGGTATAACCGCAACGGTATAGCCCCGATGACCCGAGCCGGACAAGCGCGCCACGGGTCGGCTCGCCGATCAGCTGAAACGGCACGCGACGAACTCGACGTGCCGGTTGGTTTTGGATTCGCTGTCCGCCGAACTGGAGTCTGCGCGCGGTGCCGTCACCAGGCATAACGCAGGGTCGCATTGCCGCCGTAGGTCAATGAGGTCCGGGCGAATGCGCTGTCGAATTTAGCACCGAGTGTAATCGACGGTGTTAGGTGCAGATCGGCACCCGCCGCGACCAGCGCCGTATTCGTTGGCAACGCCGCGCCGTTGACGTTGAAGCTCACGGGCGCTCCTGCAAGCGCCCCCGGCGCCGATGCCGCTTCGAAGGTTGCCGCGAGCCCGGGATTGGTTATCCAGTCGTGTTGCCAGGCAAGCAGTCCATTCCAGACGAACTGCATGCCATTCGCCAGCGAATAGACGCCGTCAAAGCGCGCGCCCAGCTCGCTGCTGAGGTCGGTCGTGGTTTCGGCACCATAGCTCAACCCAAACAGTCCGAGGTTGCCGCCGTCGAGGTCGCTCTCGCTGTAGTTCGGCGAGTGGAAGGCCTGTGCCTGGAATGCACCATACGGGGTCACACCCATCCACCCCATCGCGTAGCGATAGCCGCCTTCGAGCCGGCCGCCGACGGTTTGCGCATCGAACCTGGCAGTGAGCTGCTCGCCCGTGAATGTGGTGCGGTCGGTCGTCATCCATTGATTGGAAACGGCGAGCGCAGTCGCAAAATACGCCGCTCCAAAGCGCGACTTGGAGTAGAGACCGGCCTCGAACATATCGCTTCGGCCGTTGCCGAGCGCGTCGGCGACGCCCCAATTGCCGCCGCCGCCGCCGAGCGCAAAACCGGTGACGGTATCCGGCAGCAAATGGTAGTCCATGCCGCCGGCGAAGCCATAGGTCGCCGCTATCAAATTATGCGTGCCCGTGGTCGCATTGCTGGTCGCCGAATTGGCGCCACCAAAGACTGAGCCCCACGCGTTCCAGCGTTCGTCCAAGCTCGCTAGCGGTGCGGGCGACGGATTCTTCGCCGGCAGCAGGATGTTATTGAACGCGGTCACGGCATCTGACGGCGGTGTTGCGTCGTTTTCAGGAGCAAAGCCCAGAGCGGCGCCGCCGATGCTGCCGTCGCGGCCGTTGACCGCCGGATCGACCATGAGATTGAGGAATCGGTTCGTCGCTTCGAGAGCACCGTGCGCGGCGTCGGCGTTCACTTCGCCGGACAGCGTATCGAAGTCGTGCGGCAGGGCTGACGGCTGTTGCAGGAACAGGACGCCGAAATCCATCGTCGCCGCCAAGTTGTTGTTCAATCCCGCCGGGCCGCGCAATGCGTTGAGTGCGCCGGCGACTTGGTATTGATTGGTGCTCAGGTTCACGCCGAAGCTCGACAGATTCGTATAATCCGCCGGCGTGACATAGAGCGTGATGGAATCAGAGTTGACGAAGGGCGTGGCGCCGTTCGGTCCATAAAGAGCGTCGAACCGCGTTCCCGGCGCCAAGCCGGTCGCCGGCTGGGTGATGCCGGAGAAACTGCCGAGCACTCCGCCTTGGGCCTGCACAATGACAAAATTGGCTGTCACCGGCGGCGTGTAATTGTTGTTGGCTGGGGCGGCGATTCCGCGCAATACCGGTGCGAGCGTGCCGGCCGCGGTATAGGTATTGCCGGCGCCGGCGACGATCGTGCTGCTATAGGCGCCCGCACATCCGGCTGGATTAGGGCAACCGACGCTCGACGTCGGACCGTCGACGGCAACCGTATAGGTCGCGCCGGAGAGGTCGGTCACCGGCGCGCTAACGACGATCGTGCCGGGGCCATCGCCGGGCGCATTATTGCCGCCGCCCTCAACGATGACGGCGACGTTGACGGTGCCCACGCCTTCGAGCGACTCGCCCGGCGTGATGATCAGTTCAGGCGGCGTGCCGTTGACCAGATCGAGCGGACCGGTGACATTGACCGTTCCGGTAAAGACGTCGGTCTGCACGCCGCCCGGAGAGACCACCACGATCGATCCGCCGGAAGGAAGCACGGCGGGACCGGTGGTGGTGAGCGTGGTGCCGGCGCCGATAAACGTGCCGCCGGTATAAGTGTCCGTTCCGCTCAGGTTCAGTGAGCCGCCGCCGCTGGTCATCAAGGCGCCGGCACCGCCGATATTCCCGGACAGCGTTACCGAATTCATGTCTGTATCGATCACGTTCGACGGACCGGTCAACGTTATCGTCCGAGCGGAGGTGATGTTGCCGGTCGCGATCAGCACACCATTATCGAGAGCGAGCGCGCCGGAGGCAGCGCCAAGCGCGGCATCGCTGTTGATGGCGAGTGCTGCCGACGTCACGCTCGTTCCGCCGGTGTAAGTGTTGACGCCGGTCAGGATCAAGGTGCCGCCATATCCGCCGCCGCCGACGCTAAGCGCGCCGCTGCCGGAAATGACGCCGGTCATTGCGGCCACGGAGTTGGCATTGCCGTTGTTGACGACCAACACGCTGGCAGTGCCGCCGGAAATGTCTACGGCATTGGTGAAGTTGACGAGATCGGTCGAATTCGCAGAACCGAACATCAGCGAACTGCCGAATGGAACAAAGCCATCGGTGCCCCAGACTAACGGTGCGCCGCTGTCGAGCATGACCGTCAGCGGTCCATTGATGGCGGCAAACCCGCCTGAACCGGTCCATTCGACGCGGCTGGCAACCCCTTGATTGGTGGGATCGAAAACGCCGACCCAGCGATCAAACAGGCCGCTGGTCTGCAATACACCGCCGGTGAATTGATTGGGGCCAGCGAAGTTCAAAAAACTGTCAGTCGGCAGCCCCACGCCGTCCGTTGCCTGCAATGTGCCGGCGGTGATGCCGTAATTGAGCGCAGTGTTGCTGCCGATATTGAGCGGTCCGGCCAGCGCTCCGCCATTGATGATGGTCTGACCCGAATAGGTATCGACGCCGTTAAATACGGTCAGGCCGGCATAGGTCGTCAGACTTGCGCCCGTTCCAGCGCCATTTGCTGTGCCGATCGAAGAAATGCTGTTGTCGGCAATCGTGCCGTTGAAGGTGATTGTGTTGCCTGCGCCGGGCGCGATCTGCACAGTCGCGCCGGTCATCATGAACAGATCGGTGCCAGCGCCGCCACCGGCAACGCCGCCGTCAAGGCTGCTGCCGCCATAGGCATTGTTGCCGCTGAAGGTGCTGTTGCCGGTCAGCACGAGAGTGCCGGTGCTGTTGACGAAAATGGCGCCGCCATAACCATCGCCGCCGCCGGCCCCGAAGGC
>JBARER010000091.1:0-19196 GCA_049796395.1 Xanthobacteraceae bacterium
TCAGGCTCATAACCTGAAGGTCGTAGGTTCAAATCCTACCCCCGCAACCAAAATAAGTAGAAAAAACAGCCGGTTAGGTGAAAACCTAACCGGCTCCCCTCCTTAAAAAGCCCTAACACAACTCTAACACAAAATTGGCTTTGTTCCCCTCTTGTGCTAATATGCACTTCGGAGGGGTCATGGCGTCTCACGAAATCCTCGGTGGCCTTGTTCAGGTCTACAAACGCGGCGGAAAGCATTGGCATTGCTCCGCGACGCTCGCGGGACGCCAACGTCGCGCCACCACCAAAGAAGAGGGACTGGTCGAGGCGAAACAGTTCGCCGAGGACTGGTATCTCGAAATGCGCGGGAAGGCTCGCGCTGGCCTCCTCATCAACCAAAAGACCTTCGCGCAGGCGGCCGAACATTTCCTCAAAGAATACGAAATCATCACTGAGGGTGAACGCAGCAAAAAATGGGTGGAAAAGCTTCCTGGAAAGAACGTAACCGCATTGTAAAAATGTCGGCGTATCTCGTTGAGCGAGATGCCAACGCGTACAAAAAGTTGGCTCAGATTATCGGAAAATACCCAGACGTGGCAATAAAGACTTACGAAGCTGATTTTCTTTCGGTAATGCCGGACATCCTAAAAGAGATATCGACCGACGCCTTCGCATTTTTCCTGATCGATCCCAAGGGCTGGGGTATCCCTCTCAAATCCCTTGCACCGTTGTTGACCCGTCCTAAATCCGAAGTGATTTTCAATTTCATGTTTGATTTTATTAATCGAGCTGCGAGCATCAAGGATAACCCGCTCGTGGTTAGAGAACTCAACGAATTAATGCCGCACGGGAACTGGCGCGCAAAACTCGAGGCGGCCGAAAGCTCACAGGCTTCCCCGGATATTCGAAAAGCGATCTTGGTGGAAGGTTTTGCTTCTAACCTCGCCCAACTTGGCAACTATGACTATGTTGCGGAGACAACCGTACTCAGGCCTGTAAAAGACCGACCGCTCTATTGTCTATTTTATGCTACCCGGCACGAAAAGGGCATTGAAGTCTTTCGCGATTGCCAAGCGGAAGCTCTGAAGGAACAATCCAAAACACGGGCAGCTTCGAAAGTACGGCATGCAGAAGCCCAGAGCGGACAGGGCGAGATATTTGAGTCACTTCATGATATGGGACCGGACGACTTAGCATCCTTCCATGCCGCTGAACTGCACGCAGCTGAGACCACGCTGTTGAAATTGACGCCAGAGGAACCTGATTCCATTCGATATGAAAAGCTTTGGCCACTGGTACTCACTCACAACATCGTCAGGAAGACCGACGTAAATCAGATTGCGGGCAGGCTCTATCGGGAAGGAAAGCTCCTTATCCCCGATTGGGAGAGTAGGAAGCAAGTGCCACAGCCTGGGTACCGCATCCAACGGCCGAAAGCTTAATGAACACTACGCTCTCTCGACCAAAGCAATTTCCGCAGGCGTTAACTCATATAGCTCATAGGCCAGGCTATTGAGGGAACGTTCGCAGCTTTCAATTTCGTATTCGATGGCAACGGCCTGCGTATCGAGTTCGGCAACGGGCACGCATGCCGGCCGATGGTGGGCGACTCGCTCAAATTAATGCAAATCAGCGATAGCGGTGCGCCGGTCGTCGTGCGCGTCGGAAAGGATCGATCATGCCGCCTGCTGCGTCAGGCGGTTCATCTCGCGCTGGACGAGTTGCCGGTATAATCCGTCGCGGCGCATGAGGAAATCGGGCGCTCCGTCCTGGACCACGCGGCCGGCTTGCAGGACGACGATGCGGTCGAAATTGCGTACGGTCGAGAGCCGGTGCGCGATCGCAACGACGGTACGGCCCTTCATCAGCCGGCCAAGACCTTCGCGGATCGCTTCTTCGGAGTCGGAATCAAGCGCCGAGGTGGCTTCGTCCAGCAAGAGCAGCGGCGCGTCTTTTAAGAAAGCGCGCGCAATGGCGATACGCTGGCGCTGGCCGCCGGAAAGCTTCATGCCACGCTCGCCGACGATGGTCCGCATGCCGTCGGGAAGAGCCTCGATGAAATCGCAGCGCGCCGCGAACGCCGCTTCCAACACTTCGTCGTCGGTCGCCTCCGGGCGGCCATAACGGATGTTCTCCATCACCGAGCGATGGAACATGGAAATGTCCTGCGGCACGACGCCGATGGCCTCGCGCAGGCTTTCCTGGGTGACGCGCGCGACGTCCTGGCCGTCAATCAGAATGCGACCGGCCTGCACGTCGTAAAAGCGCTGCAGCAACGCGAACAAAGTGGATTTGCCGCCGCCGGATTGGCCGACCAGGCCGACGCGCTCGCCGGGACGGAAGCTCAATTTCAGATCCTGGAAGATCTGTTGGCCGTCGGGGTAGCGGAAAGTGACGTTTTCGAATTTCACGCTGGCGCCGCGATGCACCAGCGACTCCGCTTCCGGATGGTCGCGCAGCTCGTGCGGAACGAGCAGCGTCGCCACTGCTTCGGCCAGCCGAGCAATGTGCTGGGTCATGTCGACGAGCGCGACCGCGAGATCGCGAGTGGCGCTTAGGACCGAGATCGACAGCGTGCAGGCAAGCACGACGTCGCCGGTGGTTGCTTCACCATGCGTCCACAGCATGATTGCCCAGGCAAGCAGGCCCAGCGTCAAGAGGACCGTCACCACCGCGTGAAAAATGCGAAGCTTCTCCAGATAATAAAGGCTGCGCCGCCGTGCGCTCAGCTCGCGATCGACCGTGGCGTCAAAACGGCGATGTTCGCGCAACACGCCGCCGAAGGCGCGCACCAGCGGCATATTGGTGACAACGTCGACCATTTCGCCGTCGACGGTCGCCGCCTTGGTGGCAAAATCCTGATGCAACGGGCGCCCCACGGCGGCAAGCCGAAACAGCACCAAGACCATGATGCCCGCGACGACGGCGAGCGCGCCGGCCATGGGCAGGCTGATGGTGCAAACCAAGGCGATCGCTGCGACGGTTGCCACGCACGGCGGCAGCACGTTCCAGACAAACATGTTCTCGGCGGTAAAGACCGCATTCGACGTTGCGGTGACCCGGCTCGTCAGCATGCCGGGCAGGCGCTCGGCGAAATAGCCCGGCGAATGGCCGATCAAATGACGAAACAAATCGCGCCGCAAATCGCCGGTGACGCCGACAAAGGCGTAATTGGCAATCCAACTGGCGATCCGCCACAACAGGTTGTCCGCCGCGATCAGCGAACCGAGTAGGCAGAATGCCGTCCACACCGCGGCGTTGCGGCCGGTCGCAAGCGTGTCGACCAGAAATTTCACGCCATATTGAGTACCCACCGAGCACAGGACGGCGCCCAGCACGGCGGTCAGAATGCAGGCATGCGTTACCGGTCGCAGTCGGATGTAACGATAGATGAAACCGAGCGGCGATTGGGCGTAATGGGTCAGTTCGGCCATGCGAGCGATCGCTTCCTCAAAAAGCAGAGAAAAACCCCGGCCCTCCCTAGCTGTCGTCGCCAAGCCTTATGTCGGACAAGCCTTGCGTCGGGAGATGTTGTGAATTGAACGAGTTGCCGGCGCTCGGGTTCCGAGCATTCGGGTACGCAACCTTCAAGTTCCGCGACGGTTTGTTACGGCAGCGGTCGCACGCCTCTAAACGACGCGGCTGACGGCGTCCGGGTGGAACTTTGGGCTGTTTTGGGGCTTTGATGATTACGCTGCAGCGCACGAAAAGTTCCTCCCGCGCCGCAAAATTAAGTTCCTTCCAAACACTGAAATATTTGCGCTCTGCGACGTTGTCCGTGTCGCCGGGTGAGAACCATCAAAGAACTCGAGGGACTTTCTATGCACATCGCACAGGTTGCGCCGCTGACCGAGGCCATCCCGCCGAAGCTTTATGGCGGCACTGAGCGCGTGGTGTCCTGGCTGACGGAAGAGCTGATTGCGCTCGGCCACGAGGTGACCCTGTTCGCCAGCGGCGATTCGGTGACTTCGGCCCGGCTCGAAGCGGTCTGGCCGCGAGCGCTGCGGCTGGACGGTGCGGTGCGCGATCCCAATGCCTTGCATATGATGATGCTCGAGCGGGTTTTTCGAGCGGCGCCCGATTTTGATTTTCTGCATTGCCATCTCGACTATTACCCATTCTCACTGTTCTCGCGACAGGCAACGCCGTTTACGACTACGCTGCACGGCCGGCTCGATTTGCCGGAGCACCAGCCGGTGTTCGACACATTTTCGTCGGTGCCGGTGGTTTCGATCTCCAACTCGCAGCGCCGGCCCTTGCCACAGGCGAATTGGGTGCGAACCGTTTATCACGGCCTACCCGCAACGCTGCTCACGCCCAAGCCAGTCAAGCCGTCTTACTTCGCATTCCTCGGCCGCATTGCGCCGGAAAAAGGCTTCGACCGCGCCATTCGCATCGCCCAGCATTGTGGCGTGCCGCTCAAAGTCGCGGCCAAGGTCGATAAGGCCGATCAGGAATATTACGACGAGCGGATCAAGCCGCTGATGGCTTCGGCCAATGTGGAATATATCGGCGAGATCGGCGACAAGGACAAATCCGAGTTTTTAAGCGGCGCCATCGCGCTCTTGGTGCCGATCGACTGGCCGGAGCCGTTCGGCTTGGTGATGATCGAGGCCATGGCCTGCGGTACGCCCGTGATCGCGTTCAACCGCGGCTCGGTGCCGGAAATCATCGACGATGGCGTCACCGGCTATGTGGTCGAGGACATTCAAGGCGCGGTCGGTGCCGTCGACCGGCTCGGCCATCTGTCGCGCGAAAAGGTTCGTCACCGCTTCGAGGAGCGGTTCACGGCGCGGCGCATGGCCCAGGATTACCTCGCGGTTTACCGCAGCCTGTCTGACGCGGCGACACCGCACCTTCGTCTCGTCGCCGACGACGCGCCGGCTTTATAACTCCTCCTTCGGCGATGCGGACGACGCAGCGACCATCATGTGCCGTCGTCCGGCCGCGTCTCCGGCATTAATCGCCACAAGGTAATGAGACCGATGAAGGCAATTGCCGCCAAGCCGGCAAAAGCCGAGGAACTGCCGAAACGATCGGTAACGTAGCCGGCGAGCGTTGCCGACAGCGATGCGCCGATCCCGGTCGCCGTGCCGAGGATGCCCTGGCCGAGATTGAAATGGCCGGTGCCGCGGGTGAGGTCGGCCACGACCAGCGGCACCATCACGGCGAACACTGCGGCGGTTACGCCGTCAAGGAGCTGCACGGCGAGCAGTAACGACGGACTGGTGACGCCCGCGAACAACAGGCCGCGGATCGGCAGCGCGGCAAAGCCGATCAAGAGCAGCGGCCGCCGGCCCCAGATTTCCGCGCGCCGGCCGACCCAGGGCGACAGCGCGGCAACGACCAGCTGCGGCACCACGATGCAGGCGGCGATGATGACGGTCGCCCATTGGGCCGACCGCATCGTTACGGCACTTCCCACCAATGGCAGCATGGCGGAATTGGCGAGATGAAACAGCAATAGACAACCGGCGAAAATGAGCAGCGGCTTGTTATGCATCAAGGCGGCGGACCTGGTACGCGGCTTGTCGGCTTTGCGATGCGGCGGAGCGCCGTGCGCACGCTCGGCATCGATCTCGTTTCCCGAGATCGCGCGCAATGCAAAGAGCGCCGGCACCAGCAACAGCACCGTGACGATGAAAACCGCGCGCGCCGAGACGAAATATCCACACGCCCCCATGGCGGCGGCGGCCAAGCCGTTGCCGACAGAAGCGAAGCGCGCGTTGCGCCCGAAGCGCTCGCCGATCGCGGCATGGCCGACGAGCCCCAGGCTGATCGCCGCCATGGCCGGCCCGAGCACGCAGCTCGCCAGCGCGTGCAGCACCGAACCTCCGAGCACAACCGGGAAAATCGGCAGCGCCGCGTAGCTCAAAGCACTGATGCAGATCGCGGCGATCGAGAGACCGGCCACGAATCGCTCGGAGCGTGCGGCGTCGACTAGGGCGCCACCTGGCATTTGGCCGATGAGCGAAACGAAACCGGCGGCCGACAGCACTAGGCCGATGTCGATCTGGGTCCAATGCTGTGCGGTGAGGTAAACCGAGACGAATGGGCCAAAACCGGTTTGCACGTCGGCGACGAAGAACACGAACCAATCGAGGCCGCGCAAGCTCTTGCGCGACGGCATCAGCGGCGGTTCGGTAGCCTCCAGGGGGGCTGTCACCTGCGCAGCTTCAGATTCGCCGGGCGGATTGCCAGGCGGATTGCCAGGCGGATTGCCAGGTATTTGGGGCCGCTCGCGCAAGCGGTGTGATGCGTTCGTGACCGGGATTTCCCTCCGGCACGTTGTTTAGGCAACTGCGTTCCGATCTGTTCCAAAAGACTGACCTGCCCCCCAAGAGTTCACTCAATTGGTCGGCAGCGGCTCGAGCTTGCCAAGCGCACCGAGAACGACAACGGGTTTTCCCTCCTGATATTCCGGCGCCGCCTTCACCTGGTCGCGTCCGAGGTCGAGCGTGATCTTGGCATCGGACTTCGCCGGCTGTGGGAAGTGCAGCGCGTTCCAATCGACCGCGATCTTGCGGCTGCCGACGCCAAGAAAACCGCCGAAATCGATGATCGCTGCGCGTACTTGCCCGGAGCGATCGACGAGGACATCGACGATACGGCCCATGTCTTCGTTCGCCGTGCCGACCACCTCACGGCCGAGGATGCCCTCGACCTCATGATCGTTGAGAATAGTCACTGCTGCCGGCGGCGGTGCGGTCGGCTTAGGACTCGCTTGAGTGGCGGGCGGTGGCGAGGTCGTCGGAGTGGCGGGCGGTTGCGAGGCCGACTGAGCGTCTGCCGAAAACGCGGTGACGCCCATAGCGCCCCATGCGACAGCGAACGCGACAAGCAATTCCGCCGTCATCTTGATTAGTGCCGGAGATTTAGGACTGCCACCATACATGCTCGATGCCGGATTCTGGTGGAACTCACTCAACTTAAGCCCGCACGGCGGCGGTGGTTCCAGCGCTTGAGCGTCGGGCGCCGGACTGGGCGGACGAAGCAAAATTGTAGCAATCACGACGAAAACACGATCGACACCCTGATATCGCCGCTAATTCGGGTCGTATCCAGCGCGATTGTCTCGCCGTGACGGCGCAGCCGCAGGTCGACGCTCGAAGTGCCAAGCCGCAAGTCACGCAAAACCACTTCATCCAGGAAGGCCGGCAGCCGCGGATTGCGCAGCCGAATTTCGCCGTGGAATGGATCGAACTCAAGTCCAAGTGACGCATCCAACAGCGTGAACGGGGTCGCGCTGGCCCATGCCTGCGGCGAACAGGCTACCGGATAAAGCGTCGGACCCTGTCCGCGCAGGCGCTGAAAACCGCAGAACAGTTCCGGCAGTCGGCGCTGGTCCATATAGGTCGCGGCGTTGAACAGTCCGGCGAACAGCGTGTCGATTGCCGGTTTGCAGTCATAGCGAGCCAAGCCGAGCGCGATCAGGGCGTTGTCGTGGGGCCACACAGAACCGTTGTGGTACGACATCGGATTAAAGCGCACCTGGTCTCCGGCAACCGTGCGAATTCCCCAGCCGGAAAAAAACCGCGGCCGCAGCAAATCCTGGGCGACTTGCTTGGCGCGGTCTGCAGCGGCGATGCCTGAGAACAATACCTGCCCCGCATTCGACGTACGCACCCGGCAGGGCTCTTTGGCACCGTCGAGCGCCAGCGCGTAGGTGCCAAGCTCGGGACACCAGAACGCGGCTTCGAAACGCTCGGCCAGGCGGGTCGCTTCGTCATCGAGCCGTTGTGCCGCCGCGTCGCGCTTGAGTCGGCGTGCGCAACGCGCCGCCATTCGCTTGGCGGCATAAACATAGCCTTGCACTTCGACCAGTGCGATCTCACCTTCGGCTAGGCGACCGTCGGCGTGAAAAATCGCATCCTGCGAATCCTTCCAGCCCTGGTTGGCGAGTCCTTGATCGCTGGCACGTTTATATTCGAGGAAGCCGTCGCGATCGGCATCGCCAGGACCGTCGATCCACCCAAGAGCGGCTTCGATATGCGGCCATAGTTCGACGATTGTCGCTACGTCGCCGGTGCGCTCGAGGTAAAGGCCCGCCAGCAAGACAAATAACGGCGTCGCATCGACGCTGCCGTAGTACAGACCGAAGGGCACTTCCCGCAGCGCCGCCATTTCGCCGCCGCGCATCTCGTGCAGGATTTTTCCCGGTTGGGCATCGGCGAGCGGGTCGGTCGTCGTCGCCTGATACGCGGCGAGCCGGCGTAGCACCCCGCGCGCCACTTCCGGCGACCACCACAACATCTGCAAGGCCGTGATCAATCCATCGCGGCCGAACGTCGTCGAGTACCAGGGGATGCCGGCATAGGGATAGCGGCCCTGCGGCGTGTCCGTCATCAGCATCGCCAGATCGGCGGCCGAGCGGCACAGGATCTCGTTGAAGCGTTCGTTGGAGGTTTCGACCGAGGTCCGTTCGCGGGTGCCCTCGCGCATTTCCCGGCGCGCCGCGATCAACCCGCGCAGGAACGGCAGCGGCTGCGAATCGGTGCGGTCGCAGCTAACGGCGAGAAAGAGCGGCCGCATTTCCCCTGGTTGGAGATGAAGCTCATAGATCGCGGAGTCGGTGGCGAGCTGATCCGGCGGCGGATCGAAGTCGAGCGCGGTGCGACGCTCTTTGCCATCGAGGCCATTGTAAGTCAGCAGCACGCGGCCGGCGCCGTGCAGTTTCGCGTTCGCGGTGCCGCGGCGGTCGCGATGAGTGCCGCGGACCTCGAACAAATCCGCGAAATCGCTGCCGAACAGAATCGTCAGGCGCAAATCGATCTCGCGATCGCCGTAATTGCGCACGCCGAAACGTTGATAGGCGGTGTCGCGCCACAGAAAGATCGTACGGCGAATGTGCACCCGATCTTTTTCCATGACGATGTGCTGGCCCCGCATCAGATCGGGGTTGGTCAAATCGACAAAGAACGCCGAATTGTCGTCGCGCAGATTTGAGCCGAGGAGAAGCGGAGCGCCGTCATTGACTTGCAATTCCAGCCGCGAAAGATGCCGCGTGTCGTGGTGGAACAGTCCGCCGGAATCGGTCGGTGAGTTGGTAATGTCGCCGCGGCTGTCCAGCACGATGAAAGTGTCGCCGTACTTGAGCGAGCGTGGCGGACGGCTCGGTTGAGTTGCGGTGATGGTAAAGGCCGCTTCGGGTGGCGGCGGGGCGGTTTTCACTTGCGCCGCGGTCTTTGATGGCATTGCCGGCTGCTTCATTGTGTTGTTGCGCGGCTCGCGGGGACGCAGACGTGGTGCCGAGCCGCTTGTGGTCATCACCGCTTAGGGTCTTGTGCTGCCGTGGATGATATCGATGACCCGCATCTGAATCGGGTCCACGACCACTAGGTCGCCTTGCACCATGGCGTATTTGAGGACCGCCTCGTCATCAATAGCGCCTTGAATGCCGCTTTGGCCGGGCAGATCGGAAAGCTGCACGGCAGCGGACACCGGCGCGCCGATCGTCGGATCGATCCACGCGGTGGTTGTGCGCATCCTTTGCTGCAGTACGGCATGGTAAAGCGCGCTCTCTTGGATGGGCGTGAGCGTCAGCGCATCGCCTACCGTGCCGTCCGGACTGACGGCCTCATTGGGCCCAACGCTTTGGGCGAGGGCGCCGGTACTGGCCAGGGCGATAGATAAGGTGAAGGCAGGAATGGATAATTTGGCGGCAAGGGGCAAATTCCGCATGCAGCACTCCAGCGACGGCCGTGGTTGAAGTCCTCCGATAGCGAACGCTGAATGGCCGCAATGGGTTCAATCCGATTTGACAGGCTCGTTCAGTTTTTATTGCGCTGCACCCACGCGCAATCGAATGCGCGCTTGCGACCAATAGCCACGGTTGTAAATGTTCCGCGACAATCTCGTAATCTGCCGTCCAATGTTGTAAATCTGCTCACAAGAAGAACATGCAAGAGGGATGGAACACTCATGACGTCAACGACTGCGATGGCTCAACCTGCTGCAGCGGCAACGCAGACGAGGCGTTGGACCCAACTCATCATCGCCATCTTTTGCATGGTGATGATCGCCAATCTGCAATACGGCTGGACGTTCTTCGTCAACCCGATGAATCAGGCGCATGGCTGGTCGAAAGCATCGATCCAACTCGCCTTCAGTATTTTCATCGCCTTGGAAACTTGGCTGACGCCGATCGAAGGCTGGATCGTCGATAGTCTGGGCGCGCGACGCGGGCCCAAGCTGATGATCGCGTTCGGCGGCATCATGGTCGCGGTCGGTTGGATCGTTAATTCGGCCGCCGATTCGCTTGGAATGCTGTATCTTGGCGCTGCGATCAGCGGCGTCGGCGGCGGCGCGATCTACGCAACCTGCGTTGGTAACGCGGTCAAATGGTTTCCGGATCGGCGCGGTCTTGCGGTCGGCTTGACGGCCGCCGGATACGGCGCCGGCACGGCAATCTCGGTCATTCCTATTACCGCGGTCATCAGTTCGTCCGGCTACGAGGCCGCCTTCTTCTGGTTCGGTCTCGTGCAAGGCGGCATCGTTTTTGTGCTGGCTTGGCTGATGCGGGGGCCCGATGCCGGCGAATTGTCCGGTCTGGCGATGCCGAAAGTGGCGCAGACCACGCAAAATTATTCACCGGCGCAGGCCCTGAGTACACCGGTGTTCTGGCTCCTCTACGTGATGTTTATCCTGGTTTCGGCCTCGGGTCTCATGGCGACCGCGCAACTCGCCCCGATTGCTGGAGACTTTGGTGTCAGCAAGGTGATGATGTTCGGTATGACAACCTTGGTCATGGCGGGCATTGTCGATAATCTCTGCAATGGCGGCGCACGCCCGCTGTTCGGCTGGATATCGGACAATATCGGCCGCGAAAACACTATGGCCCTGGCTTTCGGCCTTGGCGGCATTGCTTATTGGCTGCTGGGCAGCCTCGGCCATGCGCCTTGGGCCTTCGTTGTCTTTGCCGGTCTGATCTTCCTGACCTGGGGTGAGATCTTCAGCCTGTTCCCCTCGACGTGCACCGACACCTTCGGCACCAAGTTTGCGACCGTGAATTTGAGCCTGCTCTACACCGCCAAAGGCGCTTCCGCCTTCCTGGTGCCGGTTGCCAACCTGGTGAAGAACGCGACCGGCGGCTGGCACATGGTGTTCGTCGTCACCGCGATCATGAACTTCGTTGTCGTCGGCCTGGCGCTGTTCGTGCTCAAACCGATGCGAGAGCGGCTTCTGGCCCAGCACTAACGGCGTCAGGAAGCTGTCCAACCCCAAGGCAATTGATCGGGCGCGGGAGCCATCCCGCGCCTAATTTCTTTTTGGTGACGAAGACCGCGTGGTTTCCCCTAAACTGCGTCGTTTTTGCTCTGGTATAATGTATTACGGTGCGCTAAGAGACCCGAACGCGACCGAAAGTGTGGCGATTCAGGGTAGTGAGCGTCCGGTAGAATGCCTTCCAGCGTGTATCGTTTTTCCGTCGCCCCGGGCGACACAAGCGACGTCAAATCAGACGAAGCCGGAACCCGCGGCCCGATCGCGCCGACGCGGCCGCAGCTGCAGCCGATCGACACCTCCTCCAGCTTCAAGAGCAAAGCCTATGCGGCGTTGAAGTCGGTCATCGTCGGCATGGACATCTATGGCAGCCGCAGCGAAATCCGGCTCGACGAACGTTCGCTGGCGCAGGAATTCGGCATCAGCCGCACGCCGGTCCGCGAGGCGATGGCCCAGCTCGAGCGCGAAGGCTTCGTCCGCTCGGTGCCGCGCCGTGGCGTCTATGTGGTGCGAAAATCCAAGCGCGAGGTCATCGAGCTGATTACCGCCTGGGCGGCGCTCGAAAGCATGGCGGCTCGGCTCATCACCGAGAACGCCAGCGATGAAGAAATCGCCTCGCTGCGCAAGATGTTCGCCACGTTCGAAAACGGCGAACTGCGCGCACACCTCGACGAATATTCCGAGGTGAACATCGAGTTCCACCAGACCATCATCCGGCTGAGCCGCAACAGCGTGCTGATGGAACTCGCGGAAAATCTGTTCACCCACATGCGAATGATCCGGCGCAAGACCATCGGCGAGAAGGACCGTGCGGATCGCTCGATCCGCGACCATATTCACATCATCGAGGCGCTGGAGGCGCGCGATATTGCGCGCGCTGAGACGCTGGTGCGGGATCATGCGCTGGGGCTCGCCGGCCACGTTGCGGAATATGCGGACTATCTGGATTAAATTTAGGGAGAATTCCCCATGGCAGATGCAGCAGTGAAAGCAAAGGTGCCCGAAGGCGCCGAGACAGCAGAGCAGGAATTGACGGACGGATTTCATCTCGTCATCGAGGCCCTCAAGCTCAACGGCCTCGATACCATTTATGGGGTGCCCGGCATTCCGATCACCGATTTCGGCCGTATGGCGCAAGCCGAGGGCATCCGCGTGCTCTCCTTCCGTCACGAGCAGAATGCCGGCTATGCCGCGGCCATTGCCGGATTCCTCACCAAGAAACCCGGCATCTGCCTCACGGTCTCGGCGCCCGGCTTTCTCAACGGCCTGACCGCGCTGGCGCACGCCACCACCAATTGTTTTCCGATGATCCTGATATCGGGCTCCTCGGAGCGCGAAGTCGTCGACCTGCAGCAAGGCGACTATGAGGAGATGGACCAACTCGCTATCGCCAAACCGCTCTGCAAGGCCGCGTACCGCATTCTCCATGCCCAGGATATCGGCATCGGCTTGGCGCGCGCTATTCGTGCCGCTGTTTCGGGCCGGCCCGGCGGCGTCTATCTGGATTTGCCGGCGAAACTTTTCGGCCAGGTCATGGACGCAAAGGAAGGCGAGAGGTCTCTGGTCAAGGTGATCGATCCCGCGCCGGCGCAGATTCCGGCGCCAGCCGCGGTCAAGCGCGCGCTCGAAGTGCTCAAGAGCGCGAAGCGGCCTTTGATCATCCTCGGTAAGGGTGCGGCTTATGCGCAGGCCGACGATGCGATCCGCGCGCTGGTCGAGAAAAGTGGCATTCCGTTCCTGCCGATGAGCATGGCCAAGGGTCTCTTGCCCGACACCCATCCGCAATGCGCCGGCGCGGCGCGTTCGACCGTGCTGAAAGATGCGGATGTGGTGATGCTGATCGGCGCGCGGCTCAACTGGTTGCTGTCGCACGGCAAAGGCAAAGCCTGGGGCGAGCCGCATTCGAAGAAATTCATTCAGATCGATATTGAGCCGAAGGAAATGGATTCCAACATCGAGGTCGTCGCGCCGGTGGTCGGTGACATCGGTTCCTGCGTCGCCGCCTTGCTCGAGAGTATGGGCGCCAAATGGCCGGCCGCGCCGGCCGACTGGACTGGCGCCGTCACCAAGAAGCGCGAAGAGAACGTCGCCAAGATGGCGCCCCGGCTGATGAACAACAATGCGCCGATGGACTACCACGGCGCGCTCGGCGTGCTGCGCACGATCGTCAAGGAGCGTCCCGACGCCATCCTCGTCAATGAAGGCGCCAACACGCTCGATCTCGCACGCGGCATCGTCGACATGTATCAGCCCCGCAAGCGGCTCGACGTCGGCACTTGGGGCGTCATGGGCATCGGCATGGGCTACGCCATTGCCGCAGCGGTCGAGACCGGCAAGCCCGTGCTCGCGATCGAGGGTGACTCGGCGTTCGGCTTTTCCGGGATGGAGATCGAAACGGTCTGCCGCTATCAGTTGCCGGTCTGTGTGGTGATCTTCAACAACGACGGCATTTACCGCGGTACCGCCGTCAATGGCGCCGGAGGAGCGGATCCGGCCCCCACGGTCTTCGTGAAGGGCTCGCGCTACGACAAGATGATCGAGGCCTTCGGTGGCGTCGGCGTAAACGCCACGTCGCCGGACGAGCTAAAACGCGCGGTGAACGCCGCCATGGACTCGGGCAAACCCACGCTGGTCAATGCAGTGATCGATCCGGCGGCCGGGAGCGAGAGCGGCAGAATCGGCAACCTCAATCCGAAAAGCGCGCTGCGCAAGAAATAACGAATTAGGGAGAGAACACATGGCTACGAAAAAGAAAGCCAAGGTCAAATCCAAAGCCGCCAAACCGAAGGCCGCGGCGAAAACATCCGCCAAGCGAGTCGTCACGCTGAAGGTGAAAACGTCGTCGGGAAAGTCGAACGGCGCTAAAGCCAACGGCCATGGCCTGCCGCGGCCTTCCCCCAAGCCATGGGGCCAGGCGGGCAGGGCGCTCGAAGGCGTGAAAATCCTCGACTTCACCCATGTGCAGTCGGGTCCGACTTGCACTCAGCTTCTGGCCTATATGGGCGCCGACGTCATCAAGGTGGAACGTCCGGGCGTCGGCGACATCACCCGCACGCAGTTGCGCGATGTGAAGGGTCAGGACAGCCTGTACTTCACCATGCTCAACGGCTCGAAACGGTCCATCACCATCGATTCCAAACATCCCACGGGCAAAGCCATTCTCGATCGATTGGTGAAAGAGTGCGACGTGCTGGTGGAGAATTTCGCGCCCGGCGCGCTCGATCGCATGGGTCTCACCTGGGAACACATTCACAAGCTCAATCCGCGCATGATCGTCGCCTCGGTGAAAGGCTTTGGGCCGGGCCCGTATGAAGAGTGCAAGGTTTACGAGAACGTCGCGCAGTGCGCCGGCGGCTCGGCATCGACGACAGGCTTTCGCGACGGACCGCCGCTCGTGACCGGCGCGCAGATCGGTGATTCGGGCACCGGGCTGCATCTCGCGCTCGGCATCGTCTCCGCGCTGTTCCAGCGCGTCCGTACCGGTCGCGGTCAAAAAGTGCTGTGTGCCATGCAGGACGGCGTGCTCAATCTGGCGCGCGTCAAACTACGCGATCAGCAGCGGTTGAAACACGGCCCGCTCAATGAATACAGCCAGTACGGTGAGAACGTGCCGTTCGGTGATGCGACGCCGCGCGCCGGCAACGATTCCGGTGGCGGTCAGCCTGGTTGGATTCTCAAGTGCAAGGGCTGGGAGACCGATCCCAACGCTTACATCTATTTCATCACCCAGGCCCCGGTGTGGGCGGCGATCTGCGATCTGATCGGTAAGCCGGAATGGAAGACCGATCCGGATTATGCGACGCCGCCGGCGCGATTGCCGCGGCTGCGTCAGATTTTCGACACCATCGAAGAGTGGACCAAGACCATGACCAAGTTCGAGGTCATGGATAAGTGCAACGCGCACGACATTCCGGTCGGACCGATTCTGTCGATGAAGGAACTCGCGGATGAACCGTCGCTGCGCGCGACCGGAACCGTGGTCGAGGTCGATCATCCGGGACGCGGCAAATATCTGACCGTCGGCAATCCGGTCAAACTGTCGGACTCGCCGGCCGTTGTCCGCCGCTCGCCGTTGCTCGGCGAACATACCGAGGAGATTTTGCGCGACGTACTCGGCTATTCCACCAAAGAAATGGCCGAGATCAAGGTGTCGGGCGCGATCACCGCACCCGAGAAGCCGGCCAAGGCGGAAGCCGCTTAAGCGGCTTTCGTCCCCGCGAAAGCGGGGACCCAGTACTCGCCGAACGATCGGTGGTTACTGGATGCCCGTCTTCACGGGCATGACATCGAAGGATTTGGGAGAGGTTTTTCAAATGCGTATCGTGGTTCACGGGCAGCAGGCGTTCGGCAAGGCCGTGCTGGAAGCGCTGCTCAAGCGCGGCGACGAGGTCGTCGCCGTTTATGTCGCGCCGGAAAAGCCGGGCGCAAAAGCCGACCCGCTGAAGGAGGCGGCGCTTGCCGCCAAGCTTCCAGTGCATCAGCCCGATTCCTACAAGACGCCCGAAGTATGGGAGGAATTCAAAGCGCTCAAGCCGGACCTGCAGGTGATGGCCTTTGTCACGCTGTTCGTTCCGGAAGAATTCCTCAACATCCCGACTCACGGCTCCATCCAATATCATCCGTCGCTGTTACCGGCCTATCGCGGCGCCAGCGCCATCAACTGGCCGATCATCAAAGGCGAGACGGAAACAGGTCTATCGATCTTCTGGCCGGACAATGGACTCGATACCGGCGCCGTGCTGCTGCAGAAGAAGACGCCGATCGGTCCGGCCGACACGCTCGGTACGGTCTATTTCGACCGCCTGTTTCCGATGGGGGTCGAGGCGATGCTCGAATCCGTCGATCTCGTCAAAGCCGGCAAAGCGGCGCGGATCAAGCAGGACGAATCGAAGGCGACCTACGAAGGCCGCTGCACCGCCGATAACGCCAAAATCGATTGGGGCAAACCCTGGGGGCAGATCGATCGCCTCATCCGTGGCTGCAATCCGGCGCCGGGCGCCTGGACGACGCTCGACGGCAAGCAGTTGAAGATTTTCGACGCCAAGCCGTTGCCCGCCAAGGACCCGAAGGGCATCGCCGGCAAGCTTGGCGAGATCGCCGCGGTCGAAGCGGACGGCTTCACCGTGGTCTGCGCCGACGGGCGCTTCAAAATCACCCGTGTGCAGCCCGCCGACGGCAAGAAGATCGAAGCCGGCGAGTGGGCGAAATCTGCAAGCCTCCAGCCGAAGGCTCGTTTCACATGACCTCCGAACCCTGCCGGGTTCCCTTTCAATCGATGGATATTTGACATGCCCGCCTCACAACATCAGTCGCCGAAATCGGATATTGAAATCTCGCAGGCCGCCAAGAAGCGGCCGATCGTTGACGTCGCCCGCGAAAAGCTCGGGATTGCGCCGGAGAATCTCGAACCCTATGGCCACTACAAGGCCAAGGTGTCGATGGATTTCGTCAAGTCGCTGCAGAGCAAGCCCAACGGCAAGCTGATCCTGGTCAGCGCCATCAACCCAACCCCGGCGGGCGAGGGCAAGACCACCACGACCGTGGGATTGACCGACGCGCTCAATCATATCGGCAAAAAAGCGATGCTGTGCATTCGCGAGCCTTCGCTCGGCCCCTCGTTCGGCGTCAAAGGCGGCGCCGCCGGCGGCGGCTATGCGCAGGTCGTGCCGATGGAAGACATCAACCTGCATTTCACCGGCGATTTCCATGCCATCACGTCGGCGAACAATCTGCTCGCCGCACTGCTCGACAATCATATTTATTGGGGCAACTCTCTCGGCATCGATCCGCGCCGCGTGGCTTGGCGCCGGGTGCTCGACATGAACGACCGCGCGCTGCGCTCGATCGTCAATTCGCTCGGCGGCGTCGCCAATGGATTTCCGCGCGAAGACGGTTTCGACATTACCGTTGCTTCGGAAGTGATGGCGATCTTCTGCCTGGCCCGCGACCTTGACGATCTCAAGAAGCGGCTCGCCAACATCGTTGTCGGTTACACGCGCGACCGCAAGCCAGTCCGCGCCGGGGACCTCAAGGCGCACGGCGCCATGACCGTGCTTTTGAAGGAAGCACTGGCCCCGAACCTGGTGCAGACCATGGAAGGCACACCGGCCTTCATCCACGGCGGCCCGTTCGCCAATATCGCGCATGGCTGCAACTCGGTGCTGGCGACGACGACCGCGATGAAACTTGCCGACTATGTCGTTACCGAAGCGGGCTTCGGCGCCGATCTCGGCGCCGAGAAATTCATGGACATTAAATGCCGCAAGGCCGGCATTGCGCCGGACTGCGTCGTGCTGGTCGCGACCATCCGCGCACTCAAGATGCACGGCGGCGTCAAGAAAGAGGATCTCAAAACGGAAAACCTCAAGGCGCTCGAAGCCGGCATGGCAAACCTGCAGCGCCATATCGAGAACGTGCGCAAATTCGGCGTCGTACCGGTGGTCTCGATCAACCGCTTTTCCGCGGACACCGAGGCCGAGATCAAGCTGGTGACGGAGAAGTGCAAAGCGCTCGGCGTGGAAGCGCTGATGGCCGATCACTGGGCGATGGGCGGCGAGGGCGCGGCCAACGTCGCCCGCGCCGTCGTCAAGGTCGCCGAGAGCGGCGAGAGCAAGCTCAAGTTTCTCTATCCCGACGATATGCCGCTGTTCGAGAAAATCCGCACCATCGCCAGGGAAATCTACCGGGCCAAGGACGTCACTGCGGACAAATCGGTGCGCGATCAATTGGCCAATTTCGAGTCGATGGGTTACGGCAAATTCCCGATTTGCGTCGCCAAGACGCAATACAGCTTCTCGACCAATCCGGACGCCAAAGGCGCGCCGAGCGATCACGTTATCAACGTACGCGAAGTGCGGCTCTCGGCCGGCGCCGAGTTCGTCGTTGCGATCTGCGGCGAGGTCATGACCATGCCGGGATTGCCGAGAGTGCCCGCTGCCGACGTGATCGACGTCGGTGCCGACGGCAAGATTGTCGGGCTGTTCTGATTGTCATTGCGAGCGAAGCGAAGCAATCCAGGCGGCCCAGCCTGGATTGCTTCGTCGCCCTAGCCCGTCGAAGACGGGCGTGAAACGCCCTTTCGCCTCGCAATGACGTAACAAGAGGAGAATGTCATGTTGAAGTTCTACTTTAGCGGTGCGCCGAACCCGACCAAGGTTGCGTTATTTCTCGAAGAAACCGGCCTGCCTTACGAGGGCATTCCGGTCGACACCCGCAAGGGCGAGCAGCATAAGCCGGAGTTTCTGACGATCAATCCGAACGCGAAATTGCCGGCTATCGTCGACGGCGACGCGACGGTGTTCGACTCCAGCGCGATCCTGCTTTACCTCGCCGAGAAGACCGGCAAGTTCCTGCCGGCGAAGACCGACAAGGCGCGCGGCGAACTGTTGTCCTGGATGTTCTTCGTCTCGTCGGGCGTCGGGCCCTATTTCGGCCAGGCGGTTCACTTCCGCGTCTATGCGCCGGAAAAACTGCCCTATGCGATCAACCGCTATGTCTTCGAAGGGCAGCGTCACGCCGGCATTCTCGACGCCCGGCTCGGTAAGCACAAATACATGCTGGGCGACACCTATACGATCGTCGACATGAACGTGTGGGGCTGGGCGCGCATGCTGCCGAATGTGGTCGGCGAGGGGGCGTGGGATAAGTACAAGAACTTGAAGCGCCTGGTCGACGAAATCAATGCGCGTCCCGCCGCGCAAAAGGCTTCGACGTTGAAGGACCGCCACAAGTTCAAGACCGAGATGGACCAGGAGGCGCTCCACGCCATGTTCCCGCATCTGAAGGAAAAGGTGGCGTAGCTCGCGTCATTCGCGCGGACCCGTTGGCTCCTTGCAATTACGAAAAAGACGGCGCGGCTTTTAAGGCCGCGCCGTTTTGCTTTTCAGATGTCAAGGCGCGGCGGATATTGCGCCCGGGAAGCCATAGTCCGGGACGATGCAAATGCCAGTGCTGGATCGTGCCCCTTCGATATGAAAACGGCGCGGCCTTCAAGGC
>JBARER010000092.1:0-16374 GCA_049796395.1 Xanthobacteraceae bacterium
AAGACGCCGTTCGACCTCGTCAACAAGCTGATGACGAAGCGTGAAATCTCCTCGATGATCGACACGGTGTATCGCCACTGCGGTCAGAAGGAGACGGTGATCTTCTGCGACCGCGTCATGGCGCTCGGCTTCCATCACGCCTTCAAGGCCGGCATCTCGTTCGGCAAGGACGACATGGTGGTGCCGCGCTCGAAGCGGGCCAGCGTGGAGAAGACTCGCGATCTGGTCAAGGAATTCGAGCAGCAATACAACGACGGCCTAATCACGCAAGGCGAGAAGTACAACAAGGTCGTCGACGCCTGGTCGAAGTGCACCGAGGAAATCGCGGAAGCGATGATGAAGGAGATCTCCACGGCGCGTCCGTCGACGGAGAAGGGCCAGGAGGCTCAGGTCAACTCGATCTATATGATGGCGCATTCCGGCGCGCGCGGTTCGCCCGCGCAGATGCGTCAGCTTGCCGGGATGCGCGGCCTGATGGCGAAGCCGTCGGGCGAAATCATCGAGAGCCCGATCATCTCGAACTTCAAGGAAGGTCTCTCGGTGCTCGAGTACTTCAACTCGACGCACGGCGCTCGTAAGGGCCTTGCCGACACCGCGCTCAAGACGGCGAATTCGGGTTACCTGACCCGGCGTCTCGTCGACGTCGCGCAGGACTGCATCATCACCGAGTTCGACTGCGGCACGACCCGCGGCATCAAGGTGCGTGCCATTATCGACGCCGGCACCGTCGTCGCGTCGCTGGCGAGCCGCATTCTCGGCCGTACTACGGCGGAGGATGTGCGCGATCCGAACAGTAACGAAGTACTGGTACCGAACGCCACGCTACTGGAAGAGCAGCATGTCGAGCGGCTGGTCAATGCCGGCGTGCAGGAGATCAAGATCCGCTCGGTTCTTACCTGCGAAACAACGAGCGGCTGTTGTGGTGCGTGCTACGGGCGCGATCTCGCCCGCGGCACTCCGGTCAATATGGGCGAAGCGGTGGGCGTCATTGCCGCGCAATCGATCGGCGAACCGGGTACGCAGCTCACCATGCGCACCTTCCATATCGGCGGTGCGGCGCAGATCTCAGAGCAATCGTTTGTCGAGTCGAACTTCGAGGGCGCCGTCAAGATCAAGAATCTCAATGTCGCCCGCAATTCGGACGGCGAAATGATCGTGATGGCGCGGAACCTGATCGTGGCCGTGCTCGATCCCGACGGGACCGAGCGCGCCGTGCACCGTCTTCAGTATGGTGCGCGGCTGAAGGTCTCGGACGGCGAACATATCAAGCGCGGCCAGCGCATCGCCGAGTGGGATCCGTATACGCGTCCGATCCTTACCGAGGTCGAGGGTATCGTCGGCTTCGAGGATCTCGTCGAAGGCCAGTCGTTGACTGAAACTCTCGACGAGTCGACGGGTATTGCCAAGCGCGTGGTCATCGACTGGCGTTCGGGTTCGGCGCGCGGTCAACAGGATTTGCGCCCGGCCTTGGTGATCAAGGACAAGGAAGGCAAGATTCTGAAACTCGCCCGCGGCGGCGAAGCCCGCTACCTGCTGGCCGTCGACGCGATCATTTCGGTCGACCCCGACGGCCACGTGGGAGCAGGCGACGTTATCGCGCGCATCCCGACGGAAAGCGCCAAGACGCGCGACATCACCGGCGGTCTGCCGCGCGTTGCCGAGCTGTTCGAGGCACGGAGGCCGAAGGAGTCCGCGGTCATTGCGGAAATCTCCGGTACCGTTCGCTTCGGCCGCGACTACAAGAACAAGCGGCGCATCACGATCGAACCGACCGACACGAATGACGAGCCGCGGGAATATCTCGTTGCCAAAGGCAAACACATTCACTTGCAGGACGGTGACGTGATCGAGAAGGGCGACTTCATCGTCGAAGGCAATCCCGCCCCGCACGATATTCTGGCGATCAAGGGCGTCGAGGAGCTTGCCGGCTACCTCGTCAATGAGATCCAGGATGTCTACCGGCTACAGGGCGTCGGGATCAACGACAAGCACATCGAGGTGATTGTCCGGCAGATGCTGCAGAAGGTCGAAATCGACGATTCTGGCGAGACCGACCTCATCCAAGGCGAACAGGTCGACAAGATCGAGTTCGACGAGGTCAATGCCCGCTTCGTTGCCGAAGGCAAAAAGGCTGCGACGGCCCATCCTGTGCTCCTTGGCATCACCAAGGCGTCGCTACAGACGCGTTCGTTCATCTCGGCCGCGTCGTTCCAGGAGACCACCCGCGTTCTCACCGAAGCCGCAGTCAACGGCAAGGCCGACACGCTCGACGGGCTCAAGGAAAACGTCATTGTCGGCCGTCTGATCCCGGCGGGAACAGGCGCGATGATGAACAAGATCCGCGAAGTAGCGACGAAGCGCGATGCGCTCATTCTCGCCGAGCGCGAGAAGGAGGCTGCGGTCAAAGCCGAAGCCGCTGCAGAGCCGGTGGCGTTGCCCGCGGCGGAGTGATTGGTCTCTCCAAGATCACAACCGTGCCAAGATCGATGGGCCGCCCCAGGGGCGGCCCTTTTCGTTATGATCGCACTTTGAGACCGGAGCTTTCGATGTCTTCGCCTATTAAAATTCTATCTGGTGGGGCCATGCGGCCCGTCATGGCTGCAATGGTGCCGCTGTTCGAGCGGGCAAACACCTTTGCGGTCGACATCGAGTTTCGCCTGACTTCGGCCTTGCAGAAGGCCATTTTAGACGGCTTCGTCTTCGATCTTGCGATCTTGCCGCGCGCGGAACTCGATGGACTGGCCGTCGCCGGCAGGATCACAGCCGGCACTACCGCCGACGTCGCGCGCTCGGCCATTGGGGTCGCCGTCCGCGCCGGTGCGGTCAGGCCTGACATCGGCACGGTTGCGAGCTTCAAGCGTGCCCTCCAAGAAGCCGCATCGATCGCCTATAGCGACGGGCCGAGCGGCGCCTATATCGGGGCGCTATTGCGCCGGCTCGGTCTCGAAGACGAAATGAGGCCCAAGGCCACCCTGACCGGTAGGCCGGTGGCCGAACTTCTGGCCGAGGGGGTGGCGGAGATCGGCATGCAGCAGATCGTGGCTATCCTCCCGGTAAAAGGCGCCGAGCTCGTCGGGCCGTTGCCCCACGATCTGCAGAACATCATTGTCTACGCAGCGGGCATTTCGACGGCTGCCCAAAATAGCGCCGCAGCCGAGAGCTTCATCGCGTTCATGCGTAGCCCGCGGGTCGCGGATATCATTCGCGACAAAGGCCTGGAGCCGGGGTGATTAGCATCTATACCGACGGCGTGGTTTTGCTTGCGCCATCGCACTTTCGTGACCATATCGGCTTGACTTGGAGCGGCTGCGCCGATACATACCGCCAACTTTTCGGCAGGCGGTGAGCTTCGCCAGTCGGAACGGCCTGCCGGGTTCCCATATAAGCTATTGTTAAGTTTAGCTTTTATTGGCTCGGGCGCGGCGTGACGCCTCGACGAAGGAAGCTCAAACGCTGCCGCTGACTTCGACAAAGTCAGTTAACTGAAGCATGACCGCGCCGACCGCGCGGTCCTCTGCAATCGCCAAGCGTTCTTCCGCTAGCTTTCAGAGAGCGGATGGCGCGATTTGGTTTTGCGCGTTCGCGCAAAACCGACGGGAATGACCAGGAGCGGAAGGTAAGGAATGCCGACCATCAACCAGCTCATTCGCAAGCCGCGGGTTACGCAGCACGCGAAGAAGAAGGTGCCGGCCTTGCAGCAGAGCCCGCAGAAGCGCGGCGTCTGCACGCGCGTCTATACGACGACGCCGAAGAAGCCGAACTCGGCGCTGCGCAAGGTGGCTAAGGTGCGTCTCACCAACGGCTTTGAGGTCATTGGTTACATTCCCGGCGAAGGCCATAACCTGCAGGAGCATTCGGTGGTGATGATCCGCGGCGGCCGCGTCAAAGATTTGCCCGGCGTGCGTTATCACATCCTGCGCGGCGTACTGGATACGCAGGGCGTCAAGAACCGCAAGCAGCGGCGATCGAAGTACGGTGCGAAGAGGCCGAAGTGATCGGCTTTTTTGTGTTTGCAAGGAACCTAGGACGAAGGAAATAACGAGATGTCCCGCCGCCATAGGGCAGACAAGCGCGAGATTCTTCCGGACCCGAAATTCGCGAACGTTGTGGTCACGAAGTTCATGAACTCGGTGATGCATGCCGGCAAGAAGTCGGTCGCCGAGAACATCGTCTATGGCGCGTTCGATATCATCGAGGGCAAGACGCGGCAGAGTCCGGTCACTGTGTTCCAACAGGCGCTTGATAACGTCATGCCGTCGATTGAAGTACGGTCGCGGCGCGTCGGCGGCGCCACCTATCAGGTGCCGGTCGAAGTGCGCACGTCGCGGCGCCAGGCGCTCGGCCTGCGCTGGATCATCACCGCCGCCCGCGAGCGCAACGAAAAAACGATGACTGAACGGCTCTCCGCGGAACTGCTCGATGCGTCGAATAACAGGGGGAACGCCGTCAAGAAGCGCGAAGACACGCACCGGATGGCGGAAGCCAACCGTGCATTCTCGCACTATCGCTGGTAACGGCCAATACAGCGAAGGAATTTGCCCCCATGCCCCGCGCCCATCCAATCGAGGACTACCGTAACTTCGGCATCATGGCCCACATCGATGCCGGCAAGACGACCACGACCGAGCGCGTCCTCTACTACACCGGCAAGAGCCACAAGATCGGCGAAGTGCACGATGGCGCCGCGACCATGGATTTCATGGAGCAGGAGCAGGAGCGCGGCATCACCATTACGTCTGCCGCGACCACCGCGTTCTGGAACGACAAGCGTCTCAATATCATCGACACCCCCGGCCACGTTGACTTCACCATCGAGGTGGAACGTAGCCTGCGCGTCCTCGACGGCGCGGTGTGCGTGCTCGATTCCAACCAGGGCGTGGAGCCGCAGACCGAAACTGTGTGGCGTCAAGGCGACCGCTATGACGTTCCGCGTATTGTCTTCTGCAACAAGATGGACAAGATCGGCGCGGACTTCTTTCAATGCCTTAAGGACATTGTCGATCGCCTCGGCGCCAAGCCGGTGGCGATCCAGTTGCCGATCGGCGCCGAAAACCATTTCAAGGGCGTGATTGATCTCGTCCGTATGGTTGGCGTGGTGTGGGACGAAGAGACGCTCGGCGCCAAATATCACGACATCGAGATTCCAGCCGAGCTTGCCGATCAGGCCAAGGAGTATCGCGAGAAGTTGGTCGAGGCCGCCGTCGAACTCGACGACGATGCCATGACTGCTTATCTCGAGGGCAAAGAGCCTGACGTCGATACGCTCAAGCGCCTCATTCGCAAGGCCACCATTTCCAGCGCCTTCTTTCCGGTGCTGTGCGGTTCCGCGTTCAAGAACAAAGGTGTGCAGCCGCTTCTCGACGCCGTCGTCGATTATCTGCCGTCGCCGCTCGATGTCCCGGCGGTCAAGGGAATCGATTCAAAAGGTAATGAAGTCGAGCGCAAATCCTCCGACGCCGACCCCTTGGCTCTGCTCGCGTTCAAGATCATGGACGATCCGTTCGTCGGTACCATCACCTTCTGCCGCATCTATTCCGGCAAGCTCGAAAGCTCGACCGGCGTTCTCAATTCGACCAAGGACCGCAAAGAGCGTGTCGGCCGCATGCTGTTGATGCACGCCAACAATCGCGAAGACATCAAAGAGGCTTATGCCGGCGACATCGTTGCGCTGGCTGGCCTGAAAGAAGTGCGCACCGGCGACACGCTTTGCGATCCGCAGCACGCGGTGATCCTCGAGAAAATGGAATTTCCCGATCCGGTTATCGAGATCGCGATCGAGCCGAAATCGAAAGCCGACCAGGAAAAGCTTGGCGTCGCGCTTGCCAAGCTCGTCGCCGAGGACCCGTCGTTCCGCGTCCATACCGATCAGGAGTCAGGCCAGACCATCATCAAGGGCATGGGCGAACTGCACCTCGACATCAAAGTCGACATCCTCAAGCGCACTTATAAGGTCGACGCCAATATCGGCGCGCCGCAGGTGGCCTACCGCGAAAAGATCACTCGCTCCGCTACGGTCGACTATACGCACAAGAAGCAGACCGGCGGCCACGGCCAGTTCGCGCGCATCAAGGTCGTTGCCGAGCCGAGCGAGCCCGGTGCGGGTTTTGTGTTCGAGAATGAGATCGTCGGTGGCTCCGTGCCGCGCGAGTTTTTCCCGGCCGTCGAAAAGGGGCTGGAAGGCTCGCTTGGGTCCGGTGTGCTCGCCGGGTTTCCGGTGGTCGATATCAAAGTCAGCCTCGTTGACGGCGCCTCGCACGATGTTGATTCGTCGGCGATGGCGTTCGAAATCTGCGCTCGCGCTGCCATGCGCGAGGCGCTGCAAAAAGGCGGCCCTGCGCTGCTCGAGCCGATCATGAAGGTCGAGGTGGTGACGCCGGAGGACTATACCGGGTCGGTCATTGGCGATCTCAATTCGCGGCGCGGCCAAATTCAGGGCCAGGACATGCGTGGCAACGCCAACGTCATCAACGCGATGGTGCCGCTCGCCAACATGTTCTCATACGTCAACAATCTGCGCTCCATGTCGCAGGGGCGCGCTACGTTCACGATGCAGTTCGACCACTACGCGGAAGTGCCGAAAGCAATCGCCGAAGAGGTTCAGGCGAAATTCGCCTGACGAACATTCACGGGATTAGAGAGAGCCGAACGGAGAATTCCACATGGCCAAGGAAAAATTCAATCGTACCAAGCCGCATTGCAATATCGGCACGATCGGTCACGTCGACCACGGCAAGACGTCGTTGACGGCGGCGATCACCAAGGTATTGGCGGAGAAGGGTCAGGCAACCTACACGGCCTACGACCAGATCGATAAGGCGCCAGAGGAAAAAGCGCGCGGCATCACCATTGCGACCGCGCACGTCGAATACGAGACCGACAAGCGCCATTACGCCCACGTCGACTGCCCCGGCCACGCCGACTATGTGAAGAATATGATCACCGGTGCCGCGCAGATGGACGGCGCCATCCTTGTCGTCAGCGCCGCCGACGGCCCGATGCCGCAGACCCGCGAGCATATTCTGCTTGCCCGCCAGGTCGGCGTGCCGGCGCTCGTCGTGTTCCTTAATAAAGTTGACATGGTCGACGATCCCGAGCTCCTCGAGCTGGTCGAGCTTGAGGTGCGCGAGCTTCTGTCGAAATACAATTTTCCGGGCGACAAGATTCCCATCATCAAGGGCTCGGCGCTGATGGCGCTGCAAGACAAGGACCCGAAGCTCGGTAAGGAAGCGATCTTCGAATTGATGAAAGCCGTTGATGAAAACATCCCGCAGCCGGAGCGTCCCAAGGATCAGCCGTTTCTGATGCCGGTCGAAGACGTCTTCTCGATCTCCGGCCGCGGCACCGTTTGCACCGGCCGTATCGAGCGCGGTGTCATCAAGGTCGGCGAGGAAGTCGAGATCGTCGGGATCAAGCCGACGCAGAAGACCGTCGTCACCGGCGTGGAAATGTTCCGCAAGCTGCTCGATCAAGGCGAGGCCGGCGACAACGTTGGCTGTCTGCTGCGCGGCACCAAGCGCGAAGAGATCGAACGCGGCCAGGTCCTGTGCAAGCCAGGTTCGGTGAAGCCGCACACCAAGTTTAAGGCCGAAGCGTATATCCTCACCAAAGAGGAAGGCGGGCGTCATACGCCGTTCTTCACCAACTACCGACCGCAATTCTACTTCCGCACCACCGACGTGACCGGAGTGGTCACGTTGCCGGAAGGCACCGAAATGGTCATGCCGGGCGACAATATCGCCATGGAAGTGACGCTGATCGTGCCGATCGCGATGGAAGAGAAGCTGCGTTTTGCCATTCGCGAAGGCGGCCGCACCGTCGGTGCCGGCGTGGTGGCGAGCATCATCGAGTAACGATCAGAGCGTTCCGATGCCCGGCTTGGTGCCGGGCATTCAGCTTCCAAAAGTGGCATGAAGAGCGGCATCATGAACGGCCAAAACATAAGAATCCGGCTTAAGGCGTTCGATCATCGCATTCTTGATGCATCGACGCGCGAGATCGTCAACACGGCCAAGCGCACCGGCGCGCAAGTCCGTGGCCCGATCCCGCTGCCCACCAAGATCGAGAAATTCACCGTGAACCGGTCGCCGCATGTCGACAAGAAAAGCCGCGAGCAATTCGAAATGCGCACACACAAGCGTCTGCTCGACATCGTCGATCCGACGCCGCAGACGGTCGATGCCCTGATGAAGCTCGATCTCGCCGCCGGCGTCGACGTCGAGATCAAGCTGTAAGGCGTGGAGATTAAGACAATGCGTTCCGGGGTGCTCGCGCAAAAAGTAGGCATGACGCGGCTGTTCACCGAAAGCGGCGAACATGTGCCGGTCACGGTACTGCGCCTGGGCAATTGCCAGGTCGTCGGCCACCGCACCAACGAGAAAAACGGCTACGTCGCGCTGCAGCTCGGCGCGGGTACGCGTAAGGTGCAGTCGACAACCAGGGCCGACCGCGGCCACTTTGCCGTCGCTAAAGTCGAACCCAAGCGCAAAGTCGCCGAATTCCGGGTCGATGCCGACGCCCTTATTCCGGTCGGTGCCGAGATTACCGCGGATCATTTCGTCGTCGGCCAATACGTCGACGTGACCGGTACCTCGACTGGCAAGGGCTGGGCCGGCGCAATGAAGCGCTGGAATTTCGCCGGCCTGCGCGCTTCGCACGGTGTGTCGGTTTCGCACCGCTCGATCGGCGGTACCGGCGGCCGCCAGGATCCCGGCAGGACATTCAAGAACAAGAAGATGTCGGGTCATCTTGGCGTCGAGCGGGTGACGACGCTTAATCTGAAGGTCAGACAGACCGACGTCGAGCGTGGTCTGATACTGGTCGAGGGCGCAGTGCCGGGCGTCAAAGGCGGTTGGATCATGGTTCGCGATGCGGTGAAGAAGGCGCTTCCGGACGGCGTGCCGAAGCCGGGCAAGTTCAAGCTCAGCGAAGCAGCCCCGGGCGCGCAACCCGCTGCGGAAGCGGAAGAAAAGAAGGGCGAGTGACATGGAACTCGACGTCACCACGCTCGAGGGTAAGAAAGCCGGATCGGTCACGTTATCCGACGCCATTTTCGGCCTCGATCCGCGCACTGATCTCATTCACCGCTGCGTCGTCTGGCAACTGGCCAAGCGTCAGCGCGGCACCCATGAAGTGAAAGGTCGCGCGGATATCCTGCGCACCGGCAAGAAAATGTATCGGCAGAAGGGCACCGGTTCGGCCCGCCACGGCTCGGCGCGCGTGAACCTGTTCCGTGGCGGCGGCCGCTCGTTCGGCCCGCATACACGCAGCCACGCGATCGGTTTGCCGAAGAAGGTGCGGGCGCTCGCGCTCAGGCATGCGTTGTCGGCCAAAGCAAAGGACGGCGGCATCCTCATCATCGACGCGCTGTCGGTGAAGGAAGCCAAGACCAAGGCGTTGCGCGGCCATTTCGATAAGCTCGGCCTCTCGAACGCGCTGTTCATCGACGGCGCCGAGGTCGCGGCCGACGTGCGCAACGCCGCGCGTAACATTCCGAATATCGACGTGCTGCCCGTCGCCGGCATCAATGTCTACGACATCATGCGGCGGCGAAAGTTGGTGCTGACCCGCGCCGCCGTTGACGCATTGGAGGCGCGATTCAAATGAGCACAACGGATCCGCGCCATTACGACGTTATCGTCGCGCCGCTTATCACCGAGAAGGCGACCAATGCGTCCGAGTTTAACAAGGTCGTGTTCAAGGTTGCCATGAACGCCACCAAGCCGCAGATCAAGGAAGCGGTAGAGAGGCTGTTCGACGTCAAGGTCAAGAGCGTCAATACGCTGCGTCGCCGCGGCAAGTGGAAGGTTTTCAAGGGCCGCCTCGGCCGTACCTCGGACACCAAGCGCGCGATCGTGACCCTCGAAGAGGGCCAGAAGATCGACGTCACGACGGGGCTGTAGGGAGCGCGCGATGGCACTGAAGAACTATAATCCGGTTACTGCGGGTCAGCGCCAACTGGTGCTGGTGGACCGCGCCGGTCTGCATGCCGGCAAGCCGGTCAAGGCGCTCACCGAGGGAAAGCATTCCACCGGCGGCCGCAACAATAACGGGCATATCACTTCGCGCTATCGCGGCGGCGGCCACAAGAGGTCTTACCGCACGATCGATTTCAAGCGCCGCAAGTTCGACGTGCCGGCGAAAGTCGAGCGGATCGAATACGATCCGAATCGCACCGCCTTCATCGCCCTGGTCAAGTATGACGACGGCGAGCTTGCTTACATCCTGGCTCCGCAACGGCTCGCGGTTGGCGACGCCGTAGTCGCCGGTGAGCACGTCGACGTGAAACCAGGCAATGCCATGCCGATCGCCAATATTCCCGTCGGTACGATCGTGCATAATATCGAGCTGAAAATCGGCAAGGGCGGTCAGGTTGCCCGCTCGGCGGGCACTTACGCCCAGATCGTCGGCCGGGACGGCGAATATGTGATCGTGCGACTCAATTCCACCGAGCAGCGTCTCGTGCACGGGCGGTGTCTGGCGACCGTCGGCGCGGTGTCGAATCCCGACAACATGAACATTTCGATCAGCAAAGCCGGGCGAAACCGCTGGATGGGCTGGCGCGGCCACGTGCGCGGCGAGGTTATGAATCCGGTCGATCACCCGCTCGGCGGCCGCACGCGTGGCGGCCGGCATCCGGTGACGCCGTGGGGCAAACCCACCAAAGGCATGAAAACGCGAAAAAACAAGGCGACGACCAAGTTCATCATGATGAGCCGTCACGCCCGCAAGAAGCAGAAGTAGGAGCGATTATGACTCGTTCGATCTGGAAGGGTCCGTTTGTCGACGGCTATCTGCTGAAAAAGGCGGATGCTGCGCGCTCGTCTGGTCGTCACGAGATGATCCGTATCTGGTCGCGGCGTTCGACTATCCTGCCGCAATTCGTCGGGCTGACGTTCGGCGTCTATAACGGCCAGAAGCACATCCCGGTGATCGTCACCGAAGAAATGGTCGGGCACAAGTTTGGCGAATTCGCGCCGACCCGCTCATTTTACGGCCATTCGTCGGATCGTAAGGCCAAGCGCAGCGGCGGCGACGGCGGCGGAGCCGCCGCGTCGAGTGCGGCGCCGGCCGCGCCGGCGGCCGGGGCATCGTGAGGTTGGGAGCGTATCGATGAGCAAGAAAAAGCGCGACCGCACGCTCGCCGACAACGAGGCGAAGGCTGTCGCCCGGATGCTGCGGATCAGCCCGCAGAAACTCAATCTTTTGGCGCAGCTTATTCGCGGCAAGAAGGTGGCGACCGCGCTCGCCGATCTCGAATTCTCGCGCAAGCGCATCGCCCGGGACGTTCGCAAATGCCTGGAGTCGGCGATCGCCAATGCGGAGAACAATCACGACCTTGACGTCGACGATCTGGTCGTCGCCGAGGCTCATGTCGGCAAGGCCATTGTGCTCAAGCGGCATTCGCCGCGCGCCCGCGGCCGCATCGGCGCGATTTTCAAGCCGTTCGCACATCTCACCATCGTGGTGCGTGAAGTCGAAGCGCAGCAAGCGTAACGGGAGCAGCGAGGACGATATTATGGGTCAAAAAGTCAATCCTCTCGGGCTTCGTCTCGGCATCAACCGTACCTGGGATTCGCGCTGGTACGCCGGCAAAGCGAGCTACGGCGAACTGCTTCACGAGGATATGGAAATCCGCAAAGCGCTGATGAGCGAGCTCAAGCAGGCGGCGGTATCGAAGATCGTGATCGAGCGACCGCACAAAAAGTGCCGCGTCACCATCCACTCGGCGCGCCCTGGCGTCGTCATCGGCAAAAAGGGTGCCGACATCGAGAAATTGCGTAGGAAGGTTGCCGCGCTTACCGACAGCGACGTGGTGATCAATATCGTCGAGATCCGCAAACCCGAGCTTGACGCGCAATTGGTCGCCGAATCCATCGCGCAGCAGCTTGAGCGGCGCGTTGCGTTCCGTCGCGCGATGAAGCGTGCGGTGCAGTCGGCAATGCGGCTCGGCGCCGGCGGCATCCGTATCAATTGCTCGGGCCGGCTCGGCGGCGCTGAGATCGCGCGTATGGAGTGGTACCGTGAGGGACGCGTGCCGCTGCATACGCTGCGGGCCGACGTCGATTACGGCGTGGCCACTGCTTTCACCACCTACGGCACCTGCGGCGTGAAGGTCTGGATCTTCAAGGGCGAGATCATGGAGCATGACCCGATGGCGCAAGACAAGAAGATGGCCGAAGGCGATGTCGGCCGGCCGCGGCGCGACGCGGCGTGAGCGAGACAGAGGGAATAGAGGCGTAAGTCATGCTGCAACCCGCGCGAACGAAGTTTCGCAAGGCGCACAAGGGCCGCATTCACGGCGTGGCGTCGAGCGCCGCCAGCCTTGCGTTCGGCCAGTATGGCCTCAAGGCGCTCGAGCCCGAACGGGTCACCGCACGCCAGATCGAGGCGGCGCGCCGCGCGCTGACGCGGCACATGAAGCGCTCCGGCCGCGTCTGGATCCGGCTGTTCCCGGACGTGCCGGTATCCAAGAAGCCGCTCGAAGTGCGCATGGGTTCGGGCAAGGGCGCCCCGGAATTGTGGGTGGCCCGCGTCAAGCCCGGTCGGATTCTTTTCGAGATCGACGGTGTGACGACCCAGGTCGCCAAGGAGGCGCTGGCTTTGGCCGCCGCTAAGTTGCCGATCAAGACCCGCTTCGTCGAACGGATCAGTGAGTAGCGGTGCCATGAAAGCTGCGGATATCAGGCCAATGACGATCGATCAGATCGATGACGAGGTGCTCAAGCTCAAGAAGGAGCAGTTCAATCTGCGCTTTCAGCGCGCCAGCGGACAGTTGGAAAACACCGCGCGCGTTCGCGAAGTTCGGCGCGATATCGCTCGATTGAAAACCGTGGCGCGCGGCAAGCGCACCCCCGCCAAGAGTTAAAGAGGACCGACATGCCGAAGCGAACGCTCCAAGGCGTCGTGGTGAGCGACAAACAGGCCAAGACATTGGTGGTGCGGGTTGAGCGCCGCTTTACTCACCCGTTGTTCAAGAAGACGGTTCGCCGTTCGAAGAAGTATTACGCGCACGACGAGAATAATGAATTCAAAGTCGGCGACATGGTGTGGATCGAAGAGCACCGTCCCATTTCCAAGCTGAAGCGCTGGGCAGTGGTGCGGGGCGAGAAGAAGAAAGCGTCGTAAGTCGTGATACGGCCCGAAGGAAAAGAGTGGGGTAACCCATGATCCAGATGCAGACCAATCTCGACGTGGCGGATAATTCCGGCGCGCGCCGTGTCATGTGCATCAAGGTGCTGGGTGGCTCCAAGCGCAAATACGCCACCATCGGCGACGTCATCGTCGTCTCGGTGAAGGAAGCGATTCCACGGGGCCGCGTGAAAAAGGGCGACGTGATGAAAGCGGTGATCGTGCGCATTTCCAAGGACATCAAGCGCGCCGACGGTTCGGTCATTCGGTTCGACCGCAACGCGGCTGTGCTGATCAATCCGCAGATGGAGCCGGTCGGCACCCGCATCTTTGGCCCAGTGCCGCGCGAACTGCGAGCGAAGAACCATATGAAAATCATCTCGCTTGCGCCCGAGGTGCTGTGATGGCGGCAAAGATTAAAAAGGGCGACAACGTCGTCGTCATTGCCGGTCGCGACAAGGGCCGCACCGGCGAAGTCATCGAAATGCGCCGCGACGACGGTCGCGTGGTGGTGCGCGGGATCAATCTGGTCAAGCGGCATCAACGGCAGAGCGCCTCGCAGGAGGGCGGTATCATTTCCAAGGAAGCGGCGATCCACCTGTCGAACGTGGCGCTTGCCGATCCCAAGGACGGCAAGCCGACCCGCGTCGGGTTCAAGATCGTCGGCAAGGGCGAGGAACGCAAGAAGCTGCGCGTCGCCAAGCGTTCGGGAGTCGAGATCGATGGCTGATACGGACGAGAAGCAAGCAAAAAGGCCCGACAAGGCCGCGCGGCCGCCGACGCCCGAGCAGGCCGCCAGGGCCGAGAAGGACAGCAAGAAGGTCGCGAAACAAGCGCGCTCCGACAAGGCTGCGGCCGATGCCAAGGGCGGCGGCAAGCCGGCGGTGTCGCGCCAGCCCGAACAGCGTGTGCCGGCGCGCCTGAAGGTCCAGTTCGAAGAGGTGATCCGAGCCAAGATCGCCGAGCAGTTCGGCTACAAGAATCGTTTCCAAGTGCCGACGCTCGACAAGGTCGTCATCAATATGGGTATTGGCGAAGGCGTTGCCGACAAGAAGAAGGTCGACAGCGCCGCTTCCGATCTCGCTTTGATCGCCGGTCAAAAGGCGGTGGTGACCAAAGCACGCAAGTCCATCGCGACCTATAAATTGCGCGACGGTCAGGCGATTGGCTGCAAGGTGACGCTCCGCCAGGCGCGCATGTACGAGTTTCTCGACCGGCTCATCAATATTGCGCTGCCGCGGGTACGGGATTTCCGTGGCCTCAATCCGAAGAGCTTCGACGGACGCGGTAATTACTCGCTGGGCATCAGGGAGCACATCGTGTTCCCGGAGATCGACTACGACAAAACTACCGATGTGTGGGGCATGGACATCACCGTTTGCACCACCGCTCGCAATGACGACGAAGCGCGTGCGCTGTTGGCAGCATTTAATTTTCCGTTCCGGCAGTGAGTTTGAAGTCTCAAACGCGGAAACGGTTTGGAGAACGCGATGGCGAAGAAGAGTTCGATTGAGAAGAACAACCGGCGCCGCCGGATGACGAAGAAGTATTCGGGACGACGGGCGCGGCTCAAGGCGATCGCCCAGGACAAGTCGAAGCCGGTGGAGGAACGTTTCGCCGCCACGCTGAAACTTGCCGAAATGCCGCGCAATTCGTCGGCCACCCGGATCCGCAACCGCTGCGAACTGACCGGCCGGCCTCGCGGCTACTACCGCAAGCATAAGCTGTCGCGCATTGCGTTGCGGGAGCTCGGGTCCAAGGGGCTGATCCCGGGCCTGGTGAAGTCGAGCTGGTAAAGGAGGATCGCAATGTCCATGAACGATCCGCTCGGCGATTTATTGTCGCGCATTCGCAATGCGCAGATGCGCAGCAAGTCGAAAGTGAGCTCGCCCAATTCGCGGCTGCGTGAGAGCGTGCTCGAAGTGCTCAAGAGCGAAGGCTATATCCGCGGCTATGCGGTGGTCGAAAAGGACGGCCGCGCGGAGATCGAGATCGAGCTGAAATATTTCGACGGCGCGCCGGTGATTCGCGAGATCGAGCGGGTATCGAAGCCGGGCCGCCGCGTCTATACGTCGGTCAAGAACATGCCGCGCATCAACAATGGCCTGGGCGTCACCATCGTTTCGACCCCAAAAGGCGTGATGGCCGATCACGACGCTCGCGACGCCAATGTCGGCGGCGAAATCCTCTGTAAGGTGTTCTGATGTCCCGTATCGGCAAAAGGCCTGTCGCGGTGCCATCGGGCGTTACCGCCAATGTCGAAGGCCAGACCGTTAAGGTCAAAGGGCCCAAGGGCGCGCTGTCGGTGGCGCTTCACGACGAGGTCGTCGTCAAGCTTGAGGACGGTCAGATCAAGGTCGCGCCGCGCAGCGAGACCAAACGCGCTCGCTCGCAATGGGGCACCTCGCGCACGCTGGTCGCCAATCTCATTGCCGGCGTGACCAAAGGTTTCGAGCAGCGCCTTGAAATCAACGGCGTCGGCTATCGTGCGGCCGTCCAGGGCAAGAACCTGCAGATCGCGCTCGGCTACAGCCACGATATCGTTTATCCGATCCCGGAGGGCATTACGATCGCCACCCCGCGCCCTGTCGAGATCGTCATCAGTGGCAGCGATCGCCAAAAAGTCGGGCAGGTTGCCGCCGAAATTCGCGAATATCGTCGGCCGGAACCCTATAAGGGCAAGGGCATCAAATACGTCGGTGAACGGATCTTCCGCAAGGAAGGCAAGAAGAAGTAAGGCAGGCGCGCGATGACCAAGCTTAGCGACAGGATCGTGCGGCGGCAGGGCCGCGTGCGTGGCGTTCTGCGACGCGCCGCAGGCGACCGCAAGCGGCTGACTGTGTACCGCTCGTCCAAGCACATTTACGCCCAGGTCATCGACGACGATGCCGGCGTCACGCTTGCTTCAGCGTCCTCGATCGAAAAGGCCACACGCGATGGCCTCAAGACCGGCGCCAACGTCGATGCGGCGAAGGCGGTCGGCAAGCTCATCGCCGAACGCGCACAGGAAAAGGGCGTCAAAGACGTCGTGTTCGATCGCGGCAGCTATCTCTACCATGGCCGGGTTCGGGCATTGGCCGAAGCGGCCCGCGAAGGCGGATTGAATTTCTGATAACGGCAAACGCGCGATATCGATAAAGGCGAACAATTATGGCACGTGAACCCCGCGAGCGAAGAAACGAAGACCGCGACAGCGAGTTCGTCGACAAGCTCGTGCACATCAACCGCGTCGCCAAGGTGGTGAAG
>JBARER010000093.1:0-8582 GCA_049796395.1 Xanthobacteraceae bacterium
GCCCTTGTGCAGTGCAAAATAAAAGATACTTCACTGGCACGGGCGATGGGTAATTTGGAGAATGCAAAATGAATTCGTTTAAGACCAAGTTGGCTTTCTCGGCGCTGATCGTCGCCGCGCTGGCAACCCCGGCCTTTGCCCAGGGCCATCATACCCGCCGACAGGTGGAAGACTACGCCGGCAGCGGCGTAATCCAGCAGGCCGAGCCGTTGCACTACCCGAATGGCGACGTCAAAACCGGAACTGCCGAGTCGTATCAGTCCGGCGCGATGTTCAATCAAGGCTACTAAGCCGCGCGACGTCAGCTACTGACGTACAACAAGTCGAAAGCCCCGGATCTCGGTCCGGGGCTTTCTGCTTTTTCGGCCGGTTTGCTTTTGCCGCCGGATTGGGTTGAATGGCCGCGTTAAGAGCCGCTATGGCCGCATGATGGGAGAAACGCCATGCTAAAAACGGTCGCCGCGTTTGATCGCATCGGCGAGGAGAATGCATTCGCGGTGCTGGCACGGGCCATGGCGCTCGCCGCGGCCGGCCGCGACATCATCAATCTCGGCATCGGCCAGCCCGATTTTCGCACGCCGGATTTCATCGTCGAGGCGGCGATCAAGGCGACACGCGACGGCCATCACGGTTACACGCCCGCGGTCGGCATTTTGCCTTTACGCGAGGCGGTAGCACGTGACCTCGGCCACCGCTTCAAGGTCAGCGTCTCCCCCGACGAAGTGATGATCATGCCGGGCGGCAAGCCGACGATGTTCATGTCGATCATGATGTTCGGCGAGCCCGGCGTCGATATCCTCTATCCGGATCCCGGATTTCCGATCTACCGCTCGATGATCGAGTTTACCGGTGCCCGGCCGATCCCGGTGCCGATCCGCGAGGAGAATAATTTCGCTTTTTCGGCGGAAGAGACGCTGCGGCTGATCACGCCGCAGACGCGGCTGTTGATCGTCAATTCGCCGGCCAATCCGACCGGCGGCGTCACCCCCAAAGCAGAAGTCGACAAGCTCGTCGCCGGGCTGGAGCGCTATCCCGACGTCACGGTGATGTCGGACGAGATTTACGATCACATGGTCTATGACGGCGAGACGCATGTTTGTTTGCTGTCCTATCCGTCGATTCGCGATCGGCTGATCCTGCTCAATGGCTGGTCCAAGACCTATGCGATGACCGGCTGGCGGCTTGGTTATGCGGTGTGGCCGGGCAAGCTTTACGACTACGCGCGCAAGCTCGCCGTCAATCTGCATTCCTGCGTCAACGCGCCGACCCAATATGCCGGCCTGGCGGCGCTCACCGGCCCGCAAGACGAAGCCGCGCGCATGGTCGCGGAATTCGATCGCCGGCGCGCCATCGTCGTCGCCGGCCTCAACCGGCTGCCCGGCATTTCCTGCGCCACGCCGAAGGGGGCATTTTACGCGTTTCCCAACATCAAGCGCACCGGATGGAAGGCGAAGGCGCTTGCCGCCTCGCTACTCGAAGATTCGGGCGTGGCGCTGATCGGCGGGCCTGATTTCGGCGTGCTCGGCGAAGGCTATATGCGGGTCTCCTACGCCAATTCGACCGAGAATATCTTGAAGGCGCTCGATCGCATGGGCGAGTTTTTGGCAAGCCGCAAGGCGGCGTAGCTTTCTCCGCTCATTCCCACGAAAGCGGGGATCCAGCACGCATTAGGAACTGGGTCCCCGCTTCCGCGGGGACGAGCGGAAGAAAATCAAAATTATCCCTGCTGCGTCAGCCAGAAGCCGACCGCGACAATGGCCAGCCCGACGAGCTGCGACGTGCTCGGCACTTCGCCGAGCGTGAAATAGCCGATCAGCAGCGTGAACGGCGGCACCAGCGCCGGAAATAATGCGGCGCGACCGACGCCGATCAGAATCACCGAGCGGGTGAACAGATAAATCGCGCCGGCGCCGGCGAAGGCGCCCTGCACGAGCGCCTGCATCGCATTCTCGGCCAAGCCCGCGGCCAAAAGATTTTTGAAATCGAGTGCCAGAAACGGCAGGCCGGCGAGCGAGAGCAGGCTGGTTATCGCCACCGCCGGCAGCGCCGGAATGCGCCATAGCCGCAACAGCATGCCGAACACCGCAAACGAGCAGCCGGCGGCGACGAACAACAGGTCGCCGAAAACGGCGCCGCCACCCATGCTGCGCAAGGCTTCGGCGCCGATCACCGCAAGCCCGATCAGCATCGCGATCGCGCCGCCGACGCGCCGTGGCGGCATCGGCTCCTTCACGAAGAGCCGCGCCAGGATCAGGCCGCCAAGGGCGGCGCAGGACGGTTGAATGATGGCGCCGTGGCCGAGCGGCACGTAGACGTAGCCGTAGTAGCTCCACAGCGCGAGCGGCAGGCCGCCGAAAGCGGTAATGGTGATGCCGCGCCGCCAGCCGATGCCGCCGAGATCTTTAAAGCCATATGCGGCGACGACCGGAATGAGCACGAGACCCGGCCAGATATAGCGATGCAGGGCCAGTACCAGCGGCGACAGACCGGCGGTGATCCCTTGCCGCGCGGCGACAAAGCCCAGCGCCCAAAACAAGGCCGCGCCGGTGCCACAGGCAACACCCCATGCCGTCGGGTGCTTCGCGGCCAAGATTTTGGTCGAATCCATCGCGAACCATAGTCCGCGGCGATTTGCCGGGACAACATGCGATTGCGCGTGGCAGGCTTCGCCGACCGCGAAGTCGAGCCCCTTCTCAGGCTCGATGCCGCTGCTATCTTCGCGCGGCAAGCAAGGGCACAACGCCTGGAGGAATCGTGGCCGAGGCGAGCGCAGGCGAATACGATTACATCATTGTCGGCGCCGGCTCGGCCGGCTGCCTGCTGGCCAATCGGCTGTCCGCCGATGCCGGCAAGCGCGTGCTCATCCTGGAAGCGGGCGGCCGCGACAACTGGATCTGGTTTCATATTCCGGTCGGCTATCTGTTCGCCATCGGCAACCCACGCTCGGACTGGATGTTCAAGACCGAGCCTGTGCCGGGGCTCAACGGCCGCAGCCTCAACTACCCGCGCGGCAAGGCGATCGGCGGCTCGTCGGCAATCAACGCCATGATCTATATGCGCGGCCAGGCCGCCGACTACGACCATTGGCGGCAGCTCGGCCTTGACGGCTGGGGCTGGGACGACGTGCTGCCGTATTTCCGGCAACACGAAAATCATTTTCTCGGCGACAGCGCCGCGCACGCGATCGGCGGCGAATTGCATATTTCGGCGCCGCGCGTGCGCTGGGCTCTGCTCGACGCTTTTCGCGCCGCCGCCGAACAAGCGGGCGTCAAATCCATCGCCGATTTCAATTGCGGCGACAACTAAGGCGTTTGCGCCTTTCACGTCAATCAGAAACGCGGCCGGCGCTGGTCGGCGGCCAGCGCATTCCTCAAGCCGGTGCTGCATCGCGCCAATCTGCGGCTGGAGACCGACTGCCTGGCCGAAGGCATCGTGCTCGAGGGCAAGCGCGCCACCGGGGTGCGCTGGCGGCAGAACGGCGTGGCGCGAACGGCGCCCTGCCGCGGCGAAGTCATCCTGGCCGCCGGCGCGATCGGCTCGCCGCAGCTGCTATTGCTTTCCGGCGTCGGGCCGGCTGCGCAGCTACGCGAACACGGCATCGACGTCGTCGCCGACCGGCCCGGCGTCGGCGCCAATCTGCAAGATCATTTGCAGTTGCGGCTGATTTTCAAGGTCGACGGCATCGATACGCTCAACGAGCGTTATCATTCGCGCTTCGGCTTCGCCGGCATGTTTGCCGAATATGCGCTGCTGCGGCGCGGCCCGCTGACCATGGCGCCGTCGCAGCTCGGCCTGTTCACGCGCTCCGATGCCGATCAGGCGCGCGCCAATCTGCAGTATCATGTGCAGCCTTTGTCGCTCGACAAGTTCGGCGAGCCGCTGCACGCATTTCCCGCGTTCACCGCAAGCGTCTGCAATCTGCAGCCGACCAGCCGGGGCACGATACGGCTGCGCTCGCGCGAGGCTAACGACGCGCCACGGATTGCGCCCAATTACCTATCGACCGACCAGGACCGCCGCATTGCCGCAAGCTCGATCCGCCTGACCCGGCGCATCGCGGCGCAGCCGGCGCTCAAGCCCTACCACCCCGACGAATATCTGCCGGGCGCCGCGGTGCACGACGACGACGAAGCCGCACTGATGAAAGCGGCGGGCGACATCGGCACGACGATATTTCATCCCGTCGGCACCGCAAAAATGGGGCTGCCCAGCGATCCGACGATGGTGGTCGACGGCCGGTTGTGTGTTGCCGGCGTCGAGCGGCTGCGCGTCATCGACGCCTCCGTCATGCCGACGATCACGTCCGGCAATACCAACGCGCCGACCATGATGATCGCCGAGAAAGGCGCCGCCATGCTGCGCGAAGACGCCAAAGGCGGCGCGGCATGAACGTGCATCGGCGCGCGCAAGCGATGCTGGTCGATCCGGCCGCCGAATGGGTGGCGATCGCTAGCGAACCCGGGGATCCCGCTTATGTGCTGAGCCGCTACGTGACAGTGCTGGCGCTGGTTCCGGCGGCCTCCAGCTTCATCGGCTCCTCGATGATCGGGGTCGTGACGCCGAATTTGGGCCTCCTCCGCGCTCCGCTGTTCAACGGGGTGTTCGGTGCCATCTTCGGCTATGTGATCAGTTGCGCCAGCGTCCTGGTGCTCGGCATCGTCATCAATCTGGTGGCGCCATTGTTCGGCAGCCGCCGCGGCTTTGATACGCCTTCGGGCTTGCGGTCTATTCCTACACGCCGGTCTGGCTCGCCGGAATTTTTCTGCTGCTGCCGGGCTTGCGCTTTCTGACGCTGAGCGGATTTTACGGCGCCTATCTGTTGTGGCTCGGTCTGCCGCGGCTCGGCAAAGCGACCGCAAAGCACACTTTGATTTTCACGGCGCTGATCGTGCTTTGCGCCTTCGCGCTGACCTATGCCGCCGCGCTGGCGCAACGCATGGTGTTCGGCACGGCGGGGCTGTAGGGACTGGCGTCTCACTTCCGCTCGCCCCCGCGAAAGCAGGGGCCCAGATTCTGGATTCCCGCATTCGCGGGAATGAGCGGATGTCAGGACCGGCTACTTCGCCATCACGATCTGTTTGCACGCCTTCGGCAAGCCGGCCAGCGTCAGCTGCGGCCTCGGCTTCGTCGGCTCTTTCGGCGGTGCCGGGTGCAGCACCGATTCCTTGAACCAATAATCGAGCGCGTGGCCGCAGCCGTCGCCGGGCGGCACCGGCGGCTGATCCTTGCATTCCTTGGCGCCCGGCGGACAGGCGAGCCGGACGTGAAAGTGCTCGGCATGGCCCCACCACGGCCGCACTTTGGCAAGCCACAGGCGATCCGCGCCGGCCTCGCTGCACATTTGTTTTTTGATCGCGGCGTTGACGAAGATGCGGACGACGTCCGGATCTTCCGATGCGGTCTTGATCAATTCGGTGCGGCTGTGCGTCCATACCTTCGAATCGACACCGAGGCGGTCCGGCGCCACCATGTCGACGGCGCCATCCATTTCGCGCTCCTCGCGGCTGAGCACGTGATCGGGCATCGGCGTGAACCAGATGTCGGTATCGAGCCCGATCTGATGGCTGGCGTGGCCGGTAATCATCGGCCCACCGCGCGGCTGCGCCATGTCGCCGATCAAAAGCCCGTTCCAGCCGACCTTCTTGGCGTTGGCGCCGAACCGCTCGATGAAGCGAACAAGCCGCGGCGTGCCCCAATTGCGATCGCGCGACAGCCGCATCACCTGCCAGGCCGGGCCGGTGATCGGCAGCGTGACGGCGCCGGCGAGACAGCCGTCGGCGTAAGAGCCGATCGGCTGCGCCGGCCCGGGGTACGGCGTCACCGCGCGGCCGAACAATTCCTTGGCCGGCGTTTTCGGTGAGTCGGGATCGGCGAGTGGCGGCAGCGGTTGCGGATTGAGCGTGCCGGGCGGGGTTGGATCGAGCGTGTCGGTATTCGCCGCCGGCGCGGCGTTTTCGGCCGGCGCCGCGGCATCCTGCGCCATCGCTGGATTATCGGCTGCAATAATTCCGCCGAGCATCAGCAGAAGGACGACACTGGCAAGACTACGCATCAGCGGCTCTCCCGCGCTGCTCGCGCCCCGTCACGGCTTTGGCCCGGAACGCGACCGCGCGCGCCCGGCGGCGATACGCTGCCGCTGTTCGCTCGGCAAGTCCAGTTCGCATTTCAAGTCCAGATGCAAAGAGGTCGCTCGCATCGCCGGCGAGATTCAATAAGCGCTGTTCGGTCGCCGGATGCGGCTCGATTTTGCCGTCGTGCAGAATGTGGCCGACGGTCGATCCCCGCGCCGCCAGCGCGCGTGCGACCAACAGGCAGCGATGGCAATCGAGCGGCTCGCGCTCGGCGCACATCAGGCAGATGCGGCCGCGCGTTGCTGGCACATCACCGGCAAGCCGGTCGAGGCCGACCTGGAAGTTATCTTGCCGGGCCATCGCCTCATAGTCGGCAATGCCGTCGCAATAAAGCTCTGGACGCGCCGGGCGGCCGCCGAGCGCTGCGCCATAGGCCAAGTAGCCGATGCCGTTTTGCTCCAACAGCGGTTTAAGATTTTTCGCCGAGAACCACGGACAAAACCGCGAGAACGGCGTTGAGCGCACATCGGCAATCGCGCCGGCGCCGGCCATGTGCAGCATGGCAACGAAGCGATCCGCCGGGATATTGGAATGCCCGATGGTGAGGAAATCGAAGGCGGTCATGCAGCGAAGCCCCGGCTTGGCCGCCACGCGCTGAATTTTAGGACGTGCGGTCGGATGCGCAAATTAACTCTCACCCGCGGCCCCCGCTTTACAAGTTCCATATGCTGGCGCCATGATTGGCCGGGCTGATGGGGTTTTGTCATGCGCCGCTTGTTGTGCGTTCTGGCCGCGCTTGGGTTTGTCATGTTTGCGACCGGCGGGCCTGCCGCCGCTGCCATTGTCGTTCATGTCGACCGCTCAAGCGAGCGCATGGACGTCATCGTCGACGGCGCGCCGCGCTTTCGCTGGCGGGTGTCGACCGCACGGCGCGGTTACATCACGCCACCCGGCATTTATCATCCGCAGCGGCTCGCCGTGCGCTGGTATTCGAAGAAATACGACAACGCACCGATGCCGCATTCGATCTTCTTCTACGGCGGCTACGCCATTCACGGCACCTACGAGATTGCCGGGCTCGGCCGGGCCGTCTCGCATGGCTGCGTGCGGCTCGATCCCGGCAATGCGGCGATCCTCTACGACCTGGTCGAACGCCGCGGCATGGGCAGCACCACCATCGTGGTGCATTAGGCATTTTCTCCGCTCGTCCCCGCGAAAGCGCGGACCCAGCCTGGATTCCCGCTTGCGCGGGAATGAGCGGACGTTTCTGCCTAATCCTGCCGCTTCATCATTGCATCGAGGCTGTAGGCGCCGGCGCCGAAGGCAACGACCATCAGCATGCCGCCCATCATCGACAGATGACCGAAGAAGAATGAGGCTTGGAGCCGTGCCTGCGCCGCCGGAGCATTCCAGTAGGCGTGGAAGATGAGCGCCAGCACCAGCGTATAGAAGAACAGGGCCAGGGCCGCCCAGCGCGCGAACAGGCCGGCCATCAGCAACAAGCCGCCGCCGAGCTCCATGAGGATGGCGCCATAGACCAGAAGATTCGACAGCGGAATGCCGGCTTTGGCCATTTCCGCCGCGGTTTCGTCGATCGAGCCAAGCTTGTTGATGCCGGCGCGGACAAAAATCAGCGCCAGCAGAATGCGGGCGAGCACCACTACAAATTTTTCCAAAGAATTCATCGTTTTTCCCCGTTTCCTCACCCCCGAGATCGCCGCAATGTCGCCCGCGGATCGGCATTGTCAACCGGCGTAGCGCGCAATCGCCATCAATGCCGCGTGAGCACAAAACAAAGCGCCGTATCGCGCCGCTCAATATCGCATCCTTCCCTCCGAGCCCTTGGGACTGCCGTGCCACAACAACTTCGTCCATGGCTCGGCCTTGGTGCGCACGCGCGATCGCTCGTCATCCGGCAGCTTTTGCAGCCGCCGCCAGTAGCATTCATGGTCCTGGCAGGCCCGCGCGCGGCGGCAGCGCGCATCGGCGCAATCGCGCCAGTAGCGGAACACCCTGGTGTTGAGCGTCAATCCGAGCAGACGATGCTTCTGGCGCCACGGCGTGCGCTTCCATTGCGTGAAGGTCATCCGGCCGGGAAATTTTTTGGTCATGAAGGTGCTCCGTGTTCATCCCGCCCCGCGATAGCGGGGAGGGGGGACCGCGCGGAGCGCGGTGGGAGGGGCGCCTGACTCGTCGTTTTGCTGTCGTCGCAAGAGAAGCGTCATGGCCCGCGCCCCTTCTACCATGCTTCGCATGGCCCCCTCCCCCGCTATCGCGCAGGCGGATAATTCTTCCCCGTTCTCGCGATGCGCCTTGGCATCCGAGGTTTGCTGCACGCTTTAAGAAAGCCAGTCCCATTGCCTCACTTCCTCAAAGAAGAAGGGAGGTGGAGCGCCAAAAGGCGCGCCTTCCTTGCCGGGCCCGGCGGGGCCCGGCGCGCGCCACGCGAAGGGACGTTGCCGTCCGTCCGCGCTTCGGGCGCGCTCGCCTTGCGGCGCTCCACCGCGGTAC
>JBARER010000094.1:0-1713 GCA_049796395.1 Xanthobacteraceae bacterium
AGCGTGGCGTTGTCCTTCTTGATCGTCGCTTGCGCCTTCTCGGCATCGGCCTGCTTCTGCTGCTTGTCGAGCGCGTCCATCGCCTGCTGCAGCACCTCCGGGTGGGCGACGAGGTAATCCTTGACGATGCCCTCGATCTCGGTCCGCTGGCCGGCGGAGAAGCTCGTGGCCGCGGGCGACGTCGGCGGCGTTTGCGGTGACGGCGTTTGCGCTACGGCGAGCGGCGACAACAGCACCGCGGCTACGAGCGGAATTGCCAAGCGCAATCTGAAGATCATGTTGATTGTCCTTTTTGCGTTCATTGTCCAATGCGAAGCAGCGGATTGGTCTTCAAGTTCTTGTTGAAGGCAACAATATCATCGGCGCGCACCCAGCCGGGAGTGCCGATCGGAAATCGCAGCTTGGCGCGCTCGGCCAATTCGCGCGCCGTCTTGTTGTCGCCGCGGGCGAAGGCGGCCTGCGCTGAAGCAAGGTCGGCGTCGGCCAAATCGTTCTTGCGACCATAGGCCATCGCCAGCGTGGTATAGGCGTCGCTGTCCTCCGGCTCCTTGATCAGCGCCTGCTGCAATATCGTAACGGCTTCCGTCGAGAGCTTGGGGTCGTTGGTGGCGACCAGCGCCTGCGCCAGCAATATCTGAATGAGAGCTGGAGTTGGAGCGAGCCCCACGGCACGGCGAAGCGGAGGAATCGCTTCCATCGGATGTCCGCCCTCCAGCAATGCCTGGCCTTTGAGCTCATAGAAATAGGGATCGTTGGGGAGCGCGGCGATCAGTCCGTCGATCTGCGCGATGGCGTTGTGCAGGTCGCCGTAACGGTAGGTGGAGATGGCGCGTGCGTAACGGGCCGGCAGGCTGGTATCCGTTGCCGGATAGCGGCGCAACACCGTGTCCGGGCGTTCGGTGAAGCCGTAAAGCTTGGCCCGCATCATGTCGTGGCGGAACTGCAGCGCAGGCGGATCTTTCAAGTCCCAATATGGCGATGACTTCGCCAACTCCTCCAGCGCCGCCATGCGCTCTTCGGGTGCCGGGTGGTTCTGCAAATACGGGTTTGAGCCCTGTGACTCGAACAGGGACTGGTCGGCAAATCGCTTGAAGGTGTCGTACATGCCCTTGGCCGACTGGTGCGTCATGGTCAAAAAGCGCACCCCGGCGCGATCGGCCGATTCTTCCTGGGAGCGCTGATAGGCAAGCAGCGAGTGGATGCCAAGCGACTGCGGTGCGTTGAGCAGCGCCCCACCGACGTTGCCCATGTCGATATTGCCGCTCCTTGCGCCCGCGGCCAGCGCGCCGGCGCCGAGCAACATGCCGATGATCATAGCGGTCTGCACATTCGCCAACTCTTGCCGCATTTTCGACAGGTGGCCGCCGACGATGTGGCCGCATTCGTGGGCGAATACGCCGATCAGCTGGTTAGGCGCGGTCGATTGCATCAGCGCGCCGGTATTTACGAAGATGCGGTGCGCATCCATGACGAACGCGTTGAATTGGGGATCGTCGATGATGACGACTTGGACGTTCTGCGTCGTCAGTCCGGCCGCCCTGAAGATGGGCGCCGTGTAATCACGTAAGAGCTGCTCGATCTCGGCGTCGCGGATCATCGGGATGCCGGCATCGGCTCCGGTCTGCGCCCGTGCTGGAAAACTCGCCAGCGCCACCGCCGCGGCGGTGGCGAAGGCGACCGCCCGCGAAGCTGGCTTCACCCGGGCCGCTTTGC
>JBARER010000095.1:0-26394 GCA_049796395.1 Xanthobacteraceae bacterium
CCCATCAGACCTGCGCCGGCGCCGTCTGTTGCAAAACCGCCGTCTGCGCCGCCGGCCGCAATACAGGCTCCGCCGCCCGCGCCGGCGCCCAAGCCGGTGCCAGCCATGTCAGCAGCGCCCGCGGTCAAGCCTTTGCCGCCGTCCGCCGCGGCGCCGGTACCTCCGCCCACGGTAACGCCTGTACCGCCGCCCAAAGCGCTCAACATTCCGTTGTGACGCCCAGCATCTATAAGTTCGGTGGATAGCCTGGCATCAGATCGTAGGGGTGGGCCCAACCTGGCAAAGCCTTTATCCGACCCAACCACGCACCGATATTTTTATGCTCGGCCGCGATGTCGAAACCGAATTCCTCGGCCGGGTAGTAAAGATAGCCGCACAATGAAATGTCGGCGATGGTCGGAGCATCGCCGAGGGCGAATGGCGCCTTGGCCAGCCGCTTGTCGAGGACCGCGAGACTGCCGTCGATACGGCCCTTGAGAAAGGCCATCACCGCCGGATCGCCCGGCGGTCGGGCAAAATTCTTGAGAAATCGGTACGGCCCTAAAAAGCCGTTGAGCTTCTGATTGTCGAAGATGATCCAGCGCAGTGCCTCGAGCCGCTCGTCCTCGCCGTCTGGTTTAAACCGCCCGGTACGGTCGGCGAGATAGGTCAGGATCACGCCGGACTGGGAGAGCTTCTTGGCGCCATGGACCAGCACCGGCGCCTCGCCCAACTCGTTGACCTCGGCGCGGTATTTCGGCGTGCGCGTCTCGCCGCCCTTGAAAAAGTCGACATAAATCGGTTGCCAGTCCGCGCCGATCAGATTGAGCATCAGCGCGGCGCGGTAGGCATTGCCGGATTGGGCGAAACAATAGAGCTGATATTCGGCCATGAGGGCTCCGAAGGGGTTCAAGACGTCATTGGGGTCTAGCGAGCGTGACGGCGCCGCCGCCGGAATTTTTGCCTTCGAAATGATCGTCGGCGAATGACAATTCTACCAAAGCTTGGCCCTTGAAGTCCCGAATCGTCAATGCGCCGTTCTCGTACGTCCATTTACGGCTGGTGAAGAAATTGCCTGGACAGCCCCCGGCGGGAGCGATCTTTCCTTCGGTAGCGCCGGGATTGGCGGTCAGCGTCATAAGGCAGGCGCCTCCCGTGGCTGCGGACAGTTTCCATTTGCCGGCGAGATCGACCGGCGGCGGCTGCGCCGTCTCCGGTGCAGGCGTGTCAACGACAGGCGTCTCGGGTGGCGATGCGGCTTGCGTCTCGGGCTGGCCGCCGAAACGAGCCGTATTGGTGCAGGCGCCGAGCATTGTAAGCGCGAGCAGAACCGGGGCGATTTGCACCCCGATTGCCCGGCATCCGCTGCGTGTCGCTCCTATCATCGGCAAACCGGTGACACCCTCACCGCATGGTGGGAATGACGAACTCGGCGCCTTCCTTGGTGCCGGAGGGCCAGCGCGCGGTCACGGTCTTGGTCTTGGTGTAGAAGCGGATCGAGTCCGGTCCGTGCTGGTTAAGGTCGCCGAAGCCGGAGCGTTTCCAGCCGCCGAAGGTGTAATAGGAGAGCGGCACCGGAATAGCGAAGTTGACGCCGACCATGCCGACCTGCACGCGGCTGGTGAAATCGCGAGCGGTGTCACCGTCGCGGGTGAAGATGGCGACGCCATTGCCGTATTCGTGTTCCGACGGCAGCCGAACCGCTTCCTCGTAGTCCTTGGCGCGCACTACAGACAGAACGGGTCCGAAGATCTCCTCCTTGTAGATTTTCATGTCCGGCTTCACCTCGTCGAACAGACAGCCGCCGATGAAGTTTCCGCTCTCGTAACCTTGCAGCTTGAAGCCGCGGCCGTCGACGACAAGCTTGGCGCCTTCCTTGATGCCGGTGTCGATGTAGCCGCGCACCTTGTTGAGCAACTCGCGGGTGACCATCGGGCCGTAATCGGCCTGCTGATCGGTCGATGGGCCGATCTTGAGCCCCTCGACGCGCGGAATGAGTTTTTGCAGCAGCGCGTCGGCGGTTTTCTGGCCGACCGGCACGGCGACCGACACCGCCATGCAGCGCTCGCCGGCAGAGCCGTAGCCGGCCCCGATCAGCGCATCGACCGCCTGGTCCATATCGGCGTCGGGCATCACGATCATGTGGTTCTTGGCGCCACCGAAGCACTGCACCCGTTTACCGTGCGCCGTGCCGGTCGCGTAAATATACTCGGCAATGGCGGACGAGCCGACAAAGCCGACCGCCTTGACACGTGCGTCGGTCAACAGCGTGTCGACCGCCTCCTTGTCGCCGTTGACGACATTGAACACCCCTTCCGGCAGGCCTGCCTTGAAAAAAAGCTCGGCGATGCGCATCGGCACCGACGGGTCGCGCTCCGAGGGCTTGAGGATGAAGGAGTTGCCGCAAGCGATAGCCGGCGCGCATTTCCATAACGGAATCATGGCCGGAAAATTGAACGGTGTAATGCCGGCAACGACACCGAGCGGCTGGCGGGTCGAATAAAGATCGATGCCGGGACCGGCGCCTTCGGTGTATTCGCCCTTCATCAAGTGCGGGATGCCGCAAGCGAATTCGACCACTTCAAGCCCGCGCTGGATATCGCCTTTGGCGTCGGGGAAGGTCTTGCCATGCTCGGAGGATAAAAGCCGAGCCAGATCGTCGTATTGGCTCTGGATCAGCTCCAGGAATTTGAACATGACGCGGGCGCGGCGCTGCGGATTGGTGGCAGCCCAGCCTGGGAAGGCGGCCTCGGCGTTGGCGATCGCTTTCTCGACCTCGGACTTTCCCGCCAATGCCACTTTGGCCGCCACGTCGCCGGTATTGGGATTGAAAACGTCGCCGAAGCGCCCTGAGGCGCCTTTGACCTCTTTGCCGCCGATGAAATGGCCGATTTCACGCATAGTCAGCTCTCCCTAGAGAAGTCCGCGCGACAGCTTGTTGGCCTTATCTAGCTGCTTTTTACCGCGGCGGTCATCCCCTCTGTGTTGCGCCGATTTTGCCCTGGCGGCGGTACCAGCAGTAACCGTCCTTTAAGCGCAGTGACCGTACTTATAGGGCCGTTGCCAAGGGCTCGCCGTCGCGGGTTGGGTGCGGTTTCATGGATATTGCAACGGCTTTGGGCCTGCTGGCCGGCGCCGCGGTCGTCATGACCGTCATGCTGATGGGCGGCGGCCTTGGTATGTTCGTGAGCGACCATGCCGTCATCATCATTTTTGGCGGCTCATTTGCCGCCACGCTCATCCGCTTTCCGCTGTCGTCGATTTTTCACGGCTTGCCACTCGGCATGAAGTTCGTCTTCAGCTTGCGCCGCATTTCGCAGCGCGAACTGGTCGACGAGATCGCAGGCCTGGCCGAGATCGCCCGCAAGCAGGGTCCGATCGGCCTGGAGAAGGTCGAGATCGAAGATCCGTTTCTCGCCAAGGGCATCCGCTTCGTCGCCGACGGCTACGATGCCGAATTCATCCGCGACAATCTCGAACGCGATCGCGACAATTTCCTCCAGCACCTCGACGAGGGTCAGAAGATCTACCGGGCGATCGGCGATTGCGCGCCGGCCTTCGGCATGATCGGCACGCTGATCGGCATGGTGCAAATGTTCGCCAATATGACCGACCCATCCAAGCTCGGGCCGTTCATGGCGACGGCCTTGCTGGCGACGCTCTACGGCGCCGTCGTGGCGAACATCCTGACCCTGCCGATCGCCGACAAGCTGCACCTCAAATTGGTCGACGAAGAGATCAATCGTACGCTGATTATCGACGGCATACTTATGATTCGAGAATCGAAAAGCCCGACGCTGGTGCGCGAAATGCTGATCGCGTACCTGCCGGAAAAACACCGGGACATGGAGCCCGAGCCGGTTCCGGCTTAGCCGTGAAGAACTGAACCATGGCACGGCGCAAGGAAGCACACGGCGGCGGCCACGGTTGGTTTGTCACCTTCGCCGACCTGATGGGGCTATTGGTCAGCTTCTTCGTCATGCTGGTCGCGTTCTCCAGTCAGGACCAACAGAAACTGCAGATCGTCGCCGGCTCGATGCGTGACGCCTTCGGCACGCAGAACAATGTGCGCTATTCCGGCATTATCGAGGTCGACGGTCTGCCGACCCGGCCGCGGCTGAAAAACGCGGCGCATATCAGGCCGGAGGACGCCTCGGCGACACCCACGCCGGATGAGGGCGCCCACGAGCGCGAATACGGCGGCAAGTTTCAGAGCGACCAGGCTTTCGCCCTCGCGGCGGCCTCGCTTCGTCAGGCGTTGCAGGACATGCCGGAGCTGACGGAAGCAAGTAAGCACATCGTGTTCGAGGAGACCAAGGAAGGCCTTAACATCAATATCGTCGATCAGGACGGCCGCTCGATGTTTCCGGAAGGCTCCAAAGACCCATACGAGCGCACGCGGAGCATCATCGAGAAGATCGCCGGCCCGTTGAAGCAAGTCCCCTACCGGATTTCAGTCACCGGGCACACCGCGGCCTCGCAGGAGGCGCCGAAATCGGATTACGGGCCGTGGAACCTCTCGGTTGATCGCGCCAACGCCGTCCGCCAGATTCTGGAAGAGCAGGGTTATCCGTCATCGCGAATCTACGAGGTTGGCGGCAAGGCCGACACCGATCCGCTGTTCCCCGATGATCCCTATATGGCCGCGAACCGCCGCGTCACCATCACTTTGATGCATGAAGCGCCGCCGGTTCCACCCGACTTGGCGCCTTAAGCGGCAAACTCCCGGCCGGGAGACCGCGGCTGGCGCTCTCCACCTAAGCCTTTGACCGATTACAGTAAAATCGTTACGCCGCCGGCGTATGGTCTTAAGGTCACGCCGTCATTGTGTGCCGCTGCGATAGTGGCGCAACAGTCGCGATGCGAATATTTCGGCGCAACTGCCCGATGACTCTCGGATATGAACGGTGTATAGGCGCGGCCCGGCATCGGTCGCGATGCCGCATCAGGAGCAGGGCAGCGTCCTGTCTCGAAATTCATGGCAACTAGAGTAAGCGCTCCCGCCGCCGGGAACGATATGACGGCGGACGGCGATGGCACCGCGTCGTCCCACGTGGGCTTGTGGACGCTGGCGCTCGGCAGCATCGGCGTCGTTTACGGCGATATCGGCACCAGTCCACTTTATGCCTTTCGTGAAGCCATCACGGCGGCGTCGCCGGGTCCGGATCAGGCCGAACTCGTCCGTGGCGCCGTGCTCGGCGTATCGTCGCTCATTCTTTGGGCACTGTTCATCATCGTCACGCTGAAATACGTCGTCATCCTGCTGCGGGCCGACAATAACGGCGAAGGCGGCACGCTCACGCTCATGGCTTTGGCGTCGCGGGCCGTGGGTCGGATGAGCAGGGCTGCCGGTATTGTGGCGTTGCTCGGCATTATCAGCGCGGCCCTGTTTTACGGTGACGCGGTGATCACGCCGGCCTTGTCGGTTCTGTCCGCGGTCGAAGGTGTCGACGTGGTAACGCCGGCACTTCACGAATATGTCGTGCCAGTTACAGTAGTGATCCTGATCATCCTGTTCGCGGTGCAATCGCGCGGTACTGCCAAAGTCGCGGCGCTGTTCGGACCGATCATGCTGATCTGGTTCGCGGCGATCGCGTTGCCGGGATTGATCTGGATTGCCAAAGTTCCTGGAGTGCTGTGGGCGCTCAGTCCGTTCTACGGCATCTATTTTCTGCTCAATCACGGCATCGTTGGACTATTCACGCTCGGCGCCGTGTTCCTTGCCGTCACCGGCGCGGAGGCGCTTTATGCCGATCTCGGGCATTTTGGTCGCCGTCCGATACAAGTCGCCTGGATCGCGCTGGTTCTGCCCTCTCTGGCGATCAATTATCTGGGGCAGGGCGCGTTGATCTTCGCCAATCCGAAGGCGATCGCGAATCCGTTCTTCCTGCTTTACCCGGACTGGGCGCTGATCCCCATGGTGGTACTGGCGACGCTTGCGACGGTGATCGCGAGCCAAGCGGTGATCACCGGAGCCTATTCGCTGACCAGCCAGGCAATTCAACTCGGCCTGTTGCCGCGCTTCGAGGTGCGCCACACCTCCGCCGAGCAAGCCGGTCAAATCTATATGCCCCGGGTCAACGGACTATTGCTGCTCGCTGTGCTGGTCTTGGTTGCGCTGTTCCGTTCGTCGAGCGCGCTGGCGTCGGCTTACGGCATTGCCGTGACCGGCACTATGGTCGTCACCTGCACAATGGCCTTCATTGTCATCTGGCGAATGTGGCGCTGGTCGGCGTTCGCGGCGGCGGCCCTGATGGTGCCGTTTCTCGTGATCGATTTGACATTCTTGTCGGCCAATATGCTCAAAGTCGTGCAGGGCGGCTGGGTGCCGCTGCTGCTGGGTGGCATCGTCATGGTGGTGATGTACACGTGGCGCCGAGGCAGCCGGATTCTTTTCGCCAAGACGCGGCGGCTCGAAACGCCGCTCGACGACCTGGTGCGCATCCTGGAGAAAAAGCCGCCGCAGCGCGTGCCCGGGACTGCGGTGTTCCTGACCAGCGACCCCAGGAGTGCGCCGACGGCGCTGCTGCACAGCCTTAAGCACTACAAGGTGCTGCATGAAAAGAACGTCATTTTATCGGTCGAGACCACGCACACGCCGCGCGTCGGGTCGGACAAGCGGGTGCGCATAGAGCCGGTCGGCTCGACCTTCACGCGTGTGCAATTGCGCTTCGGTTACATGGAAATGCCGAACATTCCCAAGGCGCTGGCCATCGCGCGCAAGCTCGGCTGGCAGTTCGACATCATGTCGACGTCGTTCTTCTTGTCCCGGCGCACGCTGCGGCCGGCGCCACATTCCGGCATGCCGCGCTGGCAAGACCGGCTGTTCATCACGCTGGCGCGCTCGGCGAACGATGCCACCGACTATTTCCAGATTCCCACCGATCGCGTGGTCGAGGTTGGCACGCAAGTCACTGTCTAAGCGCGCCATCGTCCGAGGTCTGGCGCCGGTAGGGCTTAGGTCGTAAGCTTCAACGAGCCGTCTCGCAGGGAGCCGCCGATGTCCGAGCAAGCCGCAAACGTGCGCGATCTGACGCCGCAAGAGGTGGCGCGCGGGCTCGATGAAGGCCGGATTATCCTGGTCGACGTCCGCGAGCCGAATGAGACCGCGTTGGAGCGAATTCCCGGTTCCGTGCTGATACCGCTATCGGCTTTTGACCCCGGCGAGATACCGGCGCCCGCCGGCCGCGATGTGGTCTTTAGCTGCCGGTCCGGCCGCCGGTCAGTGACGGCTTCGCTCGCGGCACAGGAGCAGGGCTTTGCCTATGCCAGCCATCTGGCGGGCGGTATTTTGGCGTGGAAGGCCGCCGGACTGCCGACTGAGGTGTGATGAAATTCCGGCAACCGTTCATCTTCGCGTCCACGGAAAAGCGAAGCTTGGTTGCCGCTTGCACCGAAGTCAGCGGACTTGCCCTGGTGTCCGTTGTCGCCTGGTTTGCGTTTTCGTCGACGCCGGCGCAGCCGGCCGAGCGGGTGGTCAATTATTACAACTGGTCGGACTACCAGGACCCCTCTGTGCTCGACGACTTCACCAAACAGACCGGCATCGCGGTTCGTTACGATACGTTCGATTCCAACGATACGCTCGAGGCGAAATTATTGGCCGGGCAATCCGGCTATGACGTCGTCGTGCCCAGCGCCTATTTTCTCGCCCGTCAGATTCAAGCCGGCATTTTCCAAAAACTGGACAAATCGAAGTTGCCGAACCTTGCTTATATCTGGCCGGAGATCGCGCGGCAACTCGCGGTCTACGATCCCGGCAATCAATACGCCGTCGACTACATGTGGGGAACGACGGGCATCGGTTACAACGTCAAGGATGTGAAGCAGATTTTTGGTCCCGATACGAAAATCGACTCTTGGGACTATGTCTTCAATCCGGACAAGATCAAAAAATTCAAGGATTGCGGCATTCACCTTTTGGATTCGTCGGATGACATCATGCCGGCCGGGCTGCATTATCTGCATCTTGACCCGAACGCCAGTAATCCCGGCGATCTGCAGAAGGTGACCGATCTTCTCCTCAAGATCAGGCCCTATGTGCGCAAGTTCCATTCCTCGGAATACCTCAATGCGCTGGCGACCGGCGAGATTTGCTTCGTCGTCGGCTATTCCGGCGACGTCAAGCAGGCGCAACGACGGGCGATCGATGCCAAGGGTGGTATCGAGATCGGCTATTCGATACCCAAAGAGGGCGCGCAATTATGGTTCGATACTCTCGCCATTCCGAAGGACGCGCCGCATCCCGAGGAGGCGCTCGAGCTGATCAATTATCTCATCAAGCCGGAGGTCGCAGCGAAGAATACCAACTACGTCTGGTACGCCAACGGCGACAAGCCCGGTCAACTCATTGATCCGTCGATTCTCAACGATCGCACGATCTATCCGGACGCTGCGACAATGGCGAACTTCTACACCATCGTTGCGCACGACCCGAAGACGCAGCGGTTGATCAACCGGCTGTGGACCCGCATCAAGACCGGGGAATGAGCTAGCATCCTGCGACAATAAAGCGCCGAACAAGCGGATGGCCAAAGCGCTTACCGAGTGCGGCGGGCATTCGATTTGCTGTAATATCGCGACCGACAGCGGCAAGAGTTCGCGACAATACGGGGGGGATCCATGGGCAGATTGATTGGAACGTCAAAGCCGTCACGGCGCCGCATCATCAAAGGCGCCGCGGCACTGGCGGCAGGCGTCGCCGCGCCGGCGCTTCTTCGGATGCGGTCGGCCTATGCGGATTACCCGGAGCGGCCGGTGAAATTTGTAGTCGCCAACACTCCCGGGGGACCATCCGACATCGTCGCCCGTATAGTGACCGCGGCGCTTCAGCAGACGACCGGCAAGACCTTCATCGTCGAAAATCGCGGTGGGGCCGGAGGCAATATTGGTATGGAATATGCCGCGCATGCCGATCCCGACGGCTACACAATGCTGCTTGCGACCAACGCCTATTCAGTGAATTACGGGCTTTATAATCATCTGCCTTACGATCCCTATAAGGATTTCGTCGGCGTAAGTGAACTGGCGAGCTCGCCTAATACATTCGTTGTGAAGTCCGAGTTGGCGGCGAATTCGATGAATGAGTTCGTGGCGCTGGCGCATGCGAGCCCCGAAAAATACAATTGCGCCACGCCTCCGATCGGGACGACACCGCAGATCGAACTGGAGGTGCTGAAGATCCGCGAAAAGTTGCCGACGCTCGCTGACGTAGTGTTCCAGGGGGGCGGCGATGCAATAACGGCGCTGGTCAGCGGCACGGTTCAATTGAGCTCCGGTTCCCTCGGTCCGGCGCTTCCCCATATCAAGGCCGGAACATTGCGCTGCCTCGCAGTCTGCGGCAATGCGCGCTGGCCCGATCTTCCGGACGTTCCCACCATGGAACAGTCCGGTTTTAAGGACTTTGTTTTTGCCACCGACATGGTCCTGCTGGCGCCGGCACAAACGCCACCGGATAAAGTCAAATGGCTGGAAACGGAAACGCTGAAAGTTCTCAAGACGGCCGAGATGAAGGACAAACTCTACAAGGCAGGGTTTCTGGTCCGTCCCGAAGGTGCCGATGCAGCCTGGGCGCGAGTGACCAAGGAGATTGGCATGTTCAAACAAATTATCGATCAGGCCGGCATCAAGAAGATGTAACGAGCGAATTTGCCGGCTCTTTCCGCTGCGCCATTGACAGCGCTTCACGTTCTGCCGCCGCATGTAATGTAACAAGGTTTATCGCCAGCGGCGATGCAGCCAGAGCCACTGTTCCGGATATTGTCGAATCCAGCCTTCGATCACTGACGTGATCGCCTGCATGGTGCCCTTGATGTCGATCCGGCCGCCGGCGTCGCGGATCGGCTCGACCGGCTCCGATATTTCGCCCCAAAAGCTGTTGCCGTCAGGTTTGCGCACCACGCGCATGCCATAAATCGGCAAGTCGGTCTGCCGCGCCAACATTGCAATCAGCGGATTGGCCAGGCACGGCCGGCCGAAGAACACGACTTCGACCCCCTTGCTGTAATGCTGATCCGCAAGCATGCCGACATGGACGCCCGACTGGAGAAGCCGCGCCAGTTTGACCGGCGCGTCGAGGGCGGTAGGGATGAGCTCGCCCATTAGCGGCTCGCGGAGTTTGACGATAACGTCGTTGACGGCGCCGATATTGGGCCGCCGGTACAGCACCGCGGATTTCACGCCGATGAGTTTCGCCCCGACCCCGGGCAATTCCCAATTGGCCAGATGCGCGGCAAAGCCAATGGCTGCGGTTCCGGCTTTCATCAGGCGGTCGTGGCGCTCCTTGGACTCCGGAGGATAGGTGATGACATCCGCCGTCGGTTTGCCAAAGCCCTCGACGGAGAATTCATCAAGATGCGCGAACTCAACGGCGAGCCGGCCAAGATTGTCCCACACGCCGCCGAGAATCTTCTCGATCTCGGCGGCGGATTTGTCGGGAAAGGCGAGATGTAACTGCTCACGGCCGATGCGATTCTCCCGCATCAGAGGACCGATTTTGCGCATCAAGGCGCCGGCGAAGTTGGCCATGCGCCTGCGATCGGTGTGCTTGATCGCGCCGAGCAATCCGACGGTGAGCGCGCCTGCCGTCGCATCCAGCAGGTGCTTAAAGCGCCCGTCGCGCATCAGAACATAACGATGATCTTGCCGAAAACCTGCCGGCTTTCGAGCCGCGCCAGGCCGCGCTCAAACTCCGAGAGCGGGACTTCAGTGTCGATCACCGGGGTGAGGCCGTCCGCCATTTTGGCGAGGCTCTCGCCGATATTGCGGATCGAGCAGCCGAACGAACCGAAGATACGATATTGCTGCAGATAGAGCTGGAAAAGGTTCATCGTAATCGATTGGCCGGACGTTGAGCCGCAGGTGACCAACCGGCCGCCGCGCTTGAGGCAAAGCAGCGAGCCATTGAAGGTATCGGGACCGACATGCTCGAACGCAACGTCGACTCCCTTTTTGCCGGTGAGCTTGCGTACGATGCTTTCGAAACGATTGGTCTTGTAGTTGATGACGTGGTCGGCGCCGAGAGCCTTGGCCTTCTCCGCCTTGGCGTCGTCACCCACGGTGGTGATGACCGTGGCGCCGATGGCCTTGGCCATCTTGATCGCAGTCGAGCCGATCCCCGAGCCACCCGCCTGCACCAGAATGGTCTCGCCCGGCTCAAGCTTGGCATTGTCGAACAGCATGTGCTGCACGGTGCCGAAAGCCACCGGCGCGCAAGCGGCGTCGCGAAAGCTCACGGCGTCCGGAATTGGCACCACGAGCCGCGCCGGCATGTTCAGGAAATCCCGGGCAAAGCCGTCGACGTGGAAGCCCATGATGGACGCGACATTCTCGCAAAGATTATCGCGGCCTTCGCGGCAGGCCTTGCAGATTCCGCACGTCAGTGCGCCATAGGCGACGACGCGATCTCCGGCCTTGCGTGACGTCACGCCGGCGCCGACCGCGGCAATTTCGCCCGCGGCCTCGACCCCGACGATCAGCGGCAGCTTGCGCTTGGCAAAGGCCATGCCGCGCCAGCCCCAGACGTCGATGTGATTGAGCCCAATCGCCTTGATGCGGATTTGCACCTCCCCGGCTGCCGGCGGAGGCGGGGCCGCGACATCGAGGAGCTCGATCTTGCGGTCGGCGACAAGAGTGAGCGCCCGCATCGTGCGGGACGGCGTCTCGCTCGCACGTTCAGCGAGCGCTGATGCGACGACGCCGGTCACGCCGGCTCCAGCGCCAGGACCAGCGAAATATTTTGGCCGCCGAAGCCGAATGAATTCGAAATCGCCCGTTCGATGCGTGCGTCGCGCGCCTCGTTCGGCACCACGTCGAGCGGAATCCCCGGATCGGGTGTGCGATAATTGATCGTCGGCGGGATGCGCTGGTGCTCGAGCGTCAGCGCGGTGAACACGGCTTCGACCGCGCCGGCCGCGGTCAGTGTGTGGCCGATCATCGATTTGTTCGACGACATCGGGATGCCGCGAATGCGTTCGCCGAACACGGTGGAGACGCCAAGGCATTCCATCTTGTCGTTCTCGGGTGTCGAGGTGCCGTGGGCGTTGATATAGTCGATGTCTTCGGGCCCGACGCCGGCATCGGCAAGCGCATTGCGCATGCAGGCGATGACCGGCTTGCCGTCGGGGCTTGATCGGGTGCGATGAAACGAATCCGATTTTTCGCCGCAGCCTTCGAGAATGGCGAGAACCTTGGCGCCGCGCGCTACGGCATGATCGTAGTCTTCCAGCACCAGCGCGGCGGAGCCTTCGGCCAGCACGAAGCCGTCTCGGTTCTTGGAAAACGGCTTTGAAGCCTGCTCCGGCGGGTCGTTTTGCGTCGACAGTGCCGACAGCAGCGAGAAGCGCACAAGGGATTCCGGCGTCAGTGACCCGTCGGCGCCGACCGCGAGGACGGCCTGGCATTCGCCGCGGCGGATCGCTTCGACACCAAGCTGGATCGCGGTGCCGCCGGAAGCGCAAGCGGTGGTCAGAGAGATTGGCGAACCTTCGGTGCCGAAATGCGCGGCGAGGTTTTCGCCGATGATGCCGTATTTAATTGTCTCATAGATCGGCGAGAATTGCGGCTTGCGCGCCACCTGCATCAGGTCGGGATAACTGGCGTCATGGTCGGGTGCGGCCTCCTCGGCAAGCTGCATGCGGTAATGCCACTCGATCTCAAGTGGCGGCAGCGCCAAAAACAGCGGGCCGGGAAAGTGGCCTTTCGAGCCGATGCTGGCCTGCGCGATCGCTTCCTCGCAGGCGAGAAATGCAAGACGTTCAGACAGTTCCGCTGGCGGCATGTAGTCCTTGTAAACGTCGTTCACGGTGCCGGCGATGGTGGTGCGCAGCGAGTCGAGCGGAAAGCGCGAAATGCGCCGGATGCCGGATGTGCCGGCAGAAAGTTTTTCCCAATTGTCAGTCTTGCCGACGCCGAGTGAGGTGACGAGGCCCATGCCGGTAACTGCGATAACCGGCCTACCGGCTTTGTCGCGTTTGGCGCTTGCCATGAGCTTCTCCCTCAATTCACCCGCTCGAGCAAAGCGAGCCCTTCGCCACGCCAGTTGCCGACACTGGTAACGACGACCTGAGACAGGCCAGGCGGACTTTCGCCCGTGTCACCCGATCCTGCCGAGGCAAACAGCTTGCCGTGCTCGATCACCGCGCAGCCGATGCCCAGATTGGCCATAAACTGAGTATCGACACCATGTCCGATATACGTACCGGTGTTGCGGATCGGAAGGCCAATACCCTTGAGCGCTGACTGCTCGGCGGAAGTCGCCGGCTCGAACCCGGAGGCACCGGAAATCAGGGCGGCACGCGTCCGGTCCACTTGTGGCGCGATGGCGTCCCATTGATGGCGCAACGAAATCTCGGCTTGGCCCGATTTGCGTAGGTTGCGGTCGGAAAATACCTGCGAAATACGCGCCCGCGGCCGCGCACCGCGAGCCTTGGCGTGTTCTTCACTTTCCAGCACCAAGAACGCCCCAACGGTGGCAAAGGCGATGCCGCCGTCGGGACCGCGGTCCCAAACCGGCGCAAATTTGTCCTTCAAAACGACGCCGCCGAGTTCGAAGGCCAACAGCACGTCCCAACGGGCGCCGTTATAGGCGCCGCCGACCAGAGTCAGTTCGCTTTGACCCGCGGCGATCCGCGCCTGCGCCACTCGGATCGCATCTACGCCGGCGGCTTCCTCCCCCATGAAGGTGCGCGACGAGCCGACGACGCCGTGCACCAGGGAAATATTGCCGGCCAGCAGGTTCGGCAGTTGCGCCAGGAACAAGGTCGGTCGCAAGTCGCTCATCAGCCGCTCGTTAAGGAAAGCGCCCGGCGTATTGGTCTTGCGCACACCGGCCATGATTGCGGTATCGACCGCGGTGTCGCGCTCGCCGCCGCCGGCGGCCACGATCATGTCGGCGCGGTCAAGGAGCTCCGCATTACCGGCGACGCCGGCATCGGCGAGTGCCATGCCCGCGGTATAGACGCCGACCCGCTGCCACGTCTCCATCTGGCGCTGATCACTTTTTTTCGGGATGTATTTATCGAAGCTCATCGGCGCGAGCGGATGCACGATGTAAGGCGCAAAGCTCTTGTCGTCGTAGACCGCCGCATCGCCATGCGCGAGACGATTCCAGTTCGCTTCCAGCCCCTCGCCGAGGCAGGTGAGCAAACCGACGCCAGTGATCCACACCTCGCGGCGCGCGCTCACTTGGCAAACTCCTTAGCCGGAAAATTGATACGCTCGGCCCATTCCCACAATCCGGCGCGCAGCTCCGGGCTCGGATAGGGAATGATCCGGTAGGTCAGCGTGGCGTCGCAGATTGCGGTACCTGTGCGCCAGCCCTTGGCTTCACCGATGGCGTAGCCAGAACCCTCGTGTACAACTTTGCCTTCGAATTCGAGTTCGTCGCCGGGAAAGACCGCGCCGCGAATCTTGCCTTCCTTGACGCCGGCGAGCGCCGGCAATCCGGTAAATCCGGTGAGCGCGCTGACGAGCCAGCCGGTCGTTTGCGCCATGCATTCGATCAACAGCACGCCCGGCATCAACGGATAGCCGGGAAAGTGCCCCTCGAATACCGGGCTCTGTTTTGGCACCGTGCAGACCGCTCGCGCGACGCGTTCGCCGACGTCGACGCGGACGAAGCGGTCGATCATCTGAAAATATTCAAGGCGCATCGGCGCGCTCAGGCGCCCTTGGCAGCGATCAGCTCGTCGATCCGCTCGCAAAGGTTCTTCAGCACGAAATACTGATCGGTCGTTGCCTTGCCGTCGTTGACCTCCTGCGTCCACTGTTCGAGCGGAAGCTTGATGCCGAACGCCTTGTCGATGGCGAAGGCGATATCGAGGAAGTCGAGGCTGTCGATCTCGAGATCGTTGATGGCATGGCTTTCCGGCTTGATATTTTCACGCGGAATATCGCAAGTTTCCGCAATGATTTCAGCCACTTTATCGAATGTGGTGGACATCAGGCGCGCTCTTGGTCAGTAGCGGAATAAAAGCGCCGGCCCAGCACCGGCGCGAGTAAGCCCGGATTGCGTCGGGCCCCCTCAATGTGAAGGCCCCGTATAGCGAAGCTAGCCGGTAAGTTCAACGGCGCCCAGCAGCCAAAAATCGGCCAGGGGTGGACGTGGCGGAGGCAAATTCGCACTTTCCGTCAACTGTTTATTCGGCGGCCTTGGCAGCGAAGAAAGGCCGCCGCGCTTGATCGGCCACGCCATGTTCCCTATGCAACGCAAAAGACATCGGCCAAAAGTTCGGCCGGATTCAGCCAGGAGTCTGCCATGCCGCAGGCGCGGGTGCGCAAGCGCTGTTTCGTGCAGATGACCGGTTACGAGCCGGTCGGACCGGAACGCCAGCATCACCGCTTTATTCGCGAAATGGCGCGATTTCACAAAACTTGGAACCTAAAAGGCAGCGTTTCGCCGCCGCGACTATCGGCCGATGGCGCGGTGGCGAGTTGGACCGTGGAAACGTCCGGACCGGACTGGCGGGTAGCGACGGATTATCACTGGCTCCGTTGGGACGACTTCGTCACCGCCGACGGCGCCAGAAGCGACTGGTTACGCTTTCCGCTCGGCATTGCCGCGCTGATGGAATTCATCCTGACTGGGACGGTGACCAGGTATTTCGTCATCGCCTGGCGCTATGGCGGGTTCTTCCTTTTCCCTCTGCTCTACCTTGTCGGCATGGCATGGTTATCCATCGGACTCTCGCGCTTTGCAGTTGGGCATCTCGGTCTGCCTTATCCGCTTGTGGCCGCTCCCGTTCTTTGGCTCGCGATCTTCGTCGCTTTGCGGCTTACATTCGGCCGCTATTTCCACATCGGCTATGCGCTGGACGACTGGTACTTTGCCCGCGACTTGGCGCACCGCGTTCGGCCAGAGGTCGATGCTCGGCTCGATCGGCTCGGCGAGCAATTGGTGCGGCTCATACAAGAAACCGATGCGGACGAAATCATCGTTCATGGCCATAGCCTTGGCGCGCCGCTCTCGCTGTCCGTCGTCGATCGCGCCTTTCAGCTCGATCCGCAGCTTGGCGCGGCCGGCAAGCCGCTGCATATCGTTTCGACCGGATCGTCGCTTTTGAAGGTGGCGCTTCACCCCGCCGCCGAATGGCTGCGCGCGGCCGCCGGCAGACTGGCCGAGGCGCCGTCGGTCTACTGGGTCGAGTATCAGGCTCTGGTCGACATCATCAACGTCTATAAGGTCGATCCGCTGGTTGCCTTGGGAATGGCGGCGACCGGCAAGCCGATCGTCAAAATATTCCGCATACGCATGATGGTGGCGGAGCATACCTATCGCCGTTTTCGCCTCAATTTTCTTCGCGTTCATCGCCAAGCGGTCATGGGCAATGAGCGACGCTATTTTTACGATTATTATATGCTGTGCTGCGGCCCACTGGCGCTGCGTGACTGGGTGGAAAACCCCGACCAATCGGTCGCGGCGTTTGCGGACGGGGGCGGATTGATAGAGACGCGATTGTCCGATCAGCCTGTCGCTGACTTACCCGGCAGCGGATTTTAGGCCATGACCCCGACGCTTTCGAAAATCGTCTGGCTCATCTTCGTCATCGGTTGGGCCTTCCTGCGGCTCAATCCAAATCGGCGCGCACGCAAGACGGCAGTGCGATACTCCGCGCGTGGCGTCCGCGAGTTCCTCCTGCTCGCTATGTCGTTGACCGGACTCGGCATCGTGCCGGGCCTTTATATAGCGACGCATTTCCCGCGTTTCGCCGACTATCCTTTCATTCCGGTAGCAAGTTACCTCGGTGTCGCTGCCGATATTGCCAGCCTATGGTTGTTTTACCGGACGCATAGCGACCTCGGCCACAATTGGTCGGTTAGTCTCGACCTGCGCGAACGCCATACCCTGGTCACAACGGGCATTTACGCGACCGTCCGGCATCCGATGTATTCCGGATTTTGGCTGATGGCGCTGGCTCAGGCGCTACTGTTGCCTAATTGGGTGGCAGGCCCAGCCGGGCTGATCGGTTTCGGCTTGCTGTTCTTCGGTCGCGTACGGCGTGAAGAGGAAATGATGATGACCGCCTTCGGCGAAGAATATCGCGTCTACATGCGCCGAACCGCGCGCGTGGTTCCCTGGCTCTACTGACGCTGCAGCGTAAGTGGCATTTTTGCTACAGGTTGGCCTCGTATCGTAAGGCATTGAGAAATCGAGGGGGAAATTCGGCGCAGAATCTGGCAGTGCAATATGAAGCGCTTAGAATGGAATTGCTCGGCCCGGCTCGGGGGCGGGCGCGGGACCCGTGAGGAGGTCATGAGAAACTGGTGGCGTTTTACTGCGATCGGTGTGCTGACGGCAGGCCTGATGCTGGCGTTCGGATCCAGTCCGAGCATGGCGGCGCCGCGGGCGCATGTTTACCTGCTGCGCGGCCTTTTGAATATCTTTTCGCTCGGCATGGATACGCTCTCTGACCAGCTGAATAACCGCGGCGTTTATGCAACCGTCGACAATCATGCCGATTGGCAGTCGCTGGCCGATAGCGCGGCGGCCAATTACAAGGCCGGTCGAGAAGGACCGATCATCCTGATCGGTCATTCGCTGGGCGCGGATGCGGTCATGGAGATGGCCGCCTATTTGGGACGTAGAGACGTACCGGTGGCGCTGGTCGTGCCGTTCGATGGGACCGCCTCTTTTCCCGCTTCGGCCAATGTCGCTCGAGTCCTCAATTTGAGTCAGCATTATTGGATGACTCGGGGCCCGGGCTTCCATGGTTCTTTGATCAATGTCGACCTGCGCGGTGACCCGAACATCGACCACCTGAACATCGACAAGTCTCCCCGGCTGCATGCGCGAGTGATCGCCGAAGTGCTCGCCATTGTCGGCTCGCATCGCACCGAGCAGCGCACCGCGAAGCCGGAAAATGCCGAGCCGGCTAAGATGGGTGAAAAGTCGAGCGAAAAGCCCAGTGACGAAAAGGCTGGTGACGGGGTCGCCCGGGCAACAGTGAAGCCGTTGGCGGATAGCGGCACACCGGTCATCGCCGCACCGGAGCGTGGCGGCAAAGCAACTGGTTCGGACGAGCCCGCCGCGGCGAAACCTGCGAATTTAGCGCAATAAAGCGCGGGCGTGATTTCGGAAAATGCGCGCCCTCGGACTTGATCCGAGGGGCTAGCGGCTTTCCGAAAGGATCGCGCTCAAGCGGAGAGCCTTAGATCGTCATTCGACACGGTCTAGGGCTGGGCCGGCATCGGCAATTCGATGGGTGCGCAATTGGCGCGGCCCTGCATGACGCAATCCTGGTCCCGCTGCATGTCGGCGATGGAGTCGGCAAGCCATATTCCAGAGCCCATCAGAAACGTCACGACTGCCAGTGCGACGAAGTTCATCAGCATACGCTGCCGATAGTCGACCACTTCTTCCTGTTCTTCCGGGTCATCGTTTTCGTGTTCCCGCTCATAGCTGGCGAAATCGTCGTCCAACTCGGCGGCGAAGCGGGCGCCAGATTTGGAGCCTTCGGCTAGCCGGATAGGCGCCGGCGGCCCTGGCCGCCGAAACGGCAGAACCTGCCCGAAGGTCCCTGGGTCGTTCAGGCCGGGCCGGTTCACAGCGGCCTGCGAGCTACGCTGAGTCATGACTATAAGATACGCCTCCGCGATTAAATTTCTAATCCCGAAAATCAGCGATTTCTCTCAGATAACGCGCGGATTCCCCCGCCTGGTTCCCCGCCATTCCCAACATATGGTCGGATGCTCTAGGCTCAGGCTTACGAGGGTGCCGGCCGGGCCATGCCGGCGCTGGCGACGTCTGCGCTGATTCGGCCCCTCAAAGGCGCGTTGCCGGCAGTTGCCGGGTTGCGGCGCCCTGGCGCCGGCCCGATGCCGCGGGCGGCCACCACAGAGGAGAAGATTCGTGAGGAATATCATTTCGCAGTCGATCCCGCGTGCCATCGGCGCGGCGGCCCTGCTTATGCCAGCATTGGTCTTGCTCGCCACACCGGTCCGGGCAGGGGACTACAATGTCGGCCCGATGCAGATAGCTCAGCCCTGGGCGCGGGCGACGCCGAAAGGCGCGTCGACCGGGGCCGGCTACATGACAATCACCAACAAGGGGCCGGCAGCAGATCGGGTCAGTTGCGCGTCGGACGATGCCAGCGCGCACTGTCAGATTCACAGCATGACCGTAACCGGCGGCATCATGGAAATGCGTCCCGTGGAGGGAGGTCTGGAAATAAAGCCGGGCGAGACTGTCACCCTGAAACCCGGCGGGTATCACGCCATGTTCGTCGACCTGAAGCATCCGCTGGTCCAAGGACAGACGGTCAAAGTCACGCTGAAATTCGACCACGCGGGCAGCGTAGATATCGACTGTCCGATCGCCGGGATCGGCGCGCCCGCCCCAGGCGTTGCCGCCGGCGGCGGGGGCATGATGATGCAAGGCCCGGGCGACGCCATGAGTGCGCCGGGCGGCATGCAGATGAACAAACCCTGATCCACCGCCACGGACCGGCACGGGCCGGTCGCGCGACGGATCGTTCACCGTTTCGGCTATTTCGGCTCGGCGAACGGCAGCTTGGTGCCTTCCGGCAGTGGCGCCTTGAAGGTGTTGAGGAGCATCGACACCATCGAGTAATAGCCGAGGAGGCCGACCAGTTCGACGGTCCCGGCGTCGCCCAGGAGTTTTTTCACGCGGTTGAAGACTGGCGTGCTGACCCGCTTCTTGGCGTGAAGCTCTTTGACAAAAGCGTAGATGGCCATTTCGTCCTTCGGGGCGGATTTCGGCGGCCGTCCGGCCTGGAGTGCGCGAATGGTTTCCGGCTTGACCCCGGCTTTCTCGCCGAGGACGGCATGCGCCGCCCATTCATATTGGGCCTTCCAATGCGCGGCGACACAGAGCGTCGCCATTTCCAAAAGACGCGGCGGAATGCTGGTCTTGAAGCGCAAATGGCCGCCGAGCGTTTGCGCCAGTTCACCCAGAGCGGGCGAGTGCAAATAGATGGCAAACGGGCCTGACAGTTTGAACACGCCGCGCGGGCCGGACCTTATGGATTCCGCCAGCGCACGCTGATCGGCGGTGAAAGTTTCCTCTGACAATTCAGGCAGGCGGGGTGATTGCATACTCTTGGGCATGGTTTCCTCTTCAAGCGGCGCGCTGGCCGGGACCGGGATTGTAGCGTTTGCTCAGAGCCTGTCAGCGGCCATCTAGGCTATTTTCTTGCGACGAGATCGATAAGGGCGGACATGCCGACATGCGACGTACCTTCGCTGACGACGCTATCATGCTCGGAAATTTCAATTTGCGTCATGTCGCCGAACGCCGCTTCGAGCAGAGCCCGCGTATACATCCGATCCGCCTCCTGCGGGCCGCCCGTGCGATAGCGCAACTGCTCGGGACGATAGCCGTGCAACAACAGCAGGCCACCGGGCTTGAGCGCGCGCTTGATGTTGCCGAACAGCTCCGACCGCTCTGCGGGTGTGACGAATTGAATGAAGATCGCCGCGATTACGTCGTAGGCGGCCACCGGCCACCGCCAGGTCGTAACGTCGGCAAGTTCGGTGGCAAGCGTCACGCCGCGTTCGGCGGCGAGAGCTCGTGACTTTTGCAGGCCGGTCGGCGAGAGGTCGATGGCGCGCACGTCGAGGCCCCGTTCGGCGAGCCAGACGCCGTTGCGGCCCTCGCCGTCGGCGATCGATAGGGCGCTACCGGAGGCGGGAAGGCGGTGGGATTGCGCCTTCAAAAACGCAGCAGGCTCCTTGCCGAAGGCGTAGCCAGGCGCGCTGAAACGCGTTTCCCAGCGATCCAGTTCCGACATTGCATTTCCTTTGCGCGGCCTGCGGCTGCAGGAAGGGCGCCTGTTTTGGCATTCCCCGACGGCCTGCGCTAGACGTATCGCATGGCAACCCAAGTCAAAACGCGAGTCAAAGCCTTATTCTTCGACGTGTTCGGCACGCTGGTCGATTGGCGCACGTCCATCGCGCGCGAGGCCGAGGCGCTCCTCAAGCCGCGCGGTGTCACGCTCGACTGGCCGCTTTTCGCCGACGCCTGGCGCGGCGAATATCAGGGCGCCATGGAGGAGGTGCGTTCAGGCCGCATCGCATTTTGTAAGCTCGACGTGCTGCACCGCCGCAACCTGGATATCACGCTGAAGCATTTCGGCGTCACGGCTTTGAGCGAGGACGACAAAATCAATCTCAATCTGGCTTGGCACCGGCTCGACGCCTGGCCCGACGTGGTGAGCGGCCTTGCTCGGCTCAAGCGCGGCTACCTGCTGGCGCCGGTGTCGAACGGCAATATTTCTCTGATGGTCGATCTCGCCCGCCGCAACACTTTGCCCTGGGACGCCATCCTCGGCGCCGAGGTCGCCGGCGATTATAAGCCGAAGCCGAAAGTCTATCTTGCGGCCGCCGCCGCGTTCGATCTGACGCCGGAGGCTTGCATGATGGTGGCGGCGCACTCGAACGACCTTGGCGCCGCCGCGGCGCTGGGCCTTCGCACCGCGCATGTCGCGCGCCCCAACGAGCGGGGCGCCGGCCGTGGCGAAGCTGCTCCGACCGTGCCCGTGGATTATGCGGTGAATAGTCTCGAAGAGCTTGCCGATCAGCTTGGCATCTGAAGCCGCATGCCTATCCAACCTGGCGGCCGAAAACCTTCTGGCGTGTCGTGATACGCACGGCCGCACGCTGCATCTGGCAAGCGAATATCGCTTCGGTCATCGCGTGAAGATAGTTCAGGGTGGCGGTCATGGCGGATGTCCCTGTTAACGTCTCATTAACCATTAAAGCCACCTTAGGCTGCACGATTGATGACAGAAGTGATCGCAGTCACAGAATGACGGTTTTCACGTAAGCGATTGATTAATATATAATATTTATGGGTCGAGTGCAGCGTAATCCGTGTAACCGGCGGCGCCGCCACCGTAGAAGGACTTGCGATCCGGTGGATTGAACGGGCCGTGGCGGCGGAAGCGCTCGGGCAGATCCGGATTAGCGAGATAGAGCGTCGCGAAGGAAATCAGATCGGCCGCGCCGTCGGCAATCGCCGCATTGGCGCGCGCGAAATCGTAGCCTTTGTTGCCGATCAGGACGCCGCGCCACTGCTTACGGAAGAACTTGAGGTCCGGCATTTCGCCCGCGGCGACTGGATCGCTTGCTGAAGGCTCGACGATATGCAGATAAGCAAGACCAAACCGCGCCAGGCCGCCGACCGCCACGGCAAAAGTCGCGGCGGGATTGCTGTCGGCAATATCGTTGTAAGGGTTGGTCGGCGACAACCGCACGCCGACGCGCGCGGCGCCCCATTCGCCGACGATGGCCTCCGTCACTTCCATGAGAAACCGCGCGCGGTTCTTCGCGCTGCCGCCGTAATCGTCGCTGCGCCGATTGGTGCTGTCGCGCAAAAACTGGTCGATCAGATAGCCGTTGGCGCCATGCAGTTCGACGCCGTCGAAGCCAGCCTCGCGCGCGTTATGCGCGCCGCGGCGAAAATCTTCGACAATGCCGGCAATCTCCGTCCCCTCAAGCGCATGCGGCGTGACGTAATCTTTCATGCCTTCGAGGGTCCAGGCCTGACCCTTGGGCGCGGTTGCCGACGGCGCCACCGGCAGCGCGCCGTCGGGCTGCAGCGACGGATGCGAAATCCGCCCGACATGCCAAAGCTGCAGGAAAATCCGCCCGCCGGCGTGGTGCACCGCGTCCGTCACGAGCCTCCAACCCTCGACTTGCTCCGGACTGTGAATGCCGGGCGTGCCCGGATAACCCTGGCCCTGCGGCGACACCTGCGTCGCCTCGCTGACGATCAGCCCCGCGCCGGCGCGCTGTGCGTAATAGGTGGCGTTGAGTGCCCCCGGCACATTCCCCTGCCCGGCGCGATTGCGGGTCATCGGCGCCATCATCACCCGGTTGGGCAGATGCAGCGGGCCAAGCGTGAAGGGGGAGAGGAGGGGGGAGGGAGGCATGTTGTGCGTCGAACTCTGGCACAGCGCCGGTAATTACAAAAGCCAGTATCGCACGATCTGACCAACGGCGCCTACCGTCCCGATTCCGATGCTTGCATAATTATGCGACGGGCTTGGCTGCGAACTTCAGAAGTAAAAAAAACTAGCACGCCGCGCCATTCGTTCCGGTGCCATTAGTAGTGTGCGAGCCGGGGGCCGGCGAGGTTGAAGAGTTTCCCGGATTGGTGCCGCCGACATTCGAATTGTTGTAGGGTCCTGAATTCGGCGAGAGAGCATTCCCGCTGGGAGTGCCGCCGCCCGAAGCAAGACAGGGGTTCTTGTTGGCGTTGCCGGAGCCATTGGTGCCGGCCGGGCCTGTGCCCGAGCCTTCCGACGACTGGCTGTTATTCGCCGAACCGGACGTTGCGGCACCGCTTGGAGTCGACCCCGAGGTTGCCGATTGGCCGGGCGCTCCCATCGTGCCGCTGTTGCCGGTCGAACCCATGGTGCCGCTTGCGCCGCTTGCGCTCGCACCCGCGGCGCCGCCGGCGCTCGCTCCTCCCGTCCCGCCAGCGCCGCCACCTTGAGCAAATGCAAGGCCCGTCGACGAGGCCAGGGCGATTGCGGTCAAGAGAGTGATAAGCTTACGAGGTGACTGGGGAGCCGGCATATTCAAGTCCGCCTTTTTGTAAAGTTCGTATCCACGCCAACGTCAGCGCCTCGGCTCCGTTCCGGCTGCGCGCAGAGACGATTAAATTTGTCCGTCTGCCAAACCACGCTATGTTTGTCGTCCGACATCATGGCGTTGTCCTGCTGCGCATTGCAGTGCACGCAAGCGAGGAGGCCCGTGTGGCCGTAACACCCAGCGATCTGGTCGAGCGCTTTTATCATCAGGTCTGGAACAAGGCCGACGAGGCCGAGGCGCGAAAAATTCTTGTGCCCGATTTCCGCTTCCGCGCATCGCTCGGTCCGGAGCTGCGCGGCCCCGGCGGCTTCATCGCGTATCTGCGCTCGGTGCGTGCGGCGCTGGAGAACTTCACCTGCACTATCGAGGAATTGATCGCGGCAGACGATGGCGCCGCCGCGCGCATGAGGTTTAGCGGCCGGCATCGCGGCAAGATGTTTGGCGTTGACGCCACCGGCCGCGATATCGTCTGGAACGGCGCGGCGTTTTTCAAGACGCGCGATGGCGCCATCACCGAATTGTGGGTTTTGGGCGACATCGAAGCGGTGCGCCGCCAGCTCGCGCCGGAGCAAGCGTTGCTGCCGTTTTCCGTGTAATTTCCTTTCGCCCCGCCTGCGGCAAGGCCAGCCGCGCGGCAGGCGGGAGCCAAAAACGCCAAAATGCCGGGGATGAAACACGATGAGGCTTCAGCAGAACACCGACCATATCCAAACCACGCATATCGGCAGCCTGCCGCGTCCGCATGCGCTGCTCGATCTGATGAAGGCTAAATTCACCGGCCAGCCGTTCGACGAAAAAAACTTCGAGGCGATGCTGGCCCATGCGGTCAGCGACGTGGTGCGCAAGCAGGTCGAGTGCGGTATCGAGATCATCACCGACGGCGAATTCTCAAAACCCGGTTTTTTCACTTACATCCAAGAACGGCTCGAGGGATTCGAGCCGAGGCCCGGGCAGAAAATGAAGTTGTTCGTCCAGGAGGTCGCCGCCTTTCCCGACTATTACCAAGAGTATTTCAAGACCGCGATGATGGGCGGCGCCATCGTTGCGCTGGCGCCGGTGGTCTGCGTCGGCCCAGTCAAATATCGCGGCGAGAAATTCGTCCGGCGCGACATTGCCAATGTGAAAAAGGCCGCTGCTGCCGCCGGGGTTCGCGACAGTCACGTGTTTTTGCCGGCGACCGCGGCCTCAGGCGTCGGGTTGAACGAATACTACAAATCGGACGAAGACTATTTCCACGCGATCGCGGCCGAACTTGGCAAGGAATACCGCGCTATTGCCGACGCCGGCATTCTGGTGCAGATCGACGATCCGTTCCTACCCGACATTTTCTTCGAGCCCGATCTCGACCGCGCACAGATGAAGCGCCGCGCCGAAATCTATGTCGAGGCCACCAATGAAGCGCTCAAGGGCATTGCGCCCGAGCGCGTGCGGTTTCACACCTGCTATGGCATCAACGAAGGGCCGCGCCTTTACGAAGCGGCACTTTCCGACATTATCGAATATGTCGTGAAGATTAATGCCGGCTCTTATAGCTTCGAAGCCGCCAATCCGCGCCACGAGCACGAGTACCATCTGTTCGAAACGGTCAAAGTGCCGGATGGCAAGGTACTGTGTCCCGGCATGATCACTCATGCCAGCAACATTGTTGAACATCCGGAGTTGATCGCCGAGCGCATTCTGCGCTTTGCCAAATTGGTCGGGCGGGAAAACGTCATCGCCGCGGCGGATTGCGGCTTCTCCTCGCAAGCCTTATACCGCACCGAGGTCCACGAGACTGTGGTCTGGGAAAAGTTCAAGGCGCTGCGCCAAGGCGCCGATATTGCAACCAAGAAACTGTGGAACTGATGCACACGTCTTCGCTCGCTTCGCGTCGTGCCATGCACGGCAACAACACATTGCAGATCGGCCTGTTCGGCGCCAATTGCTCGTCCGGCCGTGCCGTGACGCTGGTGCCCGAGCGCTGGTCCGGAAGCTGGCCGGACAACAAGAAATTAGCGCAGATGTCGGACGCGGCCGGTATCGATTTTCTGCTCCCGATCGGCCGCTGGAAGGGTTACGGCGGCGACACCGACTATCAGGGCACGACGCTGGAGACGATCACCTGGGCGACCGGCCTTCTCGGCGCGACCAAGCGCATCACCGTATTCGGCACCGTGCACGCGCCGATTTTCAATCCGGTGGTGGCGGCCAAGGAAATGGTCACCGCCGATCACATCAGCGAAGGCCGCTTCGGGCTCAACATCGTGGTCGGCTGGAACGAAGGCGAGTTCGACATGTTCGGCGTTGAACAGCGCGCGCACGAGAACCGCTACGAATACGCGCAGGAATGGATCGACGTCATCAAGATGATCTGGTCCGACAAAGAGGATTTCGATTTCGACGGCAAATACCTGCATATGAAAGGCATCAAGGGCAAACCCAAACCCTATGGCGGCGTGCGCCCGGTGATCATGAATGCCGGCGCCTCGGCGACCGGCCAGGCGTTCGCGGTGAAGAACTGCGATGCCTTCTTCCTGCAGGCCTCGCGCACCTCGCTTGACGAGACCGCGGCCCGCGTGCGGCGCGCCAAAGAGGCGGCGGTTGCGCAAGGCCGCGAGATCGGCTGCTACACCGTGGGCGTCGTCACCTGCCGGCCGACCAAAAAGGAGGCTGAGGACTATTTCCATCACTCCATCGTCGAGCGCGCCGACTGGAACGCGGTCGACAGTATTTTGGGGATGAAAGACATCACGCCGCAGACGGTGCCGATGGAAGAATTCCTCAAGCAGAGAAACGGCTATGCGCAGGGCATGGGCGGCCTGGCGCTGGTCGGCGATCCCGATCTGGTCGCTTCGCAACTTGCCGATCTCGCCAAGGCTGGGC
>JBARER010000096.1:0-40753 GCA_049796395.1 Xanthobacteraceae bacterium
ATCAAGCTTGCTCATTGCGGCGTATCTCCCCTGATCCGGGAGTAGTTCTAGCGGCAGCACGCCGCGGGACTCAATCGCCAATCTGCGCTAAGCCATCAGGCCAACGCAGTGCTGCAGTCGGGAGCCGTTTTATGTCTATACGTCACGCCATAATCGCCGGCCTTGGCGTTATTTTTGCCGGCGCCGTCGCGGCCGCCGGCTGGGCGCAAGGCGCCGCCGGGAGCTATCCCGATCACCCGATCCGGGTCATTGTCGCGGTACCGGCGGGCGGCGGTGTCGACACCATCACCCGGCTGGTTACCGCCAAGATGCAGGCCATCCTCGGACAGCCCATCGTGGTGGAAAACCGCGCCGGCGTCGGCGGCAGCGTCGCCGCGGACTATGTGTTCCATTCACCGCCGGACGGCTACACAATCCTGGCGTCGCAGCCGTCGCCGATCACGACCAATCCGCTGCTCTATAAATCCCTCAACTACGATCCGACGCAGCTCACCCCGATCGTGATCATGTCGCACGTGCCGAATGTCGTGCTGGTGCGCAAGGATTTTCCAGCCAAGACGGTGCAGGAGCTGATCGCCTACGCCAAGGCCAATCCAGGCAAGATCAATTTCGCATCGCAAGGCGTCGGCACGACGTCGCATCTGACCGGCGAACTGTTTGAGAAAATTACCGGCACCAAGATGACCCACGTGCCCTACAAGGGCACCGCGCCGGCGGTCAACGATATCCTGGCGGGCAACGTCGACCTGTTCTTTAACGAGCTTGCCAGTTCGATCGAACTGCACAAGTCGGGTCGCGCCAGAATTCTCGCGGTCACCGTCAAAGCGCGCGTGCCGGCGCTGCCGGATGTTCCGACGCTGCAAGAAGCCGGCGTATCCGGCTGCAACTCCGACACCTGGCACGCGCTCACGGCGCCGCCGAAAACCCCGGACGCCATCGTCGCCAAGCTCAATGCCGCGGCCAACAAGGCGCTGCAGGATCCCGATCTGTTGGCACGCTTTCGCCAGCTCAGCATCACGCCCGGCGGCGGCTCGCCGGCCGACGCCGCAGCCTTCATCAAATCTGAGACGGTGCGCTGGAGCGCGGTGATCAAAGACGCCGGCATCAAGCCCGAATGATCGGCCGGAACCGCACCGCGCCGGAACTGTTTTTATAACGATCCCGGCCCAATATCGGGCCGGCCCGCGATGGCGTTACCCCACGGCGTCGACCCACAGCCCCATCGACCCGCGGCCCCATCGACCCGCAGCCCATGGATAAACACTATGGATAAGCAGTCCGATCAGGTCCTCAACGATATTGCCGGCCGCTATTTTCTGGTTCTTGGCGCGGCCACCGCCGACCTTTGGAGCGACTTGCCGCACGTTTTGCAGCAAGCGGTGTTCGAGCGCGCGGTCGCGCTCGGTCATCAACGCGAGGGCGACGAGAGCCTGCGCGAGCAACTGGCGAAGTTTCTGCACGAACATCATGCGCGCACTGCAACGCGCTGACGCGTTCTAGCGCCTCACCACGCTTGTGAAATTGTGTGCCAGCGCCACATAAGTGTTTGAAGACAGCAAAGCGATCATGCCGATGGCAACCAACCCAGACGAGCCGGAGCGGCCGCGTGCCGAGCCGGAAATCATCCCGCCCGGCCAGCAGCGGCCGCCGCAGGACTGGCCGCCTCAGAGCGGCGGCTGGCCGCCGCGTGGCTTTGGCGAAATGCACGGCACCCAGCGCATCTATGTTGGCCGCATCGGCGGGTTCGGCTTCGCACTCATCATGCTGATGGCCGGGCTGTTCGCCGCGCTGCTCTTGCTGCTGTTGATCGGCACCGCCCTGATCTGGATTCCGGTGGTGGCGGTGGTCCTCGTCATTGCGGCGATTTCCGGCATATTCCGGCGGCTGTAAGGCGCTTCGGCGCCGCAATGGCGGCGAATATACCGTCCGTTAACCATGCTGTTTTATGAATTGATTAACCATACCGGAAAGTCTGGACACGGCGGGCCGCATCTTCATTGACTAGGCGTGTAGCGGGCATTTTGCGCCGAAGACCGAAGATCAACGCCCGGCGCTGCCCGAGATGCGAAGCATTCGAGTGCTGAATGTTCGAGACGCCGCGTCAGATCGGATCGGCAGTGGTCGGCCACGGCAGTGTTGCCGTCGGCGCGACGCCGCTTGCCCAGCCCGATCTCGGTAAAATCGGCTCTGCGCTGTGGCGGGGCCGGGCGACCATTCTCCTCACCACGATCGCGGCGCTCGCTTTGGCCGCTTTATTCATCGTGCTGGCGCCGCGCGAATATACCGCGGCGACCCAAATCCTGATCGATCCGACCGATTTGCGCGCGGTGGGCAACGAAACGCAGCCGACGCAGATGAGCGACGCAGCGGCCATGCAGATCGAGAGTCAGGTCAGTGTTTTGACTTCGGACGCCGTACTCGGCCGCGTCGTCGATTCCGAAGACCTCAAACACGATCCGGAATTCGTGCGACCGCCGTCGTTCCTCACCGTCCTGATGGGCAAGAACGCTGTTCCCGGCGGCCGCGAGCTTGCCGCGCTCAACGAGCTGAAGCGCCGGATCAAGGTGACGCGCGACCCGCGCACCTTCGTGGTCGAGGTCGACGTTACCAGCCGCGATCCTTACAAGGCCGTGCGCATCGCCAACGCCGTGGCGCAGTCCTACCTCACCGAACAGACGCAAGTGCGGGCCAACGCCGCCCGCCAAGTCTCGCAATCGCTGTCCGGGCGCTTGCAGGAGCTGAAACAGAAAGTGCGCGACGCCGAGGAGAAAGCCGAGGACTACAAGGCGCGCAACAATCTCGTCACCGCGAACGGCCAGTTGGTTACCGACCAGCAGCTCACCGACATGAACAATCAATTGGCGGTAGCGGGGGCGCGCACCGCGGACGCCAAGGCGCTGCTCGATCAGATCGAACAGGTCCAGCGTAAGAGGGACGACAACGGCGCCTTCCCCGCGGCGCTGCAATCGCCGACCATCGCCGCGCTGCGCAGCCAATACGCCGAGGTGATGCGGCGCGAGGCCGAACAGACGGCCACGCTCGGCGCACTGCATCCGGCGGTGATCGACATCAAGGCGCAGGCCGAGCGGCTGCACGGGATGATCGATACCGAAATCGATCGCGCGGCGGCGGCGGCACGCACCGACTATGAAACCGCCAAGGCGAGCGAACAGACGCTCACCGGCAATTATGCGACGCTCAAACAGACCGCGATGGGCAACAGCCAGGCCATGGTCGGTTTGCGCGAACTCGATCGCGATGCGCAAGCGAGCCGCGACATCTATCAGGCCTTCCTGGTGCGCGCCCAGGAAACCGGCGCGCAGGAGCAGGTCGACACCAAGAATATCCGCGTGCTGTCCAGGGCCGACTTGCCGCAAAAGCGCAGCTCGCCGCCGCCGAGCCTTTTGCTGGCGCTGGGCGCCCTGATGTTCGGCGCCGCCGCCGGCACCGGCATCGTCATGACCCGGCCGGCGGAATCCGTTGCGCCGCAACCCGAGGGCGGCGGCAAGCTGCGCCGGGCGCTGGCGGTCATCGGGCTTGGGCCCGAGACTGCCGCTGGGATTCCCGTGCTCGCCGTGCTGCCCGCGACCGACGTCGCATTCGGTCTCGAGGCGGCGGACGATCCGGCCTCGCCCTTGGCCAAGAGCATGCGCAGGGTCTACGACGAGTTGCGCTCAGGCCAAAGCAAGGCCGGCAATCTCAGCGTTCTGATCGTTGCCGCCGACGACAAGGATGAGGCGGCGACGGTCGCGCTGATACTCGCCGCGGTGGCCGCGACGACGCGGCGCGTGCTGTTGCTCGACGCCGATCTGCAGCGGCGAACGCTGTCGGCGCTCGACGCCGAAGGCGGCGACGCCGGCCTGGTCGACGTTGCGGTCGGCCGCCGGACGCTGGCGGACGCCATCACGATCGATCGCGACACCAATATCGGCCTGTTGGCCTTCGTGGCGCCAGGCAGCCGCCGCGACCGCCGCGTCTATGACGCCGATATCAAACGCGCCTTCGCGCAAACCAGGCGCTATGACTTGACCGTCGTCAGCGCGCTGGACGACGCCGACCCCAGCCTGCGTTTCTTCGCCGGCCTCGTCGATCATGTACTCCTGGTGGACGACGCCGCCACGTTCCAAGAGGCTACCGCCGAACGTTTCGTCGCGCGGCTCGGCATCGATGCCGACAAGGTCCGTGGTGCGGTGCTGACCGGAGCGGCGACGGCATGAGTTCGGGAGCGACCCGAACGGCGAAGCTCGGTTACGAGGCGGCGGCCGTCAGGCGCGCACAGCCGGCGGTCGACCTTGACACGCTGGTCCGGAGCATCCTGTTCCTGGCGGTGTTTCTGGCCTTCTGGATATCGTTTCATCCCTTTCCCAGCTTGGCCCAGCCGGTGCAAAGCCTTCTGGTCGGCGATCCGATTAATCAGATCGGCTTTTCCGCCATCCTGATCAGTCTCGCGGCCTGGACCTGGTTTCACGAGCCGCGCCGCGTGCTGCTCTTGCTACGCCCGGTTTTGATAGCGTTGCTGGCCTGGTTTGCGATCAGCGTCGCGACATCTTGGCTGCCCGCACTTTCCGCAAGGCGTCTGGCCTTCACACTGGTCGTCATGAGCATTTCGGCCATGGCGCTGTTGTTGCCGAAGAATATGCGGCACTTCAGCGAGCTGATGGCGGCCGCCGTCCTGATCGTGCTGTTCGCCTGCTATCTGGGCGTTCTGTTCTGGCCGCAAAATTCAATTCACCAGGCGACCGATTTCCTCGAACCGCAGAATGCCGGCAGCTGGCGCGGCGTGCTGCCGCATAAAAACGAAGCCGGCGCGGTCATGAACCAGTTTATTTTCATCGGCCTGTTCGTGGCGCGCGTGCGCAGCTTTGTGCTCGGCGCCTGCATCGTAATCCTCGCCGGGATTTTCCTCATTTTCGCGCAATCGAAAGCGGCGATCCTATTGCTGCCGCTGGTGCTGATCATTTCCGCCGTGATCGGCAAGAGCCAACGGCCGGCCACCGGCATCGCGCTGGTCGTCAGCGTGCTTGCGCTGTTCAACTTGTTCTCCGTCGGCACCGTCGTTTTCAAACCGGTTCACGATCTGATCACGACTTATATGCCGGATTCGAGCTTCACCGGCCGTACCGAAGTCTGGCAGTTCTCGCTCGATGCGCTCCGCCAGCATCTGCTCACCGGCTACGGCTTTTCGGCGTTCTGGGGCACCGAGCAGGTTCAATACGGCATGGGCGCAAATGCCAGTTGGGTGAACGACACCACCGACGCCCACAACGCCTATCTCAACCTGGCATTGACCACCGGCCTGCCCGGGATGGCGCTGGCTTTCGCCTGGATCGTGATCCTGCCGATCCTGGACTACTACCGGCAGCCGCGTGGCACGCCCGAAGACCCGCTACGGATGCTGTTTTTGCGGGTGTGCATTTATGGCTCCTATGCGTCCTGCTTTGAAAGCTCGATGTTCGAGCAGGTCGCGCCGTGGTATTTGATAATGGTCGCAGCCTTCGGGCTACGCTATCTGCTGGTCAGCCGCGTGGCGGCGTGACTTAAGCTTGGTGCGGCTTGCGCGTCTGGCGTGCCGCCGGCGTTTCAATTGCTCTTTGACTCATCCTGCGGCACGTCGAGCCCAAGCGCGCGCAGCAGCCGCGGATCGGGAAACCGGTCGGTACTCTCGTTCACGTAAAGCCCGAACGGGTCGTCGCGCAACACATACGCGGTCCAGCCCCAGCCATGACCGGCGATCGCCGCGGCGGCGTCGTGTAGCCAGCGCGCGCGCGAGCCGCGGCCGATTTCGACGCCATCGGCGAGCTCTTTCATCGCGCCGAATTCGGTGAAGACGATCTGATCGGAATCGAGGTGCTCGCGCGCCTGCCAATCGGCGAGCTTGTTCAGCCAGTCGCCGAGCTGCGCGGGACCTTGCCCTTCGGCAAAATACCGGCGGATTTCGTCGTCCGCCTTTTGCTCGGCGGCGACGCGGTCGGCACCGGCTGGCAATTCCACCGTCCGAAAGCGCGCATGGGTGAGCGCCAGCGTCTCCGCCAAACTGCCCGCCGATGCCGGATAAGGCACGCCGATGGTGCCCGCGAGATCGGGCTCGGTAAACCACGATGTCTGATGCGTGAACAGAAACGGATGGTAGAAGTGCACGCTGACGAGATTGCGCGGATCGTGCAGCAACGGCGTATCGAGCCGGGTGACGCCGTCGATATCCGACCAGCAGCCGCCGGTGAGGAAGAGCGGCAGGTCCGGCGCGGCGTGGCGAAGCTCGCGGATCATGACGTTCTGAAATTCGGTCCAATCCGTGCCGAACCAGACATGGCACTTGGTCTGCGGCTCGTTCATCGGCTCGAGCGCCACCACGCCGGAATGGACGGCGCTCAATGCCTTGGCGACGCGCTCGGCGGCCTGCATATAGGCGTGAAATTTCGGGCCATCGAGCGAATCCAGCCAGTTCTGCGGCAATTCGTGATGCAGCGAGGGCGGAAACAGCGTCACCAGGACGGCGAGGCCATGACGGTTGATCGCGGCTATCACCGCCACCAGATCGTCGAGGATGTCCTGCTGCTCTTGCGCGTCGCCGGTCATCAGCGGGCCGACGTCGAGTGGCACGCGCATATGATCGAAGCCGGCGCGGCGAAGCCGGTCGAAGTCGAACAGCGACAGAGCTTGCAGCGGATGCGGATAAGCCACCTCGGCATAGGCCTTGGCCGTGCCGTCGCCGGTGGTTTTGGGGAACTCGAAAAACTCGACCAACGTCGCGCCGCGCTTGAAGCTTTGGCCCGGGCTGACCGTCGCCGCGGGTGCGGCGGCAAAAGAGCCGATAAAAAACGTTGCGATAAGCGCGGCAGCGCCGAGCCATGGTCGCCGGATCACGGTTGAACCTTCTCCGCCGCCGGCGCCAATTCCTGCAAGCCGACGCGCTGATGCCGGCGATGCGCCTCGAACAGACTGAGATAGCTTTCGATCATGCGCTGCGACGAATATTTGGCGCATAAGGCGCGGGCGAAGGCGCTGGCGCCGCGTTCGGACGGAACGGCCTGCAGTGCCCGCGCGATCGCGGCAATCCATCCCTCGACGTCGTCGGGCGCGACGAACGCGACCCTTTCGCCGCCCGCGCGCAATACCTCGCGCAGGACTGGCAGGTCGGCGACCGCCATCGGCATTTTGGCCATCCCGGCCTCGACGGCGGCGAGACCGAATGTCTCCCAGGTGGACGGGAACACGAAGACATCCGACGCGGCGTAAAGATCGGCAATATCGTCCGCCGCCAGCGCGCCAAGAATATGCAGCCGGTCGTCGACGCCCAACGTCACGGCGAGCGTGTGAAAGGCGGCGGCGCTCCCACCGGCGCCGGCAAGCACGAGATGCGCTTGCGGCAGGCAGGCGAGCGCGCGGATGAGCACGTCCTGATTCTTTTGCGCCGTCAGCCGGCCCACATTGAGGAGAATGGGTTGCGTTTGCGGCAAGCCGAAGCGCCGCCGCGTCGCATCGCGGTTTGTCACCGGCGCCGGCGCGTCGATGCCGTGCTCGATCAGAATCATGGAACGCCGATAGCGCGCAGGATAGGCGGCGAACTCGGCCCATGTCGCCGCGCTGTTAATGATATTGGCGGTATAAAGTCCGAGCGCGCCCGACAGCATGTCCAACAAACGCAGCGGCCGCGGCAGCTCGGATGGTATACAAGTTTGGTGAACGACGCGGAGCTTGCAGCCCGCGAGCCAGCCGACCACGCCGGCCAAAACCGAGGCGGTCGATTGATAGGCGACCAACACGTCGGCATCGGCGTTCCAGATACGATGCGCCATGCGCCAAACGTAAACGAGCTTGGTATACGGCGGCAGGCCAGGACGCGGATATAGATAAGCGGTTTCCACCGCGGCGCGATGCGATCCGAGCGCGGCCTCGATCATGCCGGCAAGCTTTTGCACGCCGCCGCGTTCGTCATCGTGAAGTATTTGCAGGATTCGCATCTGATCACGTTTGCCACGCGCCGTTAGCCCGGCATCGTCGATGTCCAACTTAACGATACTCATTGAAAGGCTTGGTAGCCGCTTTTCTTCACACCAACAATGACTTATCACGCAGCATGCTTAACACCTCGGGCCTGCTTTATCTGTCTGCCCGTATCGTGTCCGCGGTCGGAAATTTCTTGGCTGTCGTGATTTTTTCGCGCATGGCCGGCCCCGCCGAATACGGCCATTACGTTTTGATCTTCGCCTGGGCGCTCATCGTCTACGGCTTCGGCGCACAATGGATGCGCTTCGCTTATTTCGGAGTCTACCAGCCGCATCGATTCGGCGAATACGTGGCGTCGCTGGGCCGGCTTCTCAGTATCGGCATCGTCGTCGTCGCGATCGCGCTGGTGACGCTGGGATTGTTGGGACTGTTCGACCCGACTTTTCTTGCCGCCGTGTTTGCACTGGTGTGCGGCATGACGCTTTACGAGTCGGCGTTCGAGGTCGCCCGCACGCAGCTCAACGCCCGTGGCGCCGCACTGGCGATGATCGCTCGCACCGTGCTGGTGGTCGGGCTCGGCACCGCGACGCTGGCCTTCGGCGGCGGCGCGCGCGAGCTCGCCATCGCGATTGCGGTCGCCCATATCATTGCCGCCACGCCTACGCTGCCGGGCTTTTCGCGCATCCGTCTGGCGTATTCTTCGCGCGCCGCTTCGTTCCATATCGTCAGTTACGGCTGGCCGCTGCTGCTGTCGTTCGGCGTCACCGCGGTCGGCCAGAGCATCGATCGCCTTTTGCTGGCGCATTATCTCGGCACGGCGACGCTCGGACCCTACGGCGTCGTCGCCGACACGCTGCGGCAGAGCTTCACGGTGATGGGCGAGGCGATCATCCTGTCGCTGGTCACGATCGCCAAACAGCAATCGAACGCGAACGACGCGGCGGCGGCCAACGACACGCTGCAGAAGGCGTTCAATGCCTGCCTCGCCTCCGCGACCTTCGGCGCTGCGTTCTTCATCGTGTTCGGCGGCCCGCTGCTGCAGCTCCTGTTCCCGCCGGTCTTCGTCGCGCCGACTCGCGATCTCATCCCGATTTTCGCTATCGCCTTTGCGTTCCTCACCATGCGCAGCTTTTATTTCGCCCAAGTAATCTACTTCACCAATGCGAGCTATCTGGACTTCGTGGTGTCGCTGCTGTTCCTGGTCGTGTCCACGGTGCTCTCGATGCTCCTGGTTCCGTCCTATGGCGCGCATGGCGCCGCGGTGGCGCTGATGGTGTCATGCATTATCTCGTGCATCGCCTTCATCATACTCGGCCGGCGCTCCTACCGGCTGCCGATCGATTTTGCCGCGCTCGGCGTCATGCCGTCGCTGGCGATCCTGTTCGTGTTCGGCGCGCACATGATAAGCAATCTGCTTCCCGGTCACGCTCTGCCACTGCTCGCCGACGCCGTGCTGTTCGTCTTGTTCACCGGTTTTGCCGTCCAGCACTTCGGCCTGTTGCGGCTGCCCTCGGTCGAAGCCATCGGCGAACGGATCACGGTGCCCTAGCCGATGGTGTTTTCATCAAACATACGCAGGACGCTGACTGAGACGGCGGTTGCCGCGCCGCCGCTGGTTCCGCAGACTCCTGACATCGACGCCCCCGACCATGCCGAATTTCTCGGCATGCGATTTTGCTTATGGACGCAAGCAGACGTGGTGGCGGCGATCGCCACTCATGCTGCCGACGGCGGCGGGCCTTATCGCTATGTCGTCACGCCGAACAGCCATCATGTGGTCGCCGTGCACGATGCGCCGACGTGCCTGTTGCCGATCTATCGCGCCGCCTGGCTGTCGCTGTGCGACAGCCGTATCGTGCGGGCCTTGGCGGGCTTCGACCGATTGGCGCTGCCGCTGGTCACCGGCAGCGATCTGGTCGCGATACTGCTCGCCACGCTAAACGCCGGCGACCGGCCCGGTCCGCGGCCGCGGATCCTTGTTGTCGGGCCGCCGCGATCCACCGCCGCAGCGTTGCAGGCCCGCTATCCCAAGCTGGATTTCGACGTCATGCCGGCGCCAGCCGGTTTGGCGCAAGATGCCGAATTGCGGCTCGCGGTGGCTCGCGCCTGCATGAGCCGGCAGTGGGACATCGCGCTGTTGTGCGTCGGCGCTCCGGCCCAGGAGATGATCGCGCATGCGCTTAAGGAGCTCGGCTGCCGAGCGGGCGTAGCGCTGTGCGTCGGCGCGGCGATCGATTTCTTAACCGGCACAACTAAACGCGCACCGCGCTTATTGCAGCAAATGAGCCTCGAATGGGCCTATCGCCTCGGGCGCGAACCCCGCCGCTTGTGGCGCCGCTACCTCGTCGAATCGCCGAGAATAATGCGGATCTTTATCGCCAACCGCTGGCGGCACGGGCGCTGACATCGACCGATGCCGCGGCGGCCCGCCGGTAACCGATGGTCTCAAGCCCATCGCTGATCGTCACGCAGCCGATATTCTCCGCCTGCACGGCTTCGATGACCTCCCGCAACAGCCGCGGCGAAGCCCCGATCCAGCTCGGCGGCTCGGCGACGTCGTGAGTATAAAAAATCAGCCAGCCTTTGCGCTCGCGAACCTCGCGCAACGCGCGTTCAAGTTTTGCCGGCGTCAGCGTCCGGTCATAGAGCTCGATGACCCGCAACAGCGCGAGATCGATCGTGCCGGCATTCACGCCTTCGTATATGCCGCGGCAAGTATCGAAACGGTCGTGGAGCTGAATCTTGCGCGGCCACGAGACCCGTCCGAACGGGTAACAAAAATTGGTCACTTCAATGCCGGGACAGAGTTCGCGCAGCAGAGCTCCGTTGCGCTTGCATTCCTCATCCAATTGCCGCGCATCGATCGTATCGACCTTGACGTGCGAAAAAGTGTGGCAGCCGATCTCATGGCCGCGGTCGTGCAAGGCGCGGACTTGACCGCGATCGATCACGCGCCAGTGCTCGTTCTCGTCCAGCGTGCCGCAGATGCCGGCGGCGATGTAGAACGTCCCGCGCACGCCGTATCGCTCGAGGATCGCGGCGCCGTTGACATAGGCGGAGGCCGGCACATCGTCGAAGGTGAAGCTGACCAGCGGCGCCGCATTGCGCATGGCAAAAGGCTTCGAGCGATGATGCCGCGCGCCTTTGCGCAGAACGCCTTCAACAAGTGGCCGGAACATATGTGACCTCACGCCGCGTCCGAGCCCGCCAAGACCTCGCCCGCCAAGACCCGGCCCGCCAAGACCTGGCCCGCCAAGACCTGGCCGCGCAGCGTCGGTTGCACATCTGCCAGAATTTCAAGAAATCGATCGGCCGCCTTGGCGGCGGTGTAGTCGAGACCGCGCGCCATCAACAACCGCCGGTTGGGAATCTCATCGAGCGCGGTAGCAATAGCCGCGGCCAGTGCCGGAGCGTCCCCCACCGGCGTCAGCGTGCCATAGCGGCCGTTCTGCAGAATGTCGCGCGGCCCATAGCTGCAATCCGTTGATACGACGGGGGTGCCGCAAGCGAGCGCCTCCATCAGGACGCCCGGCAATCCCTCGTGCGCCGACGACAGCACGGCGACGCGCCCGCGCATCAGCCAGCCGAACGGATCGGCGGAGTAGCCGGCGAAGGCGACGCGCCCGGTGAGACCGTTGTCGCGCACAAATTCCTCGAGCGGCCCGCGCTCCGGGCCGTCGCCTATGATCGCCAGCCGCCAAGACCGCTGCGGCGGCAGCAGCGTCATCGCGCGCAACAGGGTGCGATGATCTTTCTCGGGCGAAAGCCGTGCAACGCAGACGATGAGATCGCCTTCGCGGCCGGTTTCGCCGTCCCATTGCGACAAGCGCCGCACCGTCGCCGGCGAAATGACCGCATTGGTGGGCATGACCGAGATGATTTTTTCAGGAACTGAAAAAATCCTGATTAGATCCTGCCGGTCGCCGTCGGTCAGCGCGACGATGCGATCGGCGCGCCGATAGAGCCATCGCAATAGCCGATAGGCTATGCGGTTCTGCAAATAGGGATCGCCGCGTTGCGCCGCCGATGGACTGCTGACTTCGCGCAAGACAAGTTTGGGCCGGCTTCGCCGCGGCAGGGTATGCACCGCGATCAGAGCGCACAGATTGAGCGCCGCCTCCGAACTGACGACAATGCTGGGCGCGAGTGAACGAATGGTGCGCCGCAGGCCGGGAAGCGCATAGCGCAGTTTCCCTCCCGGTAGTTCCACGACGTGAATAGAAGGCTCGAGCAACGACCGTAAGCGGCCGTCGCCGAACAAAGTCAAAATGGTCGGCGCGATGCCTTTGGCGGCCAGCGCATTGCACAGCAGGACCATGTCGCGCTGGGCGCCGCCGCCGTCGAAGGCGCGGATCAGCACCGCGATACCGGATTCACAATCCTTGGGGCGCGACAACACCGGAAAGGCGACTTTCTCCTGAGATTTCAAGCGGAATAGGCATGAGCTTCCGGTCCGGATCAAGGCCGAACTCGCCGTTCATATGAGTGTTACGATAGCAACGTTAATCGGCCGTGCCGGCCGCACGTTAATTAACTTTAATACGTTAGCCATTGATCGTTTTCGCAAGTGGATATAGTTCGCTTGGGCCCCAATACCTTGTCCGAACCGGTTCTTCGGAACGGGGAATAAAGTAGAAGTTTGAGGGGTTGCTGAACCAAGGTATAGCTAGACCATGAGGGTGTGGATGACCCGGCCAAAATCCCGTCGGGCCGTGTGGGGGTGTGCAGTTATCGCCGTGGCAGCCGTGGCCGCCGCGGTCGTTTTTTGGCGGCACGGCGATCGCCAGACGGCCCGCGCCGCCCCACCCTCGGTTCCGGTGGTTGTCGCCGAGGCGGCACAGCAGGACGTGCCGATCTACTACGACGCGCTCGGTACCGTGGCAGCGCTCAACACCGTGGCGATCCGCGCGCAGGTCAACGGCCAGATCGTTTCGGTCGATTTTCGGCAAGGCCAGGACGTCCACAAGGGTGACGTGCTGGCGAAAATCGATCCGGCGCCGCTGAAGGCCGCATTGGACCAGGCGGTCGCCAAGAAGAGCGAGGATGAGGCGCAGCTGGTCGACGCCGAGAAGGATTTGGTGCGCTTCAAGACGCTCGTGCTGCGCAATGCGGAGACGCAGCAGGATGTCGATACCCAGCAGGCCAAAGTCGACACCTCCAAGTCGACGCTCGACGCCGATCAGGCCGCCATCGAAGCTGCCCAGACTCAATTGAATTATGCAACCGTTACGGCGCCGATCGACGGCATCGTCGGTTTCCGTCAAGTCGACATCGGCAACATCATTCACACCACCGACGTCAATCCATTGACGGTGCTGACGCAGATCAAGCCCTGCACGGTCATTTTCACGCTGCCGCAAAGCAACCTCGATCCGGTACGTGAAGCCATGCTGCGAGGCGCCGTATCGGTGCTGGCTTTCGACCAGGACAACAAAGAGCAGATCGCCCAAGGCAAGCTCCTGCTGATCAATAATCAGATCGATCAGACGACCAGCACCATTCAATTGAAGGCGGAGTTTCCCAACACCGATGAGCGGCTGTGGCCGGGCGCCTTCGTGCACATCCACATCCTGATCACCACGCGCAAGGACGCGGTGACCATGCCGGCAACCGCGTTGCAGCGTGGTCCGGACGGACTTTACGTGTGGGTGATCAAGCCGGACAATACGGCCGAGCAGCGTCCGGTCGAGGCAGAGACCGTCAGCGAGGATATGGTCATCGCCACCAAGGGTCTGGACGCCGGCGAGCGTGTCGTGGTCGACGGTCAATCGCGGTTGGACCAGGGCACGCGCGTGGCGATCCGCACCCCCAATCCAGCATCCAATGCCGCAAAGCAGCAGGCGGACAAGAGCTGATGAACTTCTCCGAAACCTTCATCCGCCGGCCGATCGCTACGTCGCTGTTGATGGCCGCGCTGGCGCTGGTCGGAATTGTGGCGTTTCCGTTGTTGCCGATCGCGCCGTTGCCGCAGGTCGATTTTCCCACTCTTCAAGCTACGGCGACGCTGGCCGGCGCCAGCCCCGAAATCATGAGCGCCACGGTCGCGACTCCGCTTGAACGGCAGTTCGGCCAAATCGCCGGCGTTACCCAGATGAGCTCGGTCAGTTCGCTCGGGTCGACCGTCATCACACTGCAATTCGACCTCAACCGCAACATCGACGGTGCCGCCGGCGACGTGCAAGCGGCCATCACCGCGGCCGGTCCGTATCTGCCGAAAAACCTTACCAATCCTCCGACTTATAAGAAGGTAAATCCCGCCGACTCGCCGATCCTGATCGTAGCAGCGACATCGACCACCATACCGCTGACCAAGGTCGACGACTTTGCCGAGAATGTCGTCGCCACCCAGATTTCCCAGATCACCGGCGTGGGCATCGTCAATATCGGCGGTCAGCAGCGGCCGGCTATTCGCATCCAGATCGATCCCTCCAAGCTGACGGCGCGCGGTCTGACGATGGAAGACGTGCGCGCTGCTTTGATCGGCGCAACCAGCGACGCCGCCAAAGGCACCATGATCGGCAAGCTGCAGACCTTCACGATCTCCGACAACGACCAATTGACGACGGCGGAACCCTACAACGACGTGATCATTGCTTATCGCAACGGCGCACCGGTTCGGGTGCGCGACGTCGGCCACGCGGTCTCCGGACCGCAGGACGTGACTTTGGGCGCGCTGCATCGCCAGCAGAATGCGGTGATGCTGCTGGTTTACAAGCAGCCGGGCGCCAACGTGATCGCCACTGTTGACAGCATCAAGGCGGCGCTGGCCGGCCTGCACTCGCTCATTCCGCCGGGCATCCATCTGCAAACCGTCGTCGATCGCACGCAGACTATCCGCGCCGCGGTGTCGGACGTTGAATTCACGCTGCTGTTGTCCTGCGCTCTCGTCGTGATGGTGATCCTGCTGTTCCTGCGCAGCATTCAGGCCACCATCATTCCCGGCGCCGCCGTGCCATTGTCGCTGCTCGGCGCCACCGCCATCATCTACCTGGCCGGCTTTAGCCTGGATAACCTGTCGCTGATGGCAATGACCATCGCCGTTGGCTTCGTTGTCGACGATGCCATCGTCGTGGTCGAGAATATCTTCCGTCATCTCGAAGCCGGCACCACGCCGTTGCAATCGGCGATCAAGGGCGCTCGTGAAATCGGCTTTACCGTGCTTTCGATCAGCATTTCGCTGGTCGCCGTGTTCATTCCGCTGCTGTTGATGAGCGGCATCGTCGGCCGGCTGTTCCACGAATTCGCCATCACCGTCATCGCCGCCATTGCGGTCTCGGTGGTGGTTTCGCTGACACTGACGCCGATGCTGTGCTCGCGCTTCCTGGTCAGCGAGCACGGACGCGAACACGGCCGTCTGTATCGTTTCATCGAAAAATGCTTCGACACCCTTTTGGACGGGTATCGGCGCGGCCTCGACTTGGTGCTGCGTCACCAGTTCGTTACCCTGCTGGTCTTCCTGGCGACTCTCTGCGTCACCGCGGTGCTGTTCGTGACCATCCCCAAAGGCTTTTTCCCGACCCAGGATACCGGTTTGCTGCTCGGCATTTCCGAAGCCGGCCAGGATGTCTCTCCGGAAAAAATGAAGAATATCCAGCGGCAGCTATCCGCCGTAATTGAAAAGGATCCCGATGTTTCCGACTTTGGATCGTTCTTCGGTCCGAGCTACGGCAACACGCAAAATACCGGACGCTTCATCGTTGGACTGAAGCTGCGCGACGACCGTGATGCCTCGGCCGGGCAAATTATTGACCGGCTACGGCCGAAGCTCGCGCAAATCACCGGCGCCCGACTGTTCCTGCAGCCGGCGCAAGACATCACCGTCGGCGGCCGCATCGCGCGCGGTCAATTCCAATACGTGCTGCAGGATCCCGATCTTACCGAATTGAATACCTGGGCGCCGCGGCTGATGGCAAAGCTCAAGACGCTGCCGCAGCTCGCCGACGTCGCTACCGACGCGATGAACGCCGCCCCACAGCTCACCATCACCATCAATCGCGATGCGGCGTCGCGATTCGGCATCCTGCCGCAGGTCATCGACAACACCCTCGACGATGCGTTCGGCCAGGCCGACGTCACGCAATATTTCACCAACAATTCGTACTATGTCGTGCTCGAGGTGGCGCCGGACCTGCAGGGCAAGCTGGACACGCTCAATCAACTCTACATCAAGGCGCCGACCAACGGCCGGCTCGTTCCGCTCTCGACCCTGGTCAGCATCGACACCGGTCACGTCGGGCCTCTGCTGGTGTCCCATTCCGGCCAGTTTCCGGCGGTCACCATTACTTTCAATCTTCCGGGCGGCGTGGCGCTCGGCCAGGCCGTCGACGCCATTTCGAAGGCCGCGGACGAGATCGGCATGCCGTCGTCGCTGGTCGGCACCTTCCAGGGCAACGCCCAGGCGTTCCAGGCGGCGCTGTCGAACGAGCCGATCCTGATCGCCGCGTCGCTGGTCGTCGTCTACGTCATCCTCGGCGTGCTCTACGAAAGCTACATCCACCCGCTGACCATTCTCTCGACGCTGCCGTCGGCCGGCGTTGGCGCGCTGCTGGCGCTGATGATTGGCGGCTTCGATCTGTCGGTGATCGGCATCATCGGCATCATCCTGCTCATCGGCATCGTCAAGAAGAACGGCATTATGCTGGTCGACTTCGCCATCAATCGCGAGCGTGCCGGCTTGCCGGCCCGCGAGGCGATACGCCAGGCGTGCCTGCTGCGTTTCCGGCCGATCGTGATGACGACCATGACCGCGCTGCTGAGCGGCCTGCCCTTGATGTTCGGTCATGGCTCGGGATCGGAACTGCGCCAGCCGTTGGGTTACGCGATGGTCGGCGGGCTGGCGGTCAGCCAGTTACTCACCTTGTTCACGACGCCAGTGATTTATCTCTACCTCGACCGGTTCCAGGAATGGCTGCGCGGCGGGAGCGCCGAGCATGACGAAGCGGAACCGCTGCCGCTCGCTGCGGAATGACGGTTCCACCTGTTTTTTGAAAATCTTTGTGATCGAGCCGGATGGCGGGCCCCGATAGCGCGGGGGAACGCTGCCGCACGGTTATGCGTTTCCTCTCCTGGAACCACGCGCGGAGAATACGGACCCGCGGGGAAATGAAACCAGAGGAGATTGCGATGAAGAAACTCACGCTCGCGCTTGCGACGGCCGCGGTGCTTGCGACCGCGGCGCCAGCGATGGCCTTTGGCGGCGTGCATGTCGGACCGGTCGGGGTCGGCATCGGCGGACCGGGACCGTATTACGACTCTTATAACGGCTGCGGCCCCTACAACGGCCCGTGCGGCGGACCGTATTACGACTATTACGGCGGCCCGAACGTCGTGATTGGCGGCGGCGGCGGTTGGCATGGCCACGGCCATTACCATCATTGGCATCGCTAAACTCGGTCGTCGTAACGATCAAATAACCAAATAATGGAAAAGGGCTCCGCCGGGGGCCCTTTTTCTTTTTGTCTGGTTTTGCCAAACTTTGCCGCAGTCTTTCTTTTGCCCGCACTGCAGCGCGGCTATTGCGCCGCACAATATTCAACACAACACTCGAATGTGAAACGGCGAGCGTAGACTTGGTTCGTGCATGCCCGCTCTCGGCGTGGCAACATGCCTCAAGCTTGAGAGCGTGACCCGGATTGGGTGAATTCGTTTTCCGGCAACATCACGTTCTTCAAAAAGTCGTAGTTCAAAAAGTCGCAAAAGTTTCGGACGCCTCGCGGCCCCGGCCGCAGGCGCAAGACTTCAAAAATTGAACCCATCGGGTTCAGGAGGAGCGCCATGGCCTATGCACACATTCTCGTCGGCGCGAGCAGCAGTCCCGCTCAGCCCATCGTACGCCGTATATCTCCATCCGATCTCTATCAGTCGCTGGCCCGCGGCATCGACGATTTCACCGCCATGCCGAGTCACGCCGTGTTTCTCTGCGTGATCTATCCGCTGCTCGGCGTCGCCCTGATCGGCATGACGCTCGGCAATTCGACCTTGCCACTGGCCTTTCCGATTGCCGCGGGCTTTGCCCTGGTCGGACCGCTCGCCGCCATCGGTCTTTACGAGTTGAGCCGGCGCCGCGAGGCCGGTCTCGATAGTTCGTCGAGCCACGCCTTCGACGTTTTGCATTCGCCCTCGCTCGGCGCGATCGTCGCGCTCGGCGTACTGCTGATGGCGCTCTTCCTGATCTGGCTCGCGGTTGCCGAAGCGATCTATGTCGCCACTTTCGGCTATTCAGCGCCAGTCTCGATCGGGCAATTCGCCGTTGACGTGCTCACCACGCCGGCCGGATGGACGCTCATCATCGTCGGTACCGGCATTGGCTTTCTGTTCGCGGTGGTGGTGCTGACTCTCGGGGCGATTTCGTTTCCGCTGCTACTCGACCGCGACGTCGGCGCAGCGGTCGCGCTGTTGACCTCGATCCGCGTGGTCAAGACCAATCCGGCGACCATGGCATTGTGGGGCTTCATCGTCGCCGCGCTGCTGGTGCTCGGCTCGATTCCGTTCTTCCTGGGACTGACCGTGGTGATGCCGGTGCTCGGCCACGCCACCTGGCATCTCTATCGACGCGCCGTCGAGCCGGATCCAAATCCGCATCCGGACTACCAGCCGCGCCAGCGGTCGCACCGCTCCGCCGCGGATTTCCCGGCGGCTCTGTTCCCGACGCGGGAGTAAAGCGAGAACCGGTAAGCGAAGCCGGCATAACGGGGCGAGCTCAAGCTCGCCCCGTTTGCTCTAACTGCTGACAGCTCTACCAGTTGTAGAGCGTTTGATTGTAACCGATGCTGCCGCCGCCGGTTCTTGACGGATCACTGGAAAAACCATTCGGCGCGCTTGGCGGGACGACATCATAAAGCTGACCGGGGCTATATTGGTCAGCCGCTTTGACTCGGGACCAAGCCGCGTTCGATTGTGCAGCCGCCGGCGACGCGACGCCTGCAGCCATAAATGTCAGGACCAAGGCAAGTGAAGAAAGTCGAGTCATGCTCTTCTCCTCATGACGGTGCGCAATGCCAACCGTCTCTTGGTGCCCACCCGGCAGGGGAGAATAAGCCGCTGCGAGCGCAAACTTCATCACGGCTGAGTGACCGAACCTGATAGGGTTAATCAATTGTGTGCGTCAGCTTGGTGGGCGTTGTTGTCGTCGCGACGACCCGGCAAACGCTCTTTATCTTCACCCCAACTGGTTGGCGCGGCGCAGGCTCGCGATCATCGCCAGGCGCAACAAATAGTCGCGCCTGCGCTGCGGGTCTGCCGCCGTCCGCCGCAGCATCGCCGCAAAATCGGGATTGGCGCATTCCAGGTTGCGCTTGTTCTCGATCGTTTGCTTCTCGATGTATTCGAGCGTGATGGCGCGGCGCTGCCGCTCGTAACGGTCGAGTTCGGCTGCGGGCGCGGCGCCGGCCCAGACTTCGGCGAGCCGGGTCGTCAGATTCATGGCGTCGTGAATGCCGCCGTTCATGCCCATTCCGCCAAGCGGATTGTTGACGTGAGCCGCGTCGCCGGCGAGGAACGCACGGCCGGCACGAAAGCTTTTGGCGACACGCTGATGCACCTTATAGAGCGTGGTGTGGGCGATGTCGTAGGTGGCGATGCCGGGCACGACGGCAGCCATCAGCCGATCGGCGAGGGCGCGGCTGAGCGCATCCTCATCGCTGCACGTCTCGGTCAGCGGAAACATCACCCGCCAGATGCCGCCCGGAATTTCCAGGAGAAAGTGCCAGCGCAGCGGATCGGCCACATAGGTGACGGAAACCATTTCCGCGATGACGGCGCGAAAATCGAACGACGTCGAGACGACCAGAAAGCGCTCTGGCCAGGTGAAGCCTGAGAATTCGATGCCGAGGGCGCGGCGCACGTCGCTGCGTGCGCCATCGGCGCCGATAAGCCAGCGGGCGGAACGGCGTTCGCTTCGGCCATCGCGATCGAGCGTTACGTGAACTGCGGCGTCGTCCTGCTCGACATTGCCGACCTGGACGCCGAATTCGATGCGAAAGCCGGGGTTGCCGTTCAGCCGTTCGTGCAGGATGCGGGTCAGCTTGAACTGCTCGGCCTGGAGGCGGAACGGATGCCGCGTGGCGTCGGCGATGGCCTCGAAATCGAAGGTGGCGATCACACCGTCGCGGGTGCGGTACTGCACCTGGGGGGCGATCAGGCCCTGCGCGATCAGCGGGCCGGCGGCGCCGAACTCGTCCAGCATGTCGAGCGTCGGTGGATGGAACGTCGAGGCCCGCGATTCCTCGGCGAGCCGCGAACCCGCCTCGAACACCGTGACCGGCACGCCGTGGCGCAAGAGATTGGCCGCCGCAACCAGCCCGACCGGGCCGGCGCCGGCGATGAAGACCCGCTCCTCGATCGGCATAAGGCCTTGCACCTTGCGAGACGCGCGCCGCCGCTTTGTCGGGGCGCGGCAACAGCCTATCATGCCGCATGCTCGATCTCGGCCTAAGCTTTCTTGCCAGCGTCGCCCGCGATCCAGACGCGCTCGCCATCGCCGACGGCGAACAGCGCCTGACTTACGCGCAGTGGTACCGGCAGATTTCGGCGCTGGTGAAAGGCTTTGACGCCATCGGACTCAAGGCCGGCGATCACCTCGTCACCGCGCTGCAAAACCGCGCCGAGGCGGCGACGCTGCATTGGGCCTGCCAGTTCGCCGGCGTCGTCATCACCCCGGTTAATTGGCGCTCGACGGCAAGCGAACTCGACTTTTATCTGGAAAACGCCGAGGCCAAGGCCATCGCCTATGAGGACGTCGCCGCCGCAGCGGTCGCCGGCTCGGCCCTGGCGCAGCGCCTGCCGCGGATCGCGATCGATGCCGCGCCGCATCCGGCCATCGCGTTTACCGCCCTGATAGCGCAATTCACGCCCGCTGCCACGCCGCGCGTCGGCGCCGACGCCTGGTCGGTCATGCTCTACACCTCGGGCACCACGGCGCAGCCGAAGGGCGTGCCGCGCCGTCAGTTCGCCGAGCGCGCCGCGGCCATCGCCCATGTCGCGCAAAATCTTTATGCGCACGGCGAACGCACGCTCGGCGTCATGCCGCTCTATCACACCATGGGCGTGCGCTCGCTGCTTGCCATGTCGCTTGTCGGCGGCGCCTTCATCTGCCTGCGCCGCTTCGACGTCGCGACCGCACTCAGATTGATCGCCGCCGAGCGGGTCAGCAATCTTTATCTGGTGCCGACGCTCTATCACGACCTGGTGCATCACCCGATGTTTGCTGGGAGCGACGTCAGCTCGGTGCGCAAGCTCGGCTTCGCTGGCGCGCCGATGACCGACGGCCTGCTCAAGACTTTGCAGGCCGCGTTCAAGCCGGACCTGTTCGTCAATCATTACGGCTCGTCGGAGGTCTACACCTTCACCATCGATCAGAACGCAGCGAACAAGCCCGGCTCCGCTGGACGCGCCGGCATCAATCAGATGGTGCGCGTGGTTAAACTCGGCGCCAGAACGGCCGACGAGGTTGCCGGCACGGGCGAGGAGGGCGAGATCGCGGCGCTGCTCGCTGGCGATGAATCCTTCGAAGGCTATTGGCGGCGGCCGGACGCCGATGCCAAGGCGCTGCGGCAAGGCTGGTATTTCTCCGGCGACACCGGCTTTGTCGATGCCGACGGCGACCTGTTCGTCACCGGCCGCGTCGACGACATGATCATCACCGGCGGCGAGAATGTTTCGCCGGTTGAGATCGAATCCTGCCTGTCGTTGCATGCCGCAGTAGCGGAAGTCGCGGTGGTCGGCTTGCCCGACGAGCGCTGGGGCAAGACCGTCGCCGCCTTCGTCAAATGCCGCAGCGAAATCGACGCCGACGCGCTCGACGCCTTCTGCCGCGACTCCGGTCTGGCCAGCTTTAAGCGGCCGCGCCGCTATATTTTCGTCGCCGAAATCCCGAAATCGCCGGTCGGCAAGCTGTTGCGCCGCAAGCTCGTGGCCGGCGAATATGAGCAGGCTGAAACTGGTTCCGGCGAGGCTTCGGCCGGTTCGGCCAAATCGATATCTGCCTAAGGATCAGAATCATGGGTTTTGTTGCCTACGCCTTCGCCGATACGCGCCTGCAGACCCTCGACGGCTTCCGCGTCGAGATCGATGCGGAGCGCGAGCGCGCCGATATCGTGCTCGACCGGCCGCCGCTCAATGTCATCGAAATGGCCGAGCGCGATCAGCTTCGCCTGGTGTTCGAGACGCTCGATGAGGATGTGCGCGTGCGTGTCGTCGTGCTGCGCGCCGCCGGTGAGCATTTTTCGTCGGGCGGCAATATCTCAGGCTTCCTGGCGGCCTCGCCCGAGCACGTGTCGAAGCTCGCCTGGAACATCGCGGCGCCGGCGCGCTGCGGCAAGCCGGTTATTGCCGCCAATCGCGGCTATTGCTTCGGCGTCGGCTTCGAGATTTCGCTCGCCTGCGATTTCCGCATCGTGTCCGAGACCTGTCAATACGCGCTGCCGGAGCAGCGCCTCGGTCAGATTCCCGGCTCCGGCGGCTCGGCACGGCTGCAGAAGATCATCGGCATCACCCGCACCAAGGACATCGTGATGCGCTGTAAGCGCGTTGGCGCGAAACAGGCTTACGACTGGGGCATCGCCACCGAATGCGTCGACGACAACAAATTGGAGAACGCAACCGATGCGCTGGTCGACGAGTTGCGCGCGTTCTCGCCGCTCGCCCAGCGCACCGCCAAGACGCTGCTCAACGCGACCGAGGACACCAACCTCGCGGCGGCGATTGAATTGGAAGGCCATTGCTACAGCCGGCTGCGGCAGTCCGACGATTTCCGCGAAGGCGTCGAGGCCTTTCACGGCAAGCGCAAACCGGTGTTTCGCGGCAGCTAAAGCGTGATCCGGCGCAGCAAAACCGCGGAGCCCCTGCGTGGCAAACTGGTTGTAGATTATAACTTGCCAGTAGAACGCTTCACGAAAGCGAGTAAGGCCCCCGCATCTTATGAGCGGATCGTTTGGTGATGCCAGAAATCGGCTCGACTTCTTCCGATCGCTCAGGGCCGTTCCGCCCATCGCAGATCGTCATGATGGGCGCCGGCGCGCTTGCCGGTGCGATCCGCTCGCGGCAGCTCTCCTGCGTCGAGGTCATGACCGCTTATCTCGACCACATCGATAAGCTGAATCCACATGTGAATGCGATCGTCGCTCTCCAGGATCGCGGTAGCCTGTTAGCACAGGCCCAGCTGCGCGACGCGCAGCTGGGTCGCGGCGAGCAGATCGGGCCGCTGCATGGTCTGCCTCATGCGGTGAAGGACTTGGTTCCGGTCAAGGGCATACCCATGACGTCGGGATCGCCCATCTTGAAGGATTTCGTGCCGCCCGCAGACAGCATCATGGTTGAGCGGTTGCGCCAAGCAGGCGTGATCTTCATTGGCAAGACAAACACTCCCGAGTTCGGCCTGGGCTCCAACACCTACAACAAAGTCTACGGCATCACGCGGAACGCCTATGACCAGACCCGTTCGGCGGGAGGCAGCAGCGGTGGCGCAGCCGTTGCTTTGGCGTTGCGAATGCTGCCGCTCGCCGATGGCAGCGACTACGGCGGAAGCCTGCGCAATCCCGCGGGCTGGAACAACGTTTTCGGGTTTCGGACGAGCTTCGGCCGCGTACCGGCCGACGGTCGTGACGTGTGGCTGCCATCCATGGGAGTGCTCGGTCCGATGGCGAGGAGTATCCCTGATCTGGCGATGTTGCTCGCCGTGCAGGCCGGGTACGATGACCGCGTTCCCCTGTCGATGACGGAAGAGATCGCGACATTTCAGGGGGATTTGGGCAGGCACTTCCGGGGCACGCGGATCGCTTGGGTACGCGATTTCAACGGCACTATACCGTACGAACCCGGTGTGTTGGAATTATGCGAGCGCGCGCTCAAGACGTTCGAGTCGATGGGTTGCATTGTCGAAATCGCGCAGCCGGACTATCCAATCGACGCTGTCTGGAACGCTTGGCTGCGGCTGCGTGCCTGGCAGGCCGGTGGTGCGTTGCTTGCCCATTACAACGATCCTTCCAAGCGCGCGCTGATGAAGCCGGAAGCAATTTTCGAAGTCGAGAGTGGTCTTAAGCTCTCGGCCTTCGACATCACGGCAGCATCCGCGGTGCGCACGGAGTGGTATCTCGCGGTCCGTAGATTTTTCACTCAGTACGATTATCTCATCGTTCCAACGGCTCAGCTTTTTCCGTTTGATGCCGCTCTGGATTGGCCGAAATCCATTGCCGGACAGAAGATGGAGACCTATCACGAATGGATGAAGGGCATCCTGCCGATCACGATGGCGGGCTGCCCCGCGCTTGCCGTGCCGGCGGGTTTTAACGAAGCAGGTCTGCCAATCGGAATTCAAATCGTCGCTTCAAATCACCGCGAGCGATCATGCCTCGAGTTGGCACACGCTTACGATTTAGCCTCCGATTGGATCGCTGGAGCACCCCCGCCGCTGCTCTCCGCGTAGCGAATTTAAGGGCGGTACTCTTGCAACCGCTTTGCACCCGGAGGCGGGCATCGCGCGGCCGTGAGTGCACGCCCTAGCGCCGGTAAGCGAGCCGCGATAACCTTCCGGCAAAACAAGCGCGCCGCGATCCGTGGCGCGCAGGGGAGGAAGCACATGCGCCATTGGAGCCATCGCGGCTGCGCGATTTTAGTTGCCGTCCTTATGCTGTTCGTGTCGGCCGCAGCGAAAGCCGCCGAGCCCATCAAAGTCGGCTTGAGCGTGGCGCTGACCGGCGGCGTGGCGCCGATCGGCAAGCAGGTGCTGGCCGGGCTGACGATTTGGCGCGACGACGTCAACGCCAAGGGCGGCTTGCTCGGCCGTCCGGTCGAGTTGGTCTATTACGACGACCAGAGCAATCCGCAGAACGTGCCCGGGCTCTACACCAAGCTGATCGAGGTCGACAAAGTCGACCTTTTGATCGGGCCCTATGCGACCAACATGGTGGCCCCGGCGATCCCGCTGCTAATGCAGTTTCACAAGACCACGATCGGAATCCTGGCCAACGCCGCCAACAGCAAATTCCATTACGACCAGTATTTCTCGATGCTACCGACCGGGCCGGAGCCGAAGCGATCCTTTGCCTATGGCTTCTTCGAAATGGCGGCGGCGCAAAAGCCGCGGCCGAAAACGGTGGCGATCATCGCCGCCGACGCCGAATTCGCCCAGAACGCCGCCGACGGCGCGCGCGAAAGCATCAAGGCGATCGGCGGCTTCCAGACCGTGTTCGATCAGAAATACCCGCCGACCACGACCGATTACACGCCGATCATGCACGCGGTGCAGGCGCTCAATCCCGACATCGTCTATGTCGCGGCCTATCCGCCGGATACGGTCGGCATCGTGCGCGCCGCCAACGAAGTCGGGCTGACGCCGAAAATGTTCGGCGGCGCCTTGATCGGCCTTCTGGTAGCGCCGATCAAGGCGCAGCTCGGCCCATTGATGAATGGCATCGTCAACAACGAAGTGTTCCTGCCGGCGCCGTCCTTGGTGTTTCCGGGCACCAAGGAAGTTCTCGCCAAGTATCAGGCGATCGCGAAAGAGGAGAAGATCGACCCGATGGGGTGGTCCTTCCCGCCGATCGCCTACTCGGCCGGGCAGGTGCTGGCCGAAGCGGTCGAGGGCGCCAAGACGCTCGATCAGGTCAAGCTCGCGGCCTACATGCGCAGCCACACCTTTTCGACCGTGGTCGGCTCGGTCAAGTTCGGCAAAGACGGCGAGTGGGCGAAGTCGCGCGTGTTCTTCACCCAGTTCCAGCATGTCACCGGCAATTCCATGGATCAGTTCAAGGACACCACCCACGAAAACATCGTCTGGCCGAACGAATACAAGACCGGCGACCTGATCTATCCCTACGCCGACGCGAAGAAGCCGTGAGCCGGGCATGAGGCAGACATGAACGGCATGCCTTTCAAGCTCGGCACCTTCGCCAAACCGGGCGACAAGCCGTTCGCCGCGATCGTGCTGGGCGACGACGTGTTCGCGCTCGGCGCGACGCACTTCGCCTATGACTTGCCGCACGCGCACCTGTCGCAATCGGCCAGCAGCATCGACGGCCTGTTGGAAGACTGGGACGCTAATTTCGCGAAGTTGCAGGATATCGTCGCCTCCCTCGAGAAAGAGGGAAGGCCCGGCGCGCAAAAGCTCGCGAGCTTGCGGCCGCTGCCGCCGGTGCGGCGGCCGGGCAAGATGTTTTACGCCGCGCAGAACTTTCAAGAGCACGTCGACGAAATGCTGCGCGCCGGCATGACGCCGGCCAGCGGGCCGAAGTCCACCGGCGAAAAATCGACCTCCGACCCCTATTTGTTTCTCAAAGCGCCGAGCACGCTATGCGGCGCCCATGACGACATTGCCATTCCGGCCGGCTTGAAAAAGATCGACTGGGAAGCGGAGATCGCGCTCGCCATCGGCAAGCCCGGCAAGCGCATCAAGGCCGAGCGCGCGCTTGATCACGTCGCCGGCTTCATGACCACCAACGATGTCTCGGCCCGCGACCTGCAGATCCGCGCCGACCGCCCGGGGCTACGCTCCGACTGGCTCAACGGCAAGAGCCACGACAATTTCGCGCCGATGGGGCCGTTTCTGGTGCCGCGCGCTTTCGTGCCGGACGCCATGAATCTGTTCATCCGGCTCACCGTCAACGGCGACGTGAAGCAGAACGGCAATACCGCGCAATTCATCTTCACGCCGGAAGAGCAGATCGAATATGCCTCCAATATCCTCACCCTCGATAGCGGCGATATTTTTAGCTGCGGCACCTGCGGCGGCGTCGGCCAGGGCACCAACACGTTCCTCAAAGTGGGCGATGTAATGGAGACTGAGATCGAAAGCTTGGGCAAAATGCGTAACCGCCTGGTGGCGGAAAGCGCCTAAGACGTGGATGGCCCGGACGAGCCCGGCCATGACGTGCTATGATATTGGCTGACGGACCAACAATAATACGGTGGAAACGCGCCATGAAGCTCACCTCCGCGCAGTTCAAGGATTTCGACGAACAGGGCTATCTGTTCTTTCCGAATTGCTTTGCCGAGGAGGAGGTCGCGCTTCTGCGCGACGATGCCGAGGCGATCCTCAAGCTCGATCGTCCGGAAGTGTGGCGCGAGAAATCCGGCGTGCCGCGCACCGCCTTTGCCGCGCACACCTTCAATGAGACGTTCCGCCTGATGGCGCACCATCCGCGGCTGATCGAACCGCTCCGCCAGCTCTTCGGCGAGGATGTCTATGTCCATCAGTTCAAGCTCAATGCCAAGGCCGCCTTCGAGGGCGACGTCTGGCAGTGGCATCAGGACTACGGCACCTGGGCGCGCGACGACGGCATGCCGGAACCGCGCGCCATGAACATCGCCATCTTCCTCGACGAGGTGATGCCGATCAACGGCGCGCTGATGCTCATTCCGAAGAGCCATAAGCAGGGCGTGCTGGCGGCCGGCCACGATACGGCGACCACGTCCTATCCGCTGTGGACGCTGGACAAGGAGACGGTGACGCGGCTCGCCGCCGACGGCGGCATCGTGGCGCCGACCGGCAAGCCCGGCTCGGTGCTGATGTTCCACGGCAATCTGGTGCACGCCTCGCCGCCCAACATCACGCCCTATCCGCGCAAGATCGTTTATTTGACCCTTTGCGCCTGCTCGAATCACATCACCAGATTCACCCGCGCCGAATGGATCGCGCACCGCGATTTCGCCCCGCTTAAACCGGTTGCCGACGATGCGCTGATGGAATATGCGCGGGCGCATCAGGTCGCGGCGGAGTAACGCCAAGCTGAACGACCGCTTACGGCCGCAAGAGCCCAATCAGCCACCGGGGAGCGGGTTTGTTAACTTATTTGTTGAAATCTTTAGCTCCCGCCGGATTGGCGGGTGCAACCGGAATTTCGTCTGCAAGATCATCCGATGGACTCTTCGCACGACCAAACCAAGCCTGTCTCGGAGCTGCGTCTCGCCGAGCTCCTCAGCGCCCTGAGCTATGCGCTCGACATGGTCGAAGGTCAGCCGGCCGGCCACTGCGTGCGCTGCTGCTGGATCGGAATCCACATCGGCCGGGAAATAGGTCTTCGCGAAGCCGAAATCTGGGAGCTCTATTACACGCTGCTGGTGAAAGACGTCGGCTGCAGCAGCAATGCGGCGCGCATCTGCCAGCTCTATATGACCGATGATATTACGTTCAAGCGCGACTTCACGACGGTCAACGGCAGCTTGCCGCAGGTGCTGCGTTTCGTGCTGTCCCACACCGGCATGAATTCCGGGCTGGCCGAGCGGTTTCGCGCACTGGTGCATATTTTCCAGAACGGCGGCGAGATTGCCAAGGAGCTGATGGAAACGCGCTGCGATCGGGGCGCCGAAATCGCCCGAAAAATGCGTTTCTCCGACGGGGTGATAGCGGCGATCCGGAGCTTTGACGAACACTGGGATGGCGGCGGACGGCCGAACGGTTTGAGTGGCGAGGAGATTCCGATCTATTCGCGGATCGCGCTGATGGCGCAGATCGTCGACGTCTTTCAAACGGCCAACGGGGTTGAAGCCGCCAAGCGCGAAATTGGACATCGAACGGGAACCTGGTTCGATCCGCGATTGGCGGCGGCGTTCGACCGGGTTGCGGCACGGCCGGAATTTTGGACGGGGCTGCGCGCGGATGACTTGCAAAAGGCGATCTTTGCATTGGAGCCCGCACAAGAACGCTCGTTCGTCGATGACGACTACCTCGACGATATCGCCGCCGCTTTCGCTCAAGTGATCGACTCCAAGAGTCCCTATACCAGCGGTCACAGCGAACGCGTGACGCTGTTTTCCAATCTCATTGCCAAGGAATTGCAGTATTCGCCCGAAAGGCGCCGCTGGCTCAAACGGGCGGCGCTGCTGCATGACATCGGCAAGCTCGGGGTCAGTAACTCGGTGCTCGACAAACCGGCGAAACTCGATGCCGACGAATGGGCCGCAATGCAACAGCATGCCGCGCTGGGAGAGAAAATTCTTTCGCGTATCGGCGCTTTTGCCGACCTCGCTCTCATTGCCGGAGCGCATCACGAACGATTGGACGGCAAAGGCTATCCGCGCGGATTGAAAGACGAGCAGATTTCTCTCGATGTCCGCATCGTCACCACCGCGGACATTTTCGACGCTCTCACAGCCGATCGGCCATATCGCGCCGCCATGCCGGTCGACAAGGCTTTGGCGATCATGTCGGACATGGTCGATACCGCAATCGACCGAAGGTGTTTTGAGGCGCTGAAAGCCGCGCTGCAGCAGGTGGACGTTTCGCTCGCGGCGTAAAGCGCCTGATGCCCGTTGCGGGCGCCACGAAGTCATTGACATGTCGCCGGGCTGCTCCGTTAATTCCCGCTAAGGCGAGGTCTTGCGCTGACGCAGGCCTTGATGTCCGGGAACAAATGACATGAACCTCCAATCCCTCCTCGCCGCCCGCCTTGAGGCCAGCAAGCCGGTGCGCGCCGGACTGATCGGCGCCGGCAAGTTCGGCTCGATGTTTCTGGCGCAGGTGCCGTCGATCAAGGGCCTCGAAGTCGCGGTCATCGCCGATCTCGATCCGGACCGTGCGCGGCTCGCCTGCAGGACCGTCGGCTGGGATGAAGCGCGCATCGGACGCACACAATTTGCCGAGAGCGGCCGCGCGGCGATTGAAGACGAGCGCGTCGACGTCGTCATCGAAGCGACCGGCAGCCCGAATGCCGGTATCGCGCATGCGCTGGCGGCGTTCGAAGCGAAGAAGCCCATCGTCATGGTCAATGTCGAGGCCGACGCGCTGGCCGGGCCGCTGCTCGCCCGCAAGGCGCGCGCGGCCGGCGTGGTCTATTCCATGGCCTATGGCGATCAGCCGGCGCTGATTTCGGAAATGGTCGACTGGGCGCGCAGCGCAGGATTTACGGTCGCCGCGGCCGGCAAGGGCACAAAATATCTGCCGTCCTATCACGGCGTCACGCCGGACGGCGTGTGGGAGCATTACGGGCTCACCGCCGCGCAGGCCAAATCCGCCGGCATGAATTCGCAGATGTTCAACTCGTTTCTCGACGGCACCAAGTCGGCGATCGAGATGGCGGCGGTGGCGAACGCCTGCGATCTCGAGGTGCCGCAGGACGGCTTGATGTTCCCGCCGTGCGGCGCCGACGAATTGGCCGCGATGTTGCGGCCGCAAGCGCACGGCGGCGTGCTCGAAGCCGACGGCATGGTCGAAGTGGTGTCGTCGCTGCAACGCGACGGTTCGCCGGTCGCGCGCGATCTGCGCTGGGGCGTCTATGTGGTGCTCAAGGCGCAGAGCGATTATGCCGCCGCCTGTTTCAAGCAATACGGCCTGCCAACCGACGCGACCGGCCGCTATGCGGCGATGTACAAGCCGTTCCATCTGATCGGGCTGGAACTGTCGATCTCGGTGCTCAATGTCGCGCTGCGCGGCGAGCCGACCGGAAGCTGCCGCGGCTTTCGCGGCGACGCGGTCGCGGTTGCCAAGCGCGCGCTCAAAGCCGGCGAGGCGCTCGACGGCGAAGGCGGTTATACCGTCTACGCCAAGCTCATTCCGGCGGAGCGCAGCCTCAAGCTGAATGCGCTGCCGATCGGGCTGGCGCATCATGCAAAGCTTCTGCGCGATGTGCCAGCCGGCGCATTCTTGACCGCGGCCGACGTGGCGCTCGACGACACCTCGCAGGCGGTGTGCGTCCGCCGAGAGATGGAGCAGCAGGCGCCCGCAATCGGCCTCATGACCGCGGCGGAATGAGCCGCCGGACAACAGGCGCCGAAGCTAGACGAAGACGTTCTCGCTGAGCCAGTCGGCAATCCAGTTGACGCCGGCTTGGCGGTCGTCGACCTGACAATGCTCGGCGCCGCCTTCCTCGACGTCGAAAATCTTCAGCGTCTTTTTGGCGCTGCCGAGCTTTTCGTAGAGCGTGCGCGCTTCCTGCGGCGGAATCTGCCGGTCATTGGCGCCATGCATCACCAAGAACGGCGACTTCACCTTCTGGGCTATGCCCTCAAGGTTGAAGTTCTTCATCAGATCGACTGCCTTGTTGAAGTCGAGATCGGGGACGCCAAAGACCCACGGCACCTGAAAATGCGAGGTCGCGAGTGCGCCGGTTTTCATCTGCTGTTGCGAGCGCACCAGCCACGCATGCATGTCCCACCACATGGCGCCGAAGGCCACACCGCCGGCATAACGCGGGTCCAGCGCCGCGATGCGCGGCGCGCAATAGCCGCCGAAGCTGTAGCCCATGACGGCGACCTTGGCGGCATCGACGTCCTTGCGGGAAGCGACGTAATCATACGCCGCCTTGCCGGGCACCTCGTAGTCATAGCGGCTCGGCATGTTCTGCAAGCGGAGCGTTTCGCCCTGGCCAGGGCCGTCGATCGCCAGCGTATTGAAGCCACGGCGGGAAAACTCGAGACCGCAGAACAGCGAGCTCATCTCTTTGCAGTTATCGAGACCGTCGAAGACGACCATGGTCGGCGCCGGCCCGGTAGCGCCCTGGGCTTTGACAAAATAAGCGGGCAGCGTGGTGTTCTCGTAGGGCACCGCAACGCGCTCGAAGTGCGGATAACGGATCGGGAAACCTTTGTTGAAATTGGCGATGGCCTTGGCGTAGATGCTCGACTTCAGTTCGCCGGGATGAACCATGCGCTCGCCGGTGTAATAGTAATAGCCGGCGCGCATGAAGTAATCGGCCGCGCTAAATCGATGGCCCTTGGCCATGGCGGCTTCGCCCATTTTGGCGACGTGGTCGCCCATCGCACACCATTCCTGCCACCAGGCATCCTTGTCGTTCGGATCGTTGCCGCGCGCGATCAGCTTCAGGCCGATGCGCTCGATCTCGCCGAGACAGATGACGCCATAAGGCGCCATGCCTTTGGTCACCATGGTGGCGTTCGACCAAGAGAGGTTCTCACCGAAATGCTCGGTCCAGTGGTTAAACATGCGTAGCTCCTTGTTGCGGCCGGTGCGGGATCGGGCGGATTCGCGATTGCGGCCGCTGTGATGTGGCGCGGACGAGATTGGTGGCTATTGCGGCTGAATGCCGGCGTCCTTGATGACCTGGGTCCAGCGCTGCAAATCCTCGGCAAGCATCTTGGCGAATTCGTCGGGTTGGTTGCCGACCGCGTCCATGCCTTGGGTCTTGAATTCGGCGATGACGTCCGGCGCGGCGACGGCTTCGACCGTGGCGTCATGCAGTGTCTTGATCACGGCGGGTGGCGTATTCGGCGGCGCCAGCAGCCCGAAGTAATTATAGGTGATGTAGTCCTTGAAGCCGGATTCGACCATGGTCGGCACTTCCGGCAGCGCCGGCGAGCGCTTGGCGCTGGTGACGGCAAGAGCGGTGACGGCGCCTTGCTTCACTTGGCCGACTTCGACCGGCAACGCATCGAACATCGCATCGATATGGCTGCCGAGAAGATCGGTCAGTGCATTCGCGGCGCCCTGGTATGGCACGTTGATGATGGAAATGCCGGCGCGCAGCCGCAACAACTCGGCGGACAGCGATAGCGAGCTGCCGGCACCGCCGCCTGAGCCGAAGGTCAGCTTGCCGGGATGTTGCTTGCCGTACTGGACGAGGTCGTTGACGGTCTTGAAACCGAGGCTGTTGCGCGCGGTGAGGATAAAGGGTCCTGCGGACACTTCGGAGATCGCCGACAGCTTGCGGATGTCATAGGGGAAGTCTTTGCGACCGGGCTGGGTGACCACCGTGCTGGCCGAGATCATGAAGATGGTGTGGCCGTCGGGCGCGGCGTTGGTGAGTTCGCGATAGGCCGGCTCGAAGAAGGCGCCCGGCTTGTTTTCGACGATGACCGCGGTGTGCAGGCTTTGCGACAGCTTCTGCGCAATCATGCGCGCGGTGACGTCGGTCGCGCCGCCGGCGGCCACGCCGACGATCATGCGGATCGGCCGACTGCCTAAGTCGGCTTTGGTCTGGGCTTGGGCTTGGGCTTGGGCGGGCAGCAGCGCCGCGGCGGCGAGCGCGGCGGCGAGACAAATTGCCTTGAGGGGGCGTTGCATCGTTGCGTTCTCCCTTTGCTCACGCTGTTTTTTTTGCCGTCTCGGCTTGCCTGCGTTGGCTGCAGCCGAGCGTGCAGCAGCTACGGATCGCTTGCCGGAGCTGCCGCTATCTGCCGGGGAAACTGGGTAACTGGATTACCCAGTTTACCTGTGGACGTAACCAAAGCCTGCAACTTCGGTCAATCGCCTTACGGTTGAATAGCGGCGCGGCGCCGATCACGCCGCGTCAACGGTGCGCCGCAGGCTGGTGAAATGACGGCGCATGGCGGTGCGGGCCCCTTTCGGATCGTGGGCGGCGATGGCGCGAAAGATCGGCTGATGGATGCTCAGCAGCGGCTTGAAATCATCGACGTCGAGCATGTCGCGAAAGCCGATTTCGGCCATGCGCGCCACCAAGTTGCTCACCATGTCGAGCACGAACGGATTTCGCGAGGCGCGGGCGATGACCAGATGGAAGCTCTGATCGAGATCGAGCTTTTTGGCGTCCGCAGGTGATAGCGAGGCGAGCAGCACCAGCGGGCGCTCAAGTTCGGCGATCTCGTCCGCGGTGGCGTGCAAAGCGGCCAGCTCCGCCGATTTGACTTCGATGCTTTCGCGCGCCTCCCATATCTGCAGCAGGTTCTCGCGATTGGCGACCAGCCGGTTGCGCCGCAAATGCTCCGGGTTCGGAATCCACGACGCGCGCAAGTAGCGCCCGCCGCCGGGCCGGCTTTCGATCAGGCCCTGCAATTCCAGCACGCGAAACGCCTCGCGCAGCACCGGCCGGCTCACCTTCCATTGCTGCTCCAGGTCGCGTTCGCTTGGGAAGCGATCATCGATGACGATCTGGCGGGTCTCAACCAGATGCGCGATCTGGCGGATGATCTCCTCGGACAGACGCGAAACGCGCACCGGCGTAAACGGCGAGTTCATGGTCATCGTCATCATTGTACATGCTTTTGCCGCTGGAAACGCACTTTGGCAAATGGCCGACCTGCCCGCCAAAGCTCCGCTGCCGCGCTAAACGATATCCGCGACCGCGGCGTGAATGCGAAGCAGCTCCGGAATGGTTGCCGGATCGCGGCGGCCGAAGCCGCATTCGGTGGCGATGGAAAAATCGCCGGCAAACTTTTTCGCCGTGGCGAGGCGGCGCTTGGTGCCCTCGACGCCGTCGGTGTGGTGCACGAGACCCAGACACAATTCAGTTTCCGGCCGCAGCGCAAGCCGCGACAGCGGCGCGAAATAAGCATCGTCGGCGCGATTGCGCGGCACCGGCATGTGGATGAGCTCGACCGGCCGCGCGATCTGCCGCAACACCCGATTGGTGAATTCGACCATGTCGCCCATGTCGGTCGGCTCGATGACATGGCGATGGTTCGAGTCGCCGTAGCAGAGATGATAGAGCAGATCGACGCCGGCCGGTACGCGGTTGCCGAGATCGACCAGGATCGCGGCGAAGGCGTCCTGCATCTCGGCCTTGCTGCGGCCGTAGCTCGAGGCCTCGTTGCGCTCGAGCCGCGCGAACACCGCCGAAGCGACGTCGAACTGGATCGCCAGCTCGTCATGCGGGATGGCGGCGGCGATCTTGTCGATCTCGCGCTTGAGCGCGCCGTTGTAGATCGGATCGAGCGGCACATGCAGTGCATCGACCAAAAACAGCCAGATCACCGAATGTGCCGGCACCAGATCGACCTGAAATTTAGCGTCGGCTTCAATCTTGCCGGCGTCTTTCAGCCGCTTGAACACCGCATAGGATTGCTTGGCGATGTCGGCATAAAACAGATTGTCGAAATGGACATCGGCGGCGCGCAATCCCGGCTTCAGCGTGTAGCGCTCGCGGCCGGTGCCGCTTGAGTGCACGCGAAAGAACTCGCCGGATTTCACCAGCGCCGGATTTTGCGCGAACACCGGCTCCAGCCAGGTGATCCAATCGCCGCGTTCGCCGGTTTCGCCGTCCGGCAGCCGTTTCAGCCGCGGGCCGAGCGCGGCGCTGACCGTCTCGAACACCTCGCTTGCGTCGGCCATCGGCACACTGCCGACCAGATGAACATTGCGGGGCATTGCCGGGACCTTGCGTTTGTTTTCTTAGGCAGTCACTGCGGCTCGACGTTGAGTTCCTTGCCGAGCGCGCGCCACTGCGCTTGCTCCTTGCGAATGGTTTGAGCGGTGTTTTCGGGCGTTCCGCCGCCATCGGTCGCAAGCCCGAGTGTCAGCAGGCGGGCCTGGATTTCGGGACCCTGAAGACAACGATCGATCGCTCGGTTAAGCCGCGCGATGAGGTCGGGCGGCGTGCCGGCCGGCGCGACAACGGCGAAAAAGCCATTCATCACCGCGCCTGGCACAGTTTCACTCAACGATGGCAAATCCGGCAAACCCGGAAACCGGCGCTCAGAGGTGACCGCGAGGCGGCGCACTTTGCCCGCTTGCACGACTGCATTTGCGGCGGCAATCGAGCTCATCATGACCTGCTCTACGCCGGCCGCGACGTCCTGGTTCTCCTGCCCGCTCGATCGGTACGGCACTTCGGTCATCCCGAGCCCGGCCCGCTTATTGAAAAGCTTCGCCGCAAAGGCGGCAGCGCCGGCAGTGTTGTCGAAGGCAATGGAGAGCTTGCCCGGATTGGCCTTGGCGTAAGCGATCAATTCGGGGACCGTGGAAACCGGAAGCGCCGCATTCACCGACAGCATTTGCGGACCAAGACTGCACGCCAGGCTCACGGCAGCGAAATCGCGCTCGGGATCGTAAGGTAGCTGTTTGAACGAAATGAGATTGATGGCCATACCCGAAGTATTGGTGAAGAGCAGCGTATAACCGTCGGCTGCGGAGTGCGCGGCGGTTTCGTGGGCTAAGATGCCGGAAGCGCCCGGGATATCGTCGACAAACATCTGTTGGCCGAGACCGGGCGAAGCGCCGTCGGCGATCAGCCGCGCCATGATATCGGTGGCTGAGCCTGGACCGGTCGGCACGATCAGCTTGATCGGATGGCTCGGCCACGTTTGAGCGCTCGCCGCCGCTTGCAGCGCAACCGCGCAGAACAAAGCGGCCCGAATCAATGTCCTCATGGCGCCCGCTCTTATTTCCCATTTTGGCCGGCAGTGTATTCTGACGCGCCAGCTTGGCAAGCGAAGGAGGACGGCGTGAGCGGTGAACTTCTCTTGGTGGGCAGCATTCCCTACGACACGCCGCAACAGGTGTTTCAGTCCTTCGGCGCGCAGTTGGGAAAATACCTGTTCGCCATGCCGGACGGCGAAGTGGGACCGCGACGGCATTGGATCAGCCGCGTGCATTATCAGGTCTTGGCCGCGCATCCGGAGCTTGAGATCGTGCAGAGACCGCCGCCGGACGAAAACGGCGTCGAGCGCCAGTACCCGCGCAATGCCGCCGAAGCGTGGTGGTTCAAGGTCAAGGACGGCGTCGAGCGGGTTCGCTTCGGCGATCCGGGCTGGCGGCTCGGCTATGCGCGCGATGCCATCAACTCCTATTTCGTATTCAGCACGATGAGGAAGAACGGCCTGCTGCCGCCGCATCTGCGCTTCCAGGTGTCGATACCAATGGTCAACAGCGTGCTGCCGCCGCGGATTTTTCCGAACCGGAAAGACCTCGATCGGATCAGGCCGGGCTATCTGGAGGCGACGCGCGCGGAGATCGCGACGATCGTGGACAACATACCGGGCGCGGAGTTGGCTATACAGTGGGACTGCTCGACCGAGGTTCAGGATGCCTACGGCGCTGTCGCCGGGTTTCCGCTGGAAGGCGCGATCGAGCGCAATTTGACGGAGGTGCGCAATCTCGCGCCTGGCATTCCACGCGACGTCGCGCTGGGTTATCACTTCTGCTTTGGCACGCTCGGCGGTTGGCCGCGCTTCGCTCCAAACGATCTCGGCCAAGCGGTCAAGCTCGCCAACGCGTTTGTTGAAGCATCGGGCCGGCCGGTCGATTGGATACACATTCCGATACTCGACCGTAGCGAAGACGCCTTCTATGCGCCGTTGCAAAACCTGAAACCGCAAGGCGCGCGCGTCTATCTCGGCGCCATCCATAACATGCCGCGATTTGAGGAGCGCATCGCCGTCGCGCGCAAGTATCTTGTCGATTTCGGGCTTGGCGCCTATTGCGGCTTCGGCCGCCTGCCGGTGGCCGAATTGCAGCAGGTTCTGCACGACCATTTGGCGGCGGTCGAAATCGCCGGGCATTGAATGCTGCGCGCCGGGGAAGCGGTGCAGCAAGTCTTCACACGTTACTAACTGGCGCAGACGTCGGCGTGAATTTTCAAAAGAGCGCGCACCGTGTCTTCCGAACGCGAACGCGCCATGCCGCATTCGGTGGCGATGCCGAAGGCCGGCGCATGGCGCCGCGCCGCGGCAATGCGCGCCTTGGTGCCTTCCACGCCGTCCTTGGCGTGCACCAGGCCTAAGAACAGCGCGGTGCCGTCGCCGAGTTTCAGATCGCGAAACGGGCGATGGAAGGCGTCATCGTTGCGCCCGATCGGCACCGGCATGTGGATATAAGCGAGCCGGTGCGGCATTGCGGCAGCAAGCGCATTGGCGAAATCGACCATCTGCGCGGCATCCTTGGGCTCGACGAAATGCCTGGCGCCGAAGTCGCCGTAGCACAGATGCAGACCGAGTTCGACGTCGGCGGGCACCGCGGCGCAGAGCCGTTGCATGCGGGCGATGATGTCATCGCGCGAAATATTGCTCGGTACCGCGTCGCTCGGCTGGCCGTCCCAGATCACCATCTCGTTGCAGACGTCCCACTGGATGCAAAGATCCTTGTGCGGGATATGGCGGGCGAGCGCCGCGACCTCGGCGATCATCGCCTTCTCGTAAGCGGCCTCGACCGCGGGCAGCGCGGCCGGAACGACGACCGAACTGACGACGGCGAACGGCGTCGGCAGGCAGACCTGAAAGCGGATGCCTTGCGGTAGCGTACCGTTCTCGCGCGCGGCGATGAAATCGAGATAAGAGGCGCGCGCCTCGCGGGCGTAGCCGAGCTCGCCGAAATGCACGTCCTCAGGCGCAACGCCTTCGGCCAAGGTCAGCAAAGGAAAGCGATTGGTCGGCCGGATCGCGCCGGACGGATCCGGCCGCAGAAACGGGCTGGCGCGCAACAGCGGATATTGCCAGCTGATCCACAGTCGCCGGCCGCCGACTTCGCCGTCGGGGATGCGGCGCAGATGCGGACCTAAAAGCTTGCCGACGGCGGCGAAAACGTCGTCCACCGTGTCGAGGCCGATACTGCCGACGAGATGCACGTCCACTTCAGCGGTGCCTTAACATTCTCACTCCGCCGCCAGCCGCGGCGGCGGCCGCACACTGTCGACGCCGTCGGCTTCCGTCGCCGAGATAGTGGTGCGCACCATGTAGCGCGCTTCGTTGCCGGGCCACGGCCGGCCGCGATGCATGGTGGCGCGGTTGTCCCACATGATGACGTCGCCGGCGCGCCATTTATGTTGGTAGGTCGTGCCGGCCGTGGTTGCGGCCGCGGTCAAATCCTCGATCAGCTTCTCGCCGGCCTTCGGCTCCATACCTTCGACGGCGTAAGTGTGCGAGGCGAGATACAGCGCTTTCCTGCCGTTGACCGGATTGGTCCACACCATGCGCCAGCACACCGGCGGCAGCGTCGCCATCTCTTCGGTGCTGGCGAGGCCCTCTTGGATTTTGCCGCGCGAATGGCCGTAGCTGTGCCAGGCGTAGGAATTTTCCAGCTTCTGCTGCAGTGCCGGATCGAGCCGCTCGAAGGCAAGCCGCGTCGAGGCGAATTCGGTCTCGCCGCCGGAGCCCGGAATGGTGCGCGCGGCGAGCACCGAGGTCAGCGCCGGCGTGGCCTTGAACGACGAGTCGGTGTGCCAGAGCTGGTTCGCCTTGTTGCGCATGGCAAAACGGTGATCCTCCGGCACTACGTTGCCGTCCGGCCCGATGGTGGTGAGGATGACGAAATGCGTGCCGGTGCCGAGCGAGCCGACTTTGGTGACTTCCGGCGGCCCGAAACGGCGCGAGAAGGCCAGCTGGCCTTCGCCGTCGACCTTTTGATCACGGAACAGCAGCACCGAATAATTTTCGAACGCCGCGCGGACAGCGGCATAGGTCGCATTGTCGTGGGCGACATCGGCAAGCGTCACGCCGCGGATTTCGGCGGCAAAGCCAGGCCCTAGCGGAACGATATCCAGATCGGTACCCATTGGCGTAGCCTCCTCATTTTTTTAACGAGCCGGCAAAGTCTATGCGAGTTTCAGGATAGCGGCGAGCGCCGTGAGTCCTGCCACCAGCATGACACCAAAGCGCACCGTCATGCGCAACGCGACCCGGTCGAGTGCAGCTTCCAGATCGAGCTTGGTGACAAGTTCGGTCATGATGAAATCTCTTGATGCTCTCTTGCCGCCTCGGCATGCGCTTCCGCTTGGTCGTTCGGCGCGCCATGATCGCGTAAATGTTTCGCGTATCCAAGAGTATCAAGAGCAAAGACCATTTCCGCCCCCTCTTCTCCCATCTGCCCATCCCAAGAACAAATAGAGAACATACGGCTTAGCAGAGTCAAGGGGATTCGGGATGCTCGTCGTCAGCCGACCTGAAACCGCGCGGCGATGTCCGACGGGATGGGCTGCGCTCTGATTTTGTCCAGGTTGGCCGGATCGCGCACCGCCCAGACGCGGGTTTCCGTGCCCTCCACCGCGACTTTGCCGCCCACCATGATCTGATGCGCGACATCGAAGCTCGAACGGCGGAATGCGCTCACATGCGACGTGATGTCGACGACATCGCCGAACCGTGCCGGCGCGAGAAAGCGGGCGCCGGCATCGACCAGCGGAATGCCCATGATGCCGAAGGCTTCCGCCAAGTCCGCCGGCTTCACGCCGAGCGCGGCTTCGAACAGGAGCCAGGTGCTCCAATCGAAGAATTCGAAGAAGCGGGCGTTGTAGACGATGCCGGCCGGGTCGCAATGACCCCATTCGATGGTGAACTGGCGGCGAGTGATCAGATTGGTCATGCGCCGACATTAGAACACGTGCGATCAAGACGGAAACAATGCGAATTCCGTTCGTCGCCGCGAAAGCGGGGACCCAGGCCGCGTGGCGCGGAGACCTGGATTCCCGCTTACGCGGGAATGAGCGATGGTTGTGCCGCGCGCGCCGGATGAGACGGCACGAATCATGACGGGCGAGCTTGCGCCCGCCCGTCACGTTCCTAGCGCTGCTACCCGCTGCCGGGACCAGGATCACATTTGCTCCATGATGCAGTGCCGGTAGCTGCGGCCGCATCCAAGCCCATCTGACCTTGGCGATCGCCACATTCGGCAGAACCAAACGCGATCGATCTGACAGTGAGAATACCGCGCCGCCGCGCAACTGCAAGTTAAAGTCACGTTGCCGGTTCGGCATTCGTCTTTGGGGATAAGTCTGGGGATTGTATTTGTTTGTTTGATGTCCGCGCGCAAAAGCGGCGCCAATGCCGTGGTGGATGAAAAAAGGCGGCAGCGAAAATGTTTCCCGGGGCCAGATCATGATTTTCTGGCGCCTGATCTTTTCGTAAAACCGGTCTCCACTTTTCCGGATCATGCTCTGGTCACCCGAACTGCCAGTGCAATAATTCCGCGAAGCTGCTGCGGCGCACGGTCCATTCGACGTGCGTGGCCAGTGGAACGCGGCGCGGGCCGCCGGCAAGCACCACTCGTGCCGCGCGAGTTCGCTGCGCCTGCGGCACCAGATAATGCCCGGCGCCGAGACAATCGAAGGCATCGCCGGTGCAGCGCCGATGCCGCTGGCACGACCGCTCCGCACAGCTCCGCCAGAACCGCAGCGCATCGCAATAAAGCCGGCAGGTCGCGACATGCGCGGCATCGACCTCGGCTTTGCCTTGTTGGAAGGTGCGTCGTTTATCG